>DATAWA010000125.1:0-32953 GCA_036267435.1 Xanthobacteraceae bacterium | reverse complement strand
TGGCCGTAATAGGCCGTCGGATAGCGGGCGGCCTCCTGGTAATAGGCCCGGGCGTCCTGCCCGCGCCCCATCGCCTCGGCGGCGCGGCCCTGCCAGTAGAACGAGCGCGACAGCGTGATCGGATTCGACACGCCATCGGCGATGCGGGCGAAATGGACGAGCGCTATGGCCGGCTGCCGCAGGAAGCGCAGCGCGATCCAGCCGGCGGTAAATTGCTGCTCGGCGCGAGAGTTCTCGTTCTGCGGCGGCGCGGCGCCATTGGCGACCTCGTAGGCGAGCCTGAAATCGCCGAGATCGAGCAGCTTGCGCGAAACCAGCCGCCGCTCGACCCACCACTGATCGACATCGATGAGGGCGGCGGGATCGCGCGGCACCGCATTGAGCCATTGCGCCGCTTCCGGGATCTTGTCGGCCCGGCGCAGCCATTGGATGCGGCTGAACATGTAACCCGGATCGTGTCGCGCCGCTTCCGGCACCGCCTCGAGCAGCGCAGCGGCATTGCCGGCCTGATTGATCACGGCGGCGCGCGCCTTGGCGATGGCGAGTTCAGTCGGATCAAGATGATGGGCCGCGCGCAGACCGGCATCGTCGTCGCCGGCGTAGAGCCGTGCCTGCATGCGTACTTCGTCGTCGGCGCTGGTGATCAAGCCGGAGAAATCTTGTCGCGCCTGTTCTTCCATATCCGCGGAGAAGCCGTCGTTGCGCCAGGCCTGGCGCAAAGACGCTGCGGCGCCGGCGACGTCGCCGCGCGCGAGCAATGCCCGCGCCAGCGCGAAATGCCCCTTGGCGGTGTGCGGCGGCTCGGTCCGGAAGAAGTCGATGACCGTTTGCGGCTCAACCTGTTGCTGCCACAGCACCGCTTCCGCCCGGCGCCGCATGGTGGTCATGCCCGGCCAGCTCGGATTGGCGGAGAGAAAGGCGGCGTAGCGCGAAAAATCGCTCGAGCCATCTTCGCCGTGCAGGATCACCCATTCCACGAGCTTGCGGGCGACCGGATCGGCAATGCTGCGTTCGAGATCGGTCGCCTGGCCTTGCTGGTTTTTGCGCACGAGATCGATGGCCTGCTTCACGGCCGTCAGATCCAAAGGCGATGTCGCAGTTGCCGTTGTCGTGGGGAAGGGCGGGACTTGGCCCTCGGACGGCGCCAAAACCGGACCCTGCGGCACCACGGCGTCCAGCCGCGCCGCTGCCGGACCCTCGGGGGGCTCGCCCGGTCTGGTCACGACCAGCGCCGGCGCGATTGACAAAGGCACAGCGTGACCCGATCGCTGCGCCGGCGCCTTTGGCGCCGCGTAACGCTCTTTCTCTCCCTTGATCGCCGGCCGATGCCGCGGCAGTGGAACTGGCCCCGACAGCGGCTTGGCCTGGGCGTTCGCCATCAGCACGGCAACGCCGGCCACCAGCAAGACGGTACGGAATCCCGGCACGGTCCCTCCCGGTGGGTTGGTCGCCACCTTACTAGAGATTCTCTTCCGCCGGGTCGGTTGAAGAATTGCTAACCTTCGCAAGCCACCGGGACATTTTACAGTTTTGCGGCGAAAGCGGGGCTGAAAGCTGGGCGGACGCGGGGGAGTGGCCACGCCGAGCGGGAAAAACGCGGTCGTGAAGGGGCTTTCAAGCCCGGCCGCGACCCGATATCTATGCGCAGGCGGGGCGCGGCCGTTGGCGCCATGATTGTTGGGTGCCGGCCAAAGCCCGCTTCAGATCGTTTACTCAGACCGTTTCGTGGATCGTGTCATGGCCGCCAAGACCCGTTTTCGAGGCTCTTTCACTGCGCTCGTCACCCCGTTCAAGAACGGCTCGGTCGACGAGAAAGCGTTCCGCGAGCTCGTCGATTGGCAGATCGCCGAGGGCACCAATGGGCTCGTGCCGGTCGGCACCACCGGCGAGAGCCCGACGCTGTCGCACGACGAGCACAAGCAGGTGGTGGAGTGGTGCGTCGATCAGGCGCGCGGCCGTGTGCCCGTGATCGCCGGCGCCGGCTCCAATTCGACCAAGGAGGCGATCGATCTGTCGCGCCACGCCGAGACGGCGGGCGCGGACGCCGTGCTCGTGGTCACGCCCTATTACAATAAGCCGACTCAGGACGGCCTCTACGCGCACTACAGGGCGATCAACGACGCCATCGGCATCCCGGTCATCATCTACAATATTCCGGGCCGTTCGGTGATCGACATGTCCGTCGAAACCATGGTCCGGCTGTATGAGCTTAAGAACATCGCCGGCGTCAAGGACGCCACCGCCAACATGGCGCGTGTCACCCAACAGCGCGCGGCGATGGGCGATGATTTCAATCAATTGTCCGGAGAGGACATCACGGCGCTTGGATTCATGGCCCACGGCGGACACGGCTGCATCTCGGTGACCTCGAACGTGGCGCCGCGGCTGTGCGCGGAATTTCAAGCCGCCTGCTTGCGCGGCGATTTTGCCGCGGCGCTGAAATTACAGGACAAGCTGGCGCCGCTGCACATCAATCTGTTCGTCGAAACGAGTCCGGCGCCGGCCAAATATGCTTTGTCGCTGATCGGCAAATGCGCCAATACGCTGCGACTGCCGATGGTGCCGGCAAGCGACAGGGCGCAGGCCGCGGTGCGCGAGGCCATGGTGCACGCCGGCCTCATCAATTAGGAACGGCCGCACACCACTCATTTCCGCGCGTGCGGGAATCCGGTGTGGGTTCCCGCCTCGCGGGGACGGGCGGAAATGGCAATCTCCGCTGTTCGAGAGGGATCAATGCTTGAAGAATTCAAGAAATTCGCCATGCGCGGCAGCGTCGTCGATCTGGCCGTCGGCGTCATCATCGGCGCTGCCTTCGGCGCCATTGTCAATTCGCTGGTCAACGACATCATCATGCCGCTGATCGGAGCGGTCACGGGCGGCCTCGATTTCTCCAACTACTTCCTTCCGTTGTCGGCCAAAGTCACGGCGACCTCGCTTGCGGAGGCAAAAAAACAGGGCGCGGTGCTCGCCTGGGGCAATTTCGTGACGCTTGCGATCAATTTCCTGATCATCGCCTGGGTCCTGTTTTTGGCGATCAAGGGCATCAATCGCCTGCAAAAGCCCGCGCCGGCTGCGGCTGCGCCCGCGCCGTCGCCGGAGGTCAAGCTCCTGAGCGAGATCCGCGACCTGCTTAAGAGCCGCTGAGCGCAGAGGTCATACCGTGGCGGCAAAGCCCGAACGCAAGCTTCGCGTCGTCGCCGACAATCGCAAGGCGCGGTTCAATTATTTCATCGATGAGACCTTTGAGGCCGGCGTTGCGTTGACCGGCACCGAGGTCAAGTCGCTGCGCCTGGGCAAAGCCACCATCGCCGAATCCTATGCCGATTCCCGGGGCGGTGAAATTTGGCTGATCAACTCGAATATTCCCGAATACCAGCAGGCGCACCGCTTCAATCACGCGCCGAAGCGGCCGCGCAAGCTTTTGCTGCATCGCCGCCAGATTGACAAGCTCGCCGGCGCGGTCGAGCGCGAAGGTATGACGCTCGTGCCGCTGAAGCTTTATTTCAACGAGCGCGGCCGCGCCAAGGTCGAGCTCGCTTTGGCGCGCGGCAAGAAGCTTTACGACAAGCGCGACACCGAAAAGAAACGTTCGTGGGAGCGCGAGCGCGGCCGCCTGCTGCGGCAAAAAGGTTGAAAGGTGCTGTCATGGCCGTCCCGACCAGGCTCGATCATTGCGTCATCCACGTCACCGATTGGCAGCGTTCGAACGCGTTCTATACGAGCGTGCTCGGCGCCGAGCTGGTCGCGCGGCCCACGGGCTATGCCTATCGCTTCGGCGACAAGCAGCTCAACGTGCACGGGCCCGGCGTCAAGCCTGCGGAGGTTGCCCGGCTTCCGGTCGCGCCCGGCAACAGCGACCTGTGCTTCGAATGGATGGGACCGATCGGCGACGCGGTGGCCCATCTCAAGCGCTACGGCGTCGCCATCGAGAGCGGACCGATGCAGCGGTTCGGCGCCAAGGGGCCCGGCACCAGCGTCTATTTCCGCGATCCCGACGGCTCACTGATGGAGTTCATGTCCTACGCCTGATGGCTTGCGTCCAAGTCCGCGCCGGCGGGCGCTTGCGCCGCGCGAAACGCCGCACCGACGGCGTCGCGGAACATCTGCGGGGTGAGCACGCCGGTATTGGTGTTGTAGCGCGAGCAGTGATAGCTATCGACGAGCGTCAGGGCGCCGAGCTGGTGGCTGCGGCCGTGACCAAACGGATGCTCGGATCGCCGCGCGCCGCTGGTCGCCACGAAGGTGTCATGCGCGATGCGGCCGAGCGCCATCACCGCTCGAAGCCGCGGCATTTCCTTGATGGTGGCGGCGAGAAAATCGCGGCAGGTGGTGATCTCCTGCGGCGTCGGCTTGTTTTCCGGCGGCACGCACCGCACCGCATTGGTGATGCGGCAATCGACAAGCTCAAGACCGTCGTCGGGATCGGCGCGGTAAGTGCCGCGGGCGAGGCCGAACTCGAGCAGCGTGGCGTAGAGCAAATCGCCGGCATAATCGCCGGTGAACGGCCGGCCGGTGCGGTTCGCGCCGCGCAAGCCGGGAGCCAGTCCGACAATCAGCAAGCTTGCATCGAGCGGGCCGAACGAATCGACCGGCGCATTGAACCAGGCCGGCTCGCACTCCCGCCACGTCTTGCGAAAAGCGACCAGACGCGGGCAGCGTGGGCAATCGCGGCCAGGCATCCCGCTCGGGCGCGCCACGCGTTGCGCCATGACTAATCCTCTATCGCGCCGCGCCGGTGAGGCCGGTTATTCGTCTTCGAACTCGTCTTCCTCGACCTCGACGCGGCTTGCGGTCGGACTGCGCTGCAGGAATTGCGGAGTGTGGCGCGGCTCGCCCCGCGGCTCACGCATGCCTTCGCGCGGTTCTCGCGCCGGCCGTTCGCCGGGATCGCGGCCGATCTTGTTTTGCAGCTCGACAATGTCGACGAACTGATCGGCCTGACGGCGCAATTCGTCGGCGACCATCGGCGGCTGGGTCGAGATCGTGGAGATCACGATGACGCGAACGCCGCGGCGCTGCACCGCTTCGACCAGTTTGGTGAAGTCGCCGTCGCCCGAGAACAGCACCATCTGATCGAGATGCGGCGCGAGCTCCATGGCATCGACCGCGAGTTCGATGTCCATATTGCCTTTGACCTTGCGCCGGCCGGTCTGGTCGACGAACTCCTTGGTCGCCTTGGTGACCACCGTATAGCCGTTGTAGTCGAGCCAATCGATCAAAGGCCGGATCGACGAATATTCCTGATCTTCGATCACGGCCGTGTAGTAGAAAGCGCGCACCAGGTAGCCGCGCGACTGGAACTCGCGCAAAAGCCGCTTGTAATCGATGTCGAAGCCAAGGGATTTCGCCGTGGCATAGAGATTGGCGCCGTCGATAAAGAGCGCGATTTTTTCGTTTTGTGTCGGCATGGTGCTCTCGTCTGGTGATAAAACCGGCTCGCTGCAATCAATGAAACGATACCGGCGTTTTTAAATGAGCGTTTCGCCATCGGAAACGTTCGACGGTCGAAGTCGTTGTCGCCACAAAGTACTACCGACACATTATGCCGTGGCAAGCTTTAGCGGCGCGAAACGACTTGCGGCACGCCGTCGCGGCGCTTCCGAAAGTATGATTCGGAACCTCGCGAGCGCGTTTCCGAATTTTTCGGTAACAGAGCCGAATGGCGTCGCCAAGTTAATTATCACGACAGTATCTGGGCTGCCGCAGCAAAGCCCGCAAGCCGCAAAGGCGGGAACCAAGGCGCCGCGCCGGGCAGATTACGCATGTTAAAATCGGACTTGCGCTTTGTGGTCGGGGAAGATACCTAACCGCCATATTGTGGACAACGTCCCGTTGCGGGACGCAGGATAGCCCTGCCGGACAGACCTTAACTTGGCTCCCTAAAACCTGACTCCCTGGAACTTGGCTCCCTGACCTAGCCGGACAACCCTAAGGAATACCCTATGGCCCGCGTCACCGTTGAAGACTGCATCGACAAGGTGGAAAACCGGTTCGACCTGGTCCTGTTGGCCGGCCATCGCGCCCGTATGATTTCGTCCGGCGCGCAGATCGTGGTCGAACGGGACAATGACAAGAATCCGGTGGTCGCGCTCCGCGAGATCGCGGACGAGGCGGTGTCTCCGGAGGACCTCAAGGAGGAGCTTGTCCACTCCCTGCAGAAATATGTCGAGGTTGACGAGCCCGAGCCGGAGACCGTGCCGCTCATCGGGGCACCGGGCACCGGCGTCGACGCCGACGATACCGACGTCACCACCGACCGCATGTCCGAGGAAGAGCTGCTCAAGGGCCTGGAGGGTCTGACCCCGCCGGCAAGCCAGCCGGAGCCCGACGCGGGCGACGAAGAGGAATAGGCCGGCCGGTTTTGCAGCGTTCGGCGTCCCACTTCCCATTGCGCTTTTAACCAAGATCGGCGAGGCCGGCGGTCGTAGCCGCCTTAGCTTCATTTCGATTGGCTGCGGAGCGGCTTGTAGCGCTCGCGCGCCTGCATGATATCCTTGTAATGGAGCCGACTCTGAAGCGCGGGGCCGGCCGCCGAACTATCGCCAAAGGGCCGTCATGGCGCGCTCGCCGATCGATCTGCCGCGGATGCAGAACCAGCCGAGAACCCGGCTGGCGCCGGCGCGCGCACCCAATCTGGTCCCGCTCGAGGACACCCCGCCGCCGAAAGCGCCGCGCAAGCCGCGCCGGATGCGGCAGTACGACCTCATCGAGCGGGTCAAAGAATACAATCCCAAGGCCAACGAAGACCTGCTTAATCGCGCCTATGTCTATGCCATGCGCGCCCATGGCGAGCAGAAGCGGGCTTCCGGCGATCCCTATATCTCGCATCCGCTCGAAGTCGCCGCGATTTTGACCGAGCTCAAGCTCGACGACGCCACTATCGCGGCGGCGTTGCTGCACGACACCATCGAGGACACCGACGCCACCCGCGCCGAAATCGACCGCCTGTTCGGCCACGAGATCGGGCTCTTGGTCGAGGGGCTGACGAAATTGAAGCGCCTCGAGCTCGTTTCCCGCGAGGCCAAGCAGGCCGAGAACCTGCGCAAGCTGCTCCTCGCCATCGCCGACGACGTCCGGGTATTGCTGATCAAGCTCGCCGACCGGCTGCATAATATGCGAACGCTGGCGCATCGGCCGCCCGAGGCGCGCCGGCGCACCGCCGAAGAGACGCTCGACATCTATGCGCCGCTCGCCGGCCGCATGGGCATGCAGGAGATGCGCGAGGAGCTGGAGGATTTGGCGTTCCACGAACTCAATCCGGACGCCTACCGGGTGCTCAGCGAGCGGCTTGAGACGCTCACCGAGCGATCGAGCGAATGGATCACGGAAATTGAGCAGCAGCTCACCAAGAAACTCGCCGATCGGGGTATCGCCGCCGAGGTCAGCGGCCGCCGCAAGCGCGCTTATTCGATCTGGCGCAAGATGGAGCGCAAGGCGGTCGGTTTCGAGCAGCTATCGGACATTTTTGGCTTCCGCGTCGTCGTCGGCGGCCTTCCCGAGTGCTATCAGGCGGTCGGCATCGTCCATACCAGTTGGCCGGTCGTTCCAGGACGTTTCAAAGACTACATCTCGACGCCGAAGCAGAACGATTACCGCTCGATCCACACCACCGTGATCGGCCCGGGCCGGCAGCGGGTCGAGCTGCAAATTCGGACCCGCGAGATGCATCGGATCGCGGAATACGGCATCGCCGCGCATCCCCTGTACAAGGACGAGCAAGGCTCGCCGACCGAGCAGCTGGTGCGCGAATCGGGCGCCTATGCGTGGCTGCGCCACACCATCGAGCTTCTGGCCGAAGGCTCCGACCCCGAGGAGTTCCTGGAGCACACCAAGCTCGAATTGTTCCATGACCAGGTGTTTTGTTTCACCCCGAAAGGCAAGCTGATCGCGTTGCCGCGCGGCGCCACGCCGATCGATTTCGCTTACGCGGTGCATACCGATGTCGGCAATATGGCGATCGGCGCCAAGATCAACGGCAAGATCGGCCCGCTCAGCGCACCGCTGCAGAACGGCGACGAGGTGCAGATCCTGACCTCGAAGGCGCAGACCGCGCCGCCGAGCGCCTGGGAATCCATCGTTGTGACGGGAAAGGCGCGCGATGCCATCCGGCGCGCCACCCGCGACTCGGTCCGCAGCCAATATGCCGGGCTCGGCCGCCGCATGGTCGAGCGGCTGTGTCAGCGCGCCAAGATCGATTACTCCGACGAAAAGCTGCAAGGCGCCTTGCCCCGGCTCGCGCGTGCTTCGATCGACGACGTGATGTCGGCGGTTGGCCGCGGCGAGATGAAAGCTTCCGACGTCGCCCGCGCGATGTATCCCGACTACAAGGACGAGCGTGTGGCGCCAGTGATGCCCAAGTCGGAAAGCGGCTGGTTCGGATTGAAATTCGCGCGCGCCTTGAAGTTCAAGGTGCCGAGCGCCGGCGAGGATGGTCCGGCGATTCCGATCCGCGGCATCAACAGCGACTTGCCGGTGCGGTTTGCGCCCAAAGGTGGCGCCGTGCCGGGCGACCGGATCGTCGGCATCATGACTGCCGGGGAGGGGATAACCATCTATCCGATCCAATCCGACGCGCTCAAAGCGTTCGAGGACGAACCGGAACGCTGGCTCGACGTGCGCTGGGACGTCGACGACAAGCTGCCGCAGCGGTTTCCGGCGCAGCTCGCCGTGCAGTCGGTCAATTCCCCCGGCACCTTGGCGCAGATCGCGCAGGTCATCGCCGAGCACGACGGCAATATCGACAACATAAAAATGACGCGGCAGTCGCCGGATTTCACCGAGCTGACCATTGATCTCGAGGTTTACAATCTCAAGCACCTCACTTCGATCGTCTCGCAACTGAGGGCCAAGAAAGTGGTCGCCAACGCCGAGCGCGTGAATGGATAAGTGGCAATTCAATAAAACGGTGGTCGCCAACAGGTCGAATAAGATACCGACATGACCGCATCTGCTATCCGCCTCGGCGTCAATGTCGACCACATCGCCACCGTGCGCAATGCGCGCGGCGGCCATCATCCCGATCCGGTCAAAGCCGCCGAACTGGCGATCGCGGCCGGTGCCGACGGCATCACCGCGCATCTGCGCGAAGATCGCCGCCACATCCTCGACGACGACATCGTTCGGCTGAAGGCGCGGATCAAAAAGCCGCTCAATCTGGAAATGGCGGCGACGGCCGAAATGGTCGGCATCGCCTGCAAGCTAAAACCGCATGCCGCCTGCATCGTGCCCGAGCGGCGCGCCGAGCGAACCACGGAAGGCGGCCTCGACGCCGCCGGACAGCGCGAATCCCTGCGCGGCGCGGTCGCCGAGCTTGCAGCGGCCGGTATCCGGGTGTCGTTGTTTATCGCCGCCGAGCCGGCGCAGATCGAGGCGGCGAGAGCCATCGGAGCTCCGGTCATCGAAATACACACCGGGGCCTGGTGCGACGCGCTTGCCGGCGGCGATGGCGCCTCCGCGGCCGCGGAATTCGACCGTATCGTGCGCGGCGCGGCCCAGGCCAGGAACGCCGGTCTCGAAGTTCATGCCGGCCACGGCCTCGATTTTGTCACCGCCGAAAAAATTGCCGCGCTTGATGACATCGTCGAGCTCAATATCGGCCACTTCCTGATCGGCGAGGCGATCTTCGGCGGCCTGCCGGACGCTGTGCGGCAGATACGCTCGGCCATGGATCGCGGCCGGGCGCGCAGCGGCGGTGCGGCATGATTCTGGGAATCGGTTCCGACATCACCGACGCGCGGCGCATCGCCAAGGTCATCGAACGCCATGGCGAACGTTTCCTCGACCGCATCTTCACGCCGATTGAGCGCGCCAAGGCCGATAAGCGGCGCAACCGCATCGAGACCTATGCCAAGCGCTTTGCCGCCAAGGAGGCCTGCGCCAAGGCGCTCGGCACCGGCTTTCGCCGCGGCGTCTGGTGGCGCGATCTCGGTGTCGTCAATCTCCCGGGCGGCCGGCCGACCATGGAGCTGACCGGGGGCGCCAAGCGCCGGCTGCAGGCGATCACCCCGGCGGGCCACGAGGCGCGGATCGATGTCACCATCACCGACGAAGGTCCCATGGCGCACGCCTTTGTGGTGATCTCGGCGATTCCCATGCAAGGCTAGGGTCGGTGCCCAATTGTCGCTGACCGGCCGATGAAAATTTCCTCTCGCCTGAATGACCTTAATTAAGCCTATGAAATTGCTTGTTAAATTTGAACGGGCGGCCGCCGCGGCCACGTTGCCGCGCAATTGCTTTGCTGCCGTTGCAAAGGCTACAACGGCGCCGGCGGGGCACAGGACATGCGGGACGATGGGCCGATGAGCGTGCAGACAGGATCGAAGCGGAAAGAAGGGGGCTTCGCCGAAACGGTGCGCGTGGTCTTCCACGCCCTGATCATCGCCGTCGTCATCAGGACGTTTCTGTTTCAGCCTTTCAACATTCCGTCCGGCTCGATGATCCCGACGCTGCTGGTCGGCGATTATTTGTTCGTTTCCAAATATTCCTACGGCTACACGCATTATTCCTTGCCGTTCTCGCCGGACCTCTTCTCGGGCCGTGTTTTCGGATCGCAGCCGAATCGTGGCGACGTGGTGGTATTCCGGCTGCCGAAGGACGACAGCATCGACTACATCAAGCGGCTTGTCGGACTGCCCGGCGACCACATCCAGATGATCGACGGCGTGCTCAACATCAACGGCACGCCGGTCAAGCGCGAGCGCATCGACGACTTCGTCACCGACGACGACGGCGTCGTTCAGCGCGTCAAGCGCTTTCGCGAGACGCTGCCGAACGGCGTCAGCTACACCACCATCGATCTCACCGATAACGGCTTCTACGATAATACGCCGGTCTACACCGTGCCGCCCGATCACTATTTCATGATGGGCGACAACCGCGACAACTCGACCGACAGCCGCGTGCTCAGCCAGGTCGGCTACGTGCCGTACGAGAATCTCATCGGCCGGGCACAGATCATCTTCTTCTCGATCCGCGACGACACCCATGCATGGGAGATATGGCGTTGGCCCTGGGCGGTGCGCTGGAACCGGCTGTTCACCCTGGTACGATGAGCGGCCGCAAGAAAAAAAAGCCTGCCATAGAAAGCGAGCCGGCCGCCGCAGCGCGCAATGCGGCAGTCGTCGCGCCAAAGCCGGCCGAAACCAAAAGCGCGGAAGCAAAAGGCCCGGACGCGAAAGGCGCCGACGGCAAAGCTTCCCACGCCAAGAAGGCCGAGCCCAAAGCGACGCCGCTGCAGCGCCGGCGCAAGCGCGCGGCATCCGACCTTGAAACCCGTATCGGCTATCACTTCGAAGATGCCGCGATGCTGGAGAGCGCGCTCACCCATATTTCGGCGTTGCGGGGCGGCAATCGCGCCAACAGCTATCAGCGGCTGGAGTTCCTCGGCGACCACGTGCTGGGATTGGTCATTTCCGACATGCTGTACCGCGCCTATCCCAAAGCCGACGAGGGCGAACTGTCTCGCCGACTGGCCGACCTGGTGCGCAAGGAGACCTGCTACGAGATTGCGCGCTCCGTCGATCTCGGCACCGCATTGCGGGTCGGCGCCTCGGAAGCCAATGCCGGCGCCCGCTCGCGCATTGCGATCCTCGCCGATGTCTGCGAGGCGCTGATCGGGGCGGTCTATCTCGACGGCGGCTACAAGGCCGCCGAAGGATTGGTGGAGCGCCTGTGGGAGGTGCGGCTCAAAGCCACCGCGCCGCCGCTGCGCGATCCAAAAACCGTGTTGCAGGAATGGGCGCAGGCGCGTGGCCTTCCGACACCGGCCTATCGCGAGATTGCCCGCTCCGGGCCCGATCACAATCCGGAATTCCGGGTCGCCGTTCAGCTGCCCGCGCTGGCGCCGGCCGAAGGCTCAGGCAGTTCGAAGCGCGCCGCGGAACAGGCTGCCGCGGCGGCCATGCTGGCGCGCGAGGGCGTCCGCGCGACGCAACGCAATGGCTGAGCCGGCTGAAGCCGACAAGCGCGCCGGCTTTGTCGCACTGATCGGCGCGCCGAACGCCGGTAAATCGACGCTGCTTAACGCGCTCGTCGGCAGCAAGGTCTCGATCGTCACGCCCAAGGTGCAGACGACGCGCGCGCTGATCCGCGGCATCGCCATCGCGGGCCCGGCCCAGCTCATTTTCGTCGATACGCCGGGAATCTTTTCACCGCGCCGCCGGCTCGACCGCGCCATGGTCGGCAGTGCCTGGGCGAGCACGGCCGATGCCGATGTCGTCGCGCTCGTGATCGACGCCAAGAAGGGCGTCAAGGACGACGACGAGGCGATCCTGCGCCTGATCGGCGATGTGCGCGCGCCCAAGGTACTGGTGCTCAATAAGGTCGACCTGGTCGACAAGCCCACGCTGCTCACGCTCACGCAGACGCTCAACGACAAAGCAAGCTTCGCCGCCACGTTTATGATCTCGGCGCGCTCGGGCGACGGTGTCACCGCTCTCAAAGACTGGTTCGCCGGGCATGTCCCGCCGGGCCCGTGGCTTTATCCGGAAGATCAGATCTCGGATGCGCCGCTGCGCCAGCTCGCCGCCGAAATTACGCGGGAAAAGCTTTATCTGCGGCTGCACCAGGAATTGCCGTATCAGTCGACCGTCGAGACCGAGGTCTGGAAGGAATTGAGAGACGGCGCGGTGCGCATCGAGCAGACCATTTATGTCGAGCGCGACAGCCAGCGCAAAATCGTGCTCGGCAAGGGTGGCCAAGCCATCAAGGCGATCGGCGCCGCGGCGCGCGCCGACATCGCCAAAGCCATCGAGCAGCCGGTGCATCTCTTTCTGCACGTCAAAGTGCGCGAAGGCTGGGGCGACGATCCGGAGCGCTACCGGGAAATGGGGCTGGAATTTCCGAAGGAGTAGGCGCCATTCCGGATGAAGCGCAGTGATTATATGGTGGTGACTCGGGAATGACGGCCCCATGCAGTGGACCGATGAAAGCATCGTGCTCGGCGTCAAGCGCCACGGCGAATCGAGCGTCATTCTCGAATTGATGACGCGCGCGCATGGCCGTCACCTCGGTCTGGTCCGCGGCGGCACCGGCACGCGGTTGCGGGGCGTGCTGCAGCCGGGCAATGGGCTCGACGCCACATGGCGGGCGCGGCTGGACGAGCATCTCGGCCATTACACGGTCGAGCCGCTCATTCTGCGCACAGCCCGGTATCTTGCATCGGCGCACGCCGTGCATGGCGTCATTCACCTCGCTGGTCTGTGCCGGCTGTTGGCCGAACGGGAGTCGCATCCGGCGATTTTTGCGGCGCTGGAGGCGATTCTGGATTGCCTGCACGATCCGCAAGCCGCGGCGCCGATGATCGCCCGTTTCGAGCTGAATTTCTTGGCAGAGCTTGGGTTTGGCCTTGATCTCTCGTCCTGTGCGGCAACCGGCGTGACTGACGATCTGGTCTATGTCTCGCCTCGCTCCGGGCGCGCCGTGTCGCGCAGCGGCGGCGAAGCCTATCGCGACCGCCTGATGCGGTTGCCGGCGTTTTTGCACATGGAGGGTAGCCCGGAATCGGTACAAGATCTCGCCGACGCCTTTGCGCTGACTGGCTTCTTTCTCGATCGCCACGCCTTCGCGCCGCGTGGCCTCCCGGTGCCGGAGGCGCGCGCCCGCTTTGTCGCCGCGCTCGGCTCCCTTGTTCAGACACAGCAATAGGGGTAGCGCTCAGATCCATGAATAAGAAGGTGATTCCCGCCGAGCCGACTGGCGTGCAGGACATCGGGCTGCGCGAGGCTTTGGAAGAGCGCTATCTCGCTTATGCGCTCTCCACCATCATGCACCGCGCGCTGCCGGACGCGCGCGACGGGCTTAAGCCGGTGCACCGGCGCATCCTTTACGGCATGCGGCTTCTCCGCCTCGACCCCGGCGCGGCGTTCAAAAAATCTGCCAAAATCGTCGGCGACGTGATGGGTAATTTTCATCCGCATGGCGATCAGGCCATCTATGACGCCCTGGTCCGGCTGGCGCAGGATTTTGCCTCGCGCTATCCGCTGGTCGACGGCCAGGGCAATTTCGGCAATATTGACGGCGATAATGCCGCCGCCTACCGCTACACCGAAGCGCGCATGACGGAAGTGGCGCGGTTACTCCTCGACGGTATCGACGAGGATGCCGTCGATTTTCGCCCGAGCTATGACGGGGTGATGCAGGAGCCGGCGGTGTTGCCGGCGGCATTTCCCAATTTGCTCGCCAACGGCGCCCAGGGCATCGCGGTCGGCATGGCGACGTCGATCCCGCCGCATAATGTCGCCGAGCTGTGCGATGCCGCGCTTTATCTTATCGAGCAGCCGAACGCGCGCTCGAAGACGCTGCTCAAAGACGTTCCGGGACCGGATTTTCCGACCGGCGGGCTGGTGGTGGATCCGCCCGAGGCCATTGCCGAAGCCTACGCCACCGGGCGCGGCTCGTTTCGCGTGCGGGCGCGCTGGAAAACCGAAGACACCGGCCGCGGCACCTACCTGATCGTCGTCACCGAGATTCCGTGGCAGGTGCAGAAGATGCGGCTTGTCGAGCGCATCGCCGAATTGATCAACGAAAAGAAGCTGCCGCTTCTGGCCGACATGCGCGACGAGTCCGCCGAGGACGTGCGCCTTGTCTTGGAGCCGCGCTCGCGCTCGGTCGATCCCGCGCTCCTGATGGAGAGCCTGTTCAAGCTCACCGAGCTCGAGAGTCGCGTGCCGCTCAATATGAACGTGCTCATCCACGGCCGGGTTCCGAAAGTGGTTGGGTTGGCCGAAGCATTGTCGGAATGGCTCGCCCATCGCCGCGACGTGCTGCTGCGCCGGGCGCGCCATCGGCTCGGTGAGATCGAGCATCGCCTGGAAATTCTGGGCGGCTATCTCATCGCCTTTCTGAACCTCGACAAGGTCATCAAGATCATCCGCCAGGAGGACGAGCCGAAGCCCGTCCTGATGAAGTCCTTCAAACTGACGGAGGTGCAGGCCGAGGCCATTCTCAATATGCGGCTGCGCAATTTGCGCCGGCTCGAGGAGATGGAGATCCGGCAGGAAGAAAAGAATTTGCGTGCGGAGAAGAAGTCGATCGAGGATCTGGTCCGCTCTGAAAAACAGCAATGGAAGAAGATCGCCGACGAGATCAAGGAGCTGCGCGACAAATTCGGGCCGAAGACCCCGCTCGGCAAGCGGCGCACCGGCTTTGCCGAGGCGCCGGCGCACGACGTGGCGGCAATCGAGGAGGCACTGGTCGAACGCGAGCCGATCACGGTTGTCGTGTCCGAGAAAGGCTGGATTCGCGCGCTGCGCGGCCAGGTTGCCGATCTCGCCAATCTTACTTTCAAGACCGACGATGAATTGAAGCTCGCCTTCTTTGCCGAAACCACTTCGAAGCTTTTGATCTTCGCCACCAATGGCCGCTTCTACACCATTGACGCCGCCAAATTGCCGGGGGGCCGCGGCCACGGCGAACCGATCCGGCTGTTCATCGAGATCGAGCAGGAGGCCGATGTCGTTTCGGTGTTCCGTTATCAGGGTGGGCGTAAGTTCATTGTCGCGAGCCGGCAAGGCCGCGGTTTCATCGTAGCCGAGGACGATTGCCTCGCGAATACGCGCAAGGGCAAGCAGGTGCTCAACGTCAAGCCGCCCGATGCCGCCTGCGCCATGGCGTCGGTCCAGGGCGAGCTCGTGGCGGCTATCGGCGAGAACCGCAAAATGCTGGTTTTCCCGATCGATCAAGTGCCGGAGATGACGCGCGGGCGCGGCGTGCGGTTGCAGCGCCACAAGGATGGCGGGCTGTCCGATCTCAAAACATTCGAAGTCGAGAAGGGGCTCGGCTGGACCGATAGCGCCGGCCGCGCCTTCAATCTGACGCTGAAGGAACTGTCCGACTGGCGCGGCAACCGCGCCGATGCCGGGCGGCTGGCGCCGAAAGGCTTTCCGAAGACCAACAAGTTCGACGACTCCGGCGACCGCGCCGCCACGCCGGACGGCGGCGGTGACGGTTCCTAAACCGATAAAGGTCCAATCCGCCGGCCGGCATTAGCGAAGCATCAATTCTGTTCGCGAAATCGCGCCGCTCGGTGTGTAAATACCCGGATAATTTCCAAAATATTCAAATGCGGCGGGTTAGGCCGAGGCGGGGTGTCACGTGCCCCGTGTCATTGGAAGTGTGAGTGCCATGCGGGTTCGCCAAACCAACTGGAGCAAACAAGCGGGTTGGATCGGACCCGAGGGCCCGTCGGGCGGCGCCGCGCTGGTGCTTTATTTCGGCAGCCGTGAAGCCTTGGCTTGCGGCGCTCGTTACAACGAATTGCGGCGCGCTTTTCCCGATGCACATATCCTCGGCTGCAGCACGGGCGGCCAGATCAGCAACGACGACATCAACGACGACGAGATCGTCGCCGCGGCAATCAGCTTCGCGGCAACCAGGCTGCGCCTGACCCGGCAGGAAATCTCCGATCCGCGCTATTCGAGAAAGTGCGGTGAGGCGATCGGGCGGGACCTCTTCGCCGACGATCTCGCCGGCGTTTTCGTGCTGTCCGACGGATTGAACGTCAACGGCAGCGAACTGGTCGGTGGCATCGGCGAGGTCATCAGCGCCAATACACCGCTGACCGGCGGCCTTGCCGGCGACGGCGCCGATTTCAAGCAAACTTTGGTCGGGGCCGACTGCGTTCCGCGCACAGGCATCATCGCCGCGGTGGGCTTTTACGGCTCCGCCATCCGGGTCGGGCACGGCTGCGCCGGCGGCTGGGACTTGTTCGGCCCGCGCCGCCACGTCACGAAATCGGCCGGCAATGTTCTGTTCGAGCTCGACGGCAAGCCCGCGCTCGAGCTCTACGAGCGCTATCTCGGGCCGGAGGAGTCCAAAGGACTGCCGGGTTCGGCGCTGTTGTTTCCGATCCAGGTGCACGACGTGGAAAAGCCCGAGACGGCGGTGGTTCGCACCGTATTGGCGATCGACCGCGCGGCAGGTTCGATGACTTTTGCCGGCGATATTCCGCAAGGCTGGACGGCGCAGTTCATGCGTGGAAATCTGGACCGGCTGGCGGCCGGCGCGGCCGATGCGGCGCGGCAAGCGCGCGGCGGGGTCGAGGCCGACCAGGGCGACCAAACTTTCTCGATTCTCGTCAGTTGTATCGGCCGGCGCTTGCTGATGGGGCAGCGTGCCAATGATGAGGTCGAGGCCGCCGGCGGCGAGCTCGGCCGCGACACGACGCGTGTCGGCTTCTATTCCTACGGCGAGATTTCACCCCATGCGAAATCCGGACGGTGCGAATTGCACAATCAGACGATGACCGTCACCACTCTGGCCGAGGTCGCCTGACGGCGCGGCGTCGACGAAAGGCGATCACGGTGCATAGGCTCTTCGAAAAGCAGCTCGTCCGGGCGACCGACCGGACCGGATCGGTGGATCTGCCAAAGCTGTCAAAGCTTGTGATCGGGGCCTACGAGGACTTCGACCGCGATCGGCTGCGCACCGACCGGTCGATTTCGCTTATGATCGAAGAGCTCGACCAAATTCAGCGCAATCTCGAACACACGGTGGTCGAACGCACCAGGGAATTGCGGGCACGAGAGGCGGAGCTGCAGGCGCAGAACCTGCGCATCGATGCCGCCCTTTCCAATATGTCCCAAGGCCTGGCGATGTACGACGCCGAGGCCCGCCTTGTGCTCTGGAACGACCGCTTCGTCTCGATGTACCGCTATGAGCCCGATGAAATCCATTCCGGCATGTCGCTCGTCGAGCTCATCAGGTTGCGGGCCGCCAACGGCAGCTTCGCCGGCCAGCCCGATGAATATGCCGACAATCTGCTCGCTCAGCTCAAGGTTGGGCAAGCGACGAGCCAATTTGCCGAATTGCCGGACGGCCGCACCGTCGCGATCACGCGGCAGGCGATGGCGAACGGCGGCTGGGTGGCGACCCACGAGGACGTTACCGAGCGACGCCAGGCGGAGATGAAAATCGCGCACATGGCGCGGCATGACGCGCTGACCGATCTGCCGAACCGCGTGCTTTTGCGGGAGCGATTGAACGACGCGCTGGCCCAAGTCGAGCGCGGCGGCCAGCTGGCGGTGCACTATCTCGACCTCGATCTGTTCAAGAACGTCAACGATTCGCTTGGCCATCCGACCGGGGACGAGCTGCTGCGGCTGGTGGCGCAGCGGCTGCGCGCCTGCGTGAAGGAAACCGATACGATCTCTCGCGTCGGCGGCGACGAGTTCTTCGTCATTCAAACCGGGGTCGGCAGCGCCTCGGACGCCGAGCGGCTGGCGCGCCGTATCGCCGAGGCGGTGCGGCTGCCCTACGATCTGCACGGTCATTCGGTGGTGATCGATGCCAGCATCGGCATCGCACTGGCGCCGGACGACGGCAGGGATGCCAACGAGTTGCTCAAGAATGCCGACATGGCGCTCTACGGCGCCAAAGCCGCAGGCCGCGGCATCTACCGGTTCTTCGAGCCGCAGATGGACGCCCGCATGAAGGATCGCCGGGCCCTCGAAGTGGCGCTGCGCCGCGCCTTCGATAACAACGAGTTCGAGCTGTATTATCAGCCGGTCGTCAATCTCGGCCGCGACCGGGTGCGTTGCTGCGAAGCGCTGCTGCGCTGGCACCACCCGGAACGCGGTATGGTTTCGCCCGTGGAGTTCATCCCGGTCGCGGAGGAAATCGGGCTGATCGTGGCGCTCGGGGAACGCACGATCCGCTGGGCATGCCGCGACGCGGCGCAGTGGCCGGACGATGTCTGTGTCGCGGTTAACCTGTCGCCGACCCAGTTGGCGAGCAAGTCGCTGCTGCCGACCGTACTGAGCGCGCTGGCATCGTCGGGTCTGTCGCCGCAGCGGTTGGAGCTCGAAATCACCGAAGCGGTGCTGATGCAGAACAGCGAAGTCACGCTGCGCACCCTGCACCAATTGCGCGCGCTCGGAATCAAAATCTCGATGGACGATTTTGGCACCGGCTATTCGTCGCTCAGTTATCTGCGCAGCTTTCCCTTCGACAAGATCAAGATCGACCGCTGCTTCATCAAGGGCCTCGGCGACGGTTCGGAATCCGACGCCATCGTGCAGGCGGTTGCCGGACTTGCCAACAGTCTCGGCATGACTACGACGGCCGAGGGCGTCGAGACCCGCGAGCAGCTTGACCTGGTTCGTGAGCTGGGCTGCACCGACGTGCAGGGCTTTTATTACAGTCCGGCGGTGCCGGCCCGCGACCTAGCCAGGCTCCTCAAGACCGAACAGAAGATCGCGGCGGCCTGAGCGGCTTCGGTCATTTTCTTCTTAATCCAGATTAGCCCACGGCGGATCCGGCAGGCCGCGGAGGCGCATTTTTTACCGCTGGACTCCTAAGGACGTTGCGGTCGGCCGGCGCTCGCTTGCCGGCCGGGGCATTTTTTTGGTGAGCGGATCACATGACATTCGGCATACGCGCGCGCCTCTACGGCATTGTCTTCGTCTTCATCGCCGGGCTCATCGCCGTGTCGTGGCTGCTTCTGAACTTGGAATTCGACGCGCTGAAAAACCGGCGGCAGCAGGAATTGAAGGAACTGGTCGAGACCGCGATGAGCGCGGTGAATAGCCAATATGCCGCGGCCAAGAGCGGCGCAATCACCGAAGCGGAGGCAAAATCCCGTGCCGCGCAGGCGGTCGGACAGATGCGTTACCAGGACGACAACTATTTCTGGATCAACGATTTGCATCCCACCATGGTGATGCATCCGACCCGGCCCGACTTGAACGGCAAGGATCTGACGGCAATCAAGGATCCGAACGGGCTGGCGCTGTTCGTCGCTTTCGCCGACGTCGCCAAAGCCGAAGGCAGCGGCTTTGTCAATTATATGTGGCCCAAGCCCGGCGCGAAGGAACCGGTGGAAAAGACTTCCTATGTGGCTTTGTTCGAACCTTGGGGATGGGTGATCGGCACCGGCGTCTATGACGACGACATCGCCGCCGAGCACGATCGCGCGCTCAAGGCGGCCGGCTCCGCCGGCATTCCCATCGTGCTGCTGGTCGTCGGCATAGCTTTTTGGTCGGCGCAAAGCTTGAGCCGGCGCATGCGCAGGCTCAATGCCGCGATGGCGGCTGTGGCCGCCGACAACCTCGATATCGAAATTCCCGATCGCGACCGGCGGGACGAGATCGGGGTGATGGCCAAAGCGCTCGATCTCTTCCGGCGCGGCGCCGTCGAAGCGAAGGCGCTGCGACAGGCCATCGACATGAAATCCGGGGCGCTCGACGCCGTGCGGTCCAACGTCATGCTGGCCGATGGCGATTATAAAATTTTCTTTATGAACCGGCCACAGCTAGAAATGATGCAGCTGGCCGAGCCCGATCTGCGCAAAGAACTGCCGCATTTCGACAGTGCCAACCTCATCGGCAAATCGATCGACGTGTTCCACAAGAACCCGGCGCATCAGCGCAAAATGCTTGATACCTTGACCACGACATTCGAAACGCAAATCAAAGTCGGCGTCCGGACTTTTCAACTTATCGCCACGCCACTGTTCGACGGCGACAGGCGCATGGGCACGGCGGTTGAATGGCGTGACATCAGCTTGGAAAAGTCGATCGAGGGCGATATCAGAACGATTGTGGAAGCGGCGACTAAAGGAGATTTCACGGCACGCGTCGAAACCGTTGGAAAATCCGGGTTCATGCTCACGCTGGCCAATCTGATGAACGATATGTGCGTGACGATCGATCGGGCTTTGACCGATATGGGCCAGATGTGCGGCGCAATGTCGGCCGGCAACCTGACGGAGCGCATCACCAAGGACTATGCCGGCAACTTTCTGCAACTCAAGGAAGGCGCGAATTCGCTAGCCGGGAGACTCTCGACAGTCATTTCCGAGATCAAAACGAGATCGACGGAGGTATCGAACGCGGCGGCGGAGATTTCGCTCAGCACGACGGATCTGTCGCAGCGCACCGAGGAGCAGGCTGCAAGTCTGGAGCAGACCTCCGCATCGATGGAGCAGATCTCGGCGACGGTGAAAAAGAATGCCGAGAGCGCGCGGCGGGCCAATGGCCTGACGTCCGCGTCGCGCGATGCCGCGGATCGCGGCGGGGCCGTCGCGGCGGACGCGGTCAAGGCGATGGCCAAGATCCAGGAATCCTCTCGCAAGATCGCCGACATCATCACGGTGATCGACGAGATCGCGCGGCAGACCAACCTTTTGGCGCTCAACGCCGCAGTGGAGGCGGCGCGCGCCGGAGACGCAGGGCGCGGCTTCGCCGTGGTGGCTTCGGAGGTGCGTTCGCTGGCGCAGCGCTCGTCGCAGGCCGCCAAGGACATCAAGGATCTGATCACCAACAGTTCCGGGCAGGTCGACGATGGCGTCGGCCTGGTCAATCAGGCCGGAAACTCGCTCAATGAAATCGTCGGCTCGATCAAAGAAGTGGCCGACATCATCGCCGACATCGCCACCGCCAGCACCGAACAGGCCGAAGGCTTGGAGCAGATCAACAAGGCGCTGACGCAGATGGACGAAGTGACGCAGCAGAATTCGGCGCTGGTGGAAGAAAACGCGGCGGCCGTCAAGACGCTGGAGGATCATTCCAAGGCGATGGATGAAAAGGTTGCGTTCTTCGTCACCGCGCGAGGCGGCGAGGGCGGCCAGTCGGGAGCTGTGGCAGCGCCCCCGCCGTGCCGTGCCTTCAGCGCCGAGGCGGCGCCCGCGGCGCGAAAGCTGCAGCATGGCGCGAAACCGGCCACGGGTTTAAAGCCGGCGCGAACCGGCGGACGGGCGACGGCGCTCGCCAAGGCCGCCAATACGGAGCCGGATTGGCAAGAGTTTTAGAATCGATTTTAGATCCGGCTTTAGGCTGGGCTTAGCCCGCCGCCTCAAACGCCGATTCGGTTCCGGCGTACCGGGCTGGTTTTACGGGGAATTTTTCGCCCCGCTTTCCGGTCTTGGCAGCATCTACCACGGCGTGGTGGGATACTGCGATGACCCCGACCTTCCAATCGTGGCGGGCAGGCTTGCGGCTTTACAGCGCGCTGGTGCTGCTCAGCTTCGTCATTTGCCATCTGAGCGCGCATAGCCTTTTGCTCGTCTCCTTCGAGGATGCCGAGGCGACGCGCAATGTCCTCATGTATCCGTGGCGGACCCCGATGGGCACCGTCGTTCTAGGGAGCGCGTTTGTCGTTCATTTTGGCAATGCCTTGTGGTCGATCTATATCCGCCGCTCGCTGCGGCTGACGCGTTGGGAGTGGGCGCAGCTTTCGCTCGGCCTGACGATTCCCGCGCTCCTGATGTTCCACGTCATAGCGACGCGGATCGCCGAGGAATTGCTCGACGTCACCACCTATTACACCACTGTATTCATCGTTCAGTGGCTGATCTTTCCATGGCTCGGCGCCATTCAGATGCTCGCCGTGATCATCGTGTGGACGCATGCCAGCATCGGCATTCACTACTGGCTGCGCACCAAACGCTGGTACCCGACCTGGCGGCCGCTGTTGTTCGGCTTCGCGCTGTTGCTGCCAGCCTTGGCGCTGGCCGGTTACGTCACCGGTGGCAATCAGGTGCTACGCCAGGCAAAGAGCGATCCTAATTTCGTCGCGGAGTCACTGGGCGACTCCAATGTGACGCCGGAAGCGACGGCCGCCATCAATCGGATGGCGGCGATCGGTTGGAGCGTCTGGCTCGCGCTGGTGCTGTCGCCGTTCGCCGGGCGCGCCGTCCGGGAGTGGCGCTACCGCCGCAGCGAGCCGCCGATGTTGTCGCACGCCGGCGGGCGCAGCGTCCCGATCCTGCCCGGCGCGACCGTGCTGGAAACGCTGCGCGCCCACGGCATCGCTCACGCCTCGGTCTGCGGCGGGCGGGCGCGCTGCACGACATGCCGTGTCCTGGTCACCAAGGGGCTCGAGCGGCTTGCCGAACCGGCGGGCCTGGAAGCCAAGGCGCTGTCGCGCATCGGCGCGACGCCCGGCATGCGGCTTGCCTGCCAGATTCGTCCCATGGCCGATCTCGCGGTGATGCCGCTGTTGGCGGCCGACGCCGACGCCGCCGACGGGGCGGTGCGGGGCGGCCTCGAAGGCAGTGAGCGGCTGGTCACCGTCGTGTTCGTCGATCTGCGCGGATCGACGACGCTGGGCGAAGCCAGGCTGCCCTACGATGTCTTGTTCATTCTCAATCAGTTTTTCTACGAAATGACCAATGCGCTGGTCGCGACGCGCGGACATTATTCGCAGTTCACCGGCGACGGCCTGATGGCGCTCTATGGCCTTTACGCCGACCCCGCAAGTGGGGCTGCCGACGCGGTGCGCGGTGCGCGCGAAATGCTGTCGCGGCTTCACGCGCTCAATTTTCAACTGCGCTCCGATCTGCGCGAACCGTTGCGGATCGGCATCGGCATTCACCACAGCGAAGCCATTGTCGGCGCGATGGGGCCGCCGCATTCGCAAATCATCACCGCCATTGGCGACACCGTGAACACCTGCGCCCGGCTCGAAAGCCTGACCAAAGAGTACGACTGCGCCGTCGTGATTTCGCGGCAGGCGGCGGAGGCCGCCGGACTGCGGCTCGTTGGCCACGACCTGCATCAGGCGCCGGTCAAGGGCCGCAAGGAGCCGGTGGAATTCTATGCGCTGCAGTCGCTCGACAGCCTGCCGATCTGACAAAGGCGGCCGCCCGGATTGGGAGCAAGCCGCCTTGGCTCGATTTGCGGCACGCCGACGGCGTGCAGCGGATGTCGGTCTGCGAAGTCAGCCGGTAAAGGCCGCGCGCCGTTGCGCTTCGGCTTCCACGGCGGTCTTCGGCTGCGCCGGCAGCTGCAGTACGGTCGCCCGCTGACCTTCGCACAACATCGTCAGCAGCACGATGCGGCCGTCTGGAAATTCGAGTGCGTCATGATGAGCGGCGAGTCTTTCCTTGTTGATCTGCCGGAAGATCGCCGTCTTGTGGCCGATCATGCGATTGCGCCAGGGAAATAGTCCCATCTGTTTGCAGGCGACTTCGCCGGCAAACGATAATTCCGTTCCGGGCAGCACGCACACCGCCATCTCGGCGTCTTCCACCGCGGCAAAGCCGCGCGTTCCGGTGCCAAAGTCGCGAGTGGCGAGGCGATCACCGACCTGAGCCGGCCGCGAACGGACATTCTGAAGGCTGTAGTCGCACATGGGGGCATCTCCGAAGTGTTTGACAGCCCCACTTGCAAACGACGTGACCCCGCTTTGGTTTCGCGGCGCCGGACAAATTTGCGCAATAAAGTTGGGAGGCGATGAGCAATAATTAGGCTTAGCCAAAATGCCGCGCAGTTTCGGCGCATTCACGGCGCGGCAATGTGCCAGACATTATTGACGCCGTCGCCTTTGACGTCACCGAGATCGCCATCGTTGTAGAAGGTGTAAAGCGGCTTGCCCTTATAGGCCCATTGCTTGCCACCATCCTTGCGCGCGACGACGGTCCATTCGCCCAACGGCTTGGCGTCGGCGGGCGCATGGAATGGCGGCCAGTTGTTGGCGCAGACGCCGGTGCAATTCGATGTGCCGGCGCTGTCGCGGTCGTACCAGTAAAGGGTCATCCCCGCGCCATCGACCAGCGCCTTGCCCTTGGCTGTATCGCCGGTCTTTGCCGGCGCGGTTTGGCCAAGCGCGGCGGAGAGCGTCAGCGCAAAAAGCCCGGCGGCGAGCGTCCCCGAGACGGTATTACGCATGGTCACTCCCTTGCGATCGGCCTCGGCCCGGCGATCGGTCGCGCCATTCACTCGACTTTCGCCCAGCCGTCCGGCATCAGCCGCTCCTGTGGCAGAAACCGGCTCTTATAGTCCATCTTGCGGGAGCTGCGCACCCAGTAACCGAGATAGACATAAGCCAAACCCATGCGTTGCGCGCGGGCGATGTGGTCGAGCACCATGAACGTGCCGAGCGATCGGTACGCTTCATCGGGTTCGAAGAACGAATACACCATCGACAGCCCGTCGCCGAGCACGTCGGTCAAGGCAATGGCGACGAGATCGCCGCCGCGCGCGTTCGGCGCCGAGCCAGTCTCCCGGCGCCGATATTCGATGATGCGGGTCTCGATGTGGCTGTCTTCGACCATCATGGCGTAGTCCAGCACGGTCATGTCGGCCATGCCGCCGTCGCGATGGCGCGAGTCGAGATAGGCGCGAAACACCGAATATTGCTCGGACGTCGGCACCGCGACACGCATCTCGCTGCCGATATCGGTGTTGCGGCGCAGAATGCGGCGCATGCTTTGCGTCGGGCGGAATTCCTTCGCGACCACGCGCACCGAAACGCAGGCGCGGCAGCCTTCGCAGGCCGGCCGATAGGCGATGGACTGGCTACGCCGGAAGCCGCCTTGGGTGAGGATGTTGTTGAGCTCCGGCGCCCGCTCGCCAACCAGGTGCGTGAACACCTTCCGTTCCTCCTTGCCCGGCAGATAGGGGCAAGGTGAGGGCGCAGTCAGGTAGAATTGCGGGGTATCGCGCGAGTGCTGGGTCACGGGACAGTGGCTCGTAACGCGGGCTCGTAACGCGGGCTCATAGCGCGGGGTCTCGCAGCGCGTAGATGTCGCGCGGGTGTCTGGCTCCGGGGCGGCCGATTCCGGCCCGCGCATAGCATCGCGCGGGCGGGCCGCCGCGTCAAAGGCCATTTGCAGGCTATGGCGTCGCGCGGGCCAGCAACGTGGCCGCCCGTGCCGCGTTATTGATCAAGACCGTGCCGACCAGCACGTCGTGCAGGAGCCGATGCCGGGCATTGAGCAGGCCGATCACCAGGATCAACGGGGTCAGGACGCTGATGGAGATCCAGAACACGATGGCGTGCACCGCGCCGAGCACGAAATAGGCGGGCGCGCCGTACCAGGTGCGCATCTGGATGTCCATGGCGCGCATGCCCAGCGTCGCCGAGGCCGGGCCGCCGAGCGTGATCCCATAATAGACCAGCGCCCACAGCACCGAGCCGGGCGACATCAGCCAGAACAAGGCCCAGCCCAAGCCGAACGTCACCAAGCCGAAAACGAATATGAACATCCATCCGACGATCAGCGGGATGGCGATGACGATGATGTCTATAATGAAGGCGATGACGCGGCGGGCGAGGACGCCTTCGAACAGTTCCGGATTGGTCACGGGATTATAGGCATGCGGCTTGATATCGAGCGATGGGTCGATGCGTCCGGGGCCAGTTGCTGGGCCAGAATCTGTCATGATCGGTTGCAGTATAATGCGGTAGGCATTGGTCAACAACGGCGGTTCGAGAACGGCGGCGCGACAAAGACGGTTCGACGATGAAAGTATTCGACGATGAAAGTTACCATTGCCGATATTGAAGCGGCGCGCCGGGCGATCGCCGGCCATGTGCTGCGCACGCCGATTTTGGCGGCGCCGCCGCTGTCCGCGCTCGCCGGCACCGAGATTTACGTCAAATACGAGAATTTGCAGGTCACCAATTCGTTCAAGGAGCGCGGCGCCTGCGTCAAGCTCGCGACGTTGTCGCACGAGGAGCGCGGCCGCGGCGTGATCGCCATGTCGGCCGGCAATCACGCCCAAGCGGTTGCTTATCATGCGCGGCGGCTCGCCATAGCGGCGACCATCGTCATGCCGGTCACGACGCCGTTCGTGAAGGTGCGGGCGACCGAGGCGCACGGCGCCACGGTCGTGCTTTATGGCGAGACGATCGCCGACGCGCAGGCGCGCGCCGAGGCAATCGCCACGGAACGCAACCTCGTGTGGGTGCATCCTTACGACGATCCGCACATCATCGCCGGCCAAGGCACCATCGCGCTCGAAATGCTGGAGGAGGTGCCTGAGCTCGAGGTACTGGTGGTGCCGATCGGCGGCGGCGGATTGATCGCCGGTAACGCCATCGCCGCGCGGGCGGTCAAGCCGTCGATCGAGATCGTCGGTGTGGAATGCGCGCTCTATCCGTCGATGTGGAATGCAGTGCATCGGACGGAGCGGCCGTGCGGCGGCGCCACGCTCGCCGAAGGCATCGCGGTGAGCACAGCCGGCGCGCTGACGCTCCCGGTGGTGCGCGAACTCGTTCACGACATTATTCTGGTCGACGAGGCGCTGATCGAGCGGGCGGTCAACGCCTTTCTGACCTTGCAGAAGACCATGGCGGAAGGCGCCGGCGCCGCAGGGCTTGCCGCCATGCTGGGCGAGCCCAAGCGCTTTGCCGGACGCAAGGTCGGGCTGATCCTGTGCGGCGGCAATATCGATCCGCGCATTCTCGCTTCGGTCATGGTGCGGGAACTGGAGCGCGGCGACCGCATCGTTTCGTTCCGCCTCACCATTCCCGACCGTCCGGGGATTCTGGGCCAGATCGCAAGCCAGATCGGAGCGCTCGGCGCCAATATCCTGGGCGTCGATCATCATCGCCTGTTTCTCGACGTCCCCGCCAAGGGCGCCAAGCTCGACATCACCATGGAGACACGCGATCGGGCGCATGCCGAAGAGATCTTCCGCGTGCTTGCGGGTGAGGGCTATCAGCCGGTGCGCTTGGAGGGCGGCGCGGCGTTGGAATGAAATCGCGCCGAATGGTGCTTAATAATGGCCTGCGTCCATGCCGGGGTCATAGCTCGGGGCAACCGCATCGGTCGCCGGAGCAGGTGCCGCGGGAGCATCGAGGGGGCGCGGGCGCGGCAAGGGAATAGCGCTTTGCGCCGAAGCAAATAGCATCGGCCGATGGCGCGGCAGCGGGACCGGGCCTGCGATCGGTGCGCCGGGCGGCAGGTCTTGCGAGAGGTCTGCGCTTGCCGCATCCGCCGCCGCCGGCTGCGCAGTATTCGCCGCCATCGCGCCGATGCTGCTCGCCGCCGCCGGAGCGGGCGATGTGCTTTGGCCGATATCCGGCGGCGCCGTGGTCTTTGGGTTGGGCCAGGCAATGCTGCTTGGAGAGGCGGGTGCGTCCGCGGGCGTCGCAGCGGCACCATTGGCAACTGCGGTTGGCGCCGGTGGTGCAGGCGCCATTGTTGCAGGGGACATTGTTGCAGGCGCCATTGTTGCAGGCGCCAAAGATGCGGACGCCACTCCTGCGGACCGGGCTGTTGGAGGCGCCATGGGTGCAGGCGCCATGGGTGCAGGCGCCGTGGGTGCAGGTGCCATTGATCCAAGAGTTCGGGCCGCCGCAGCCGGCAGCGAGGCGCCCGTAGGAGCAAGGGCAGGCGATATCGCGGGCATCGCGGCCGCAGCTGGGGCAGTGGGCGGCGGGACGGTTGGCGACGGAGAGTCCGCGGGCTTTTTGATCTCAAGGAGCGCCGTTCGCGCTTGCGTGGCAGCCGCCTGGGCATCGGCCAATTGCGCCGTCGGCGCCGTCGCTTGGATCGGCGGCGTTGCCGAGGCGGATGTCGCAGGGCTCGCGTCGGACACGGTATCCCCTGGCGGCTGGGCGTCGGTCAGGCGCTGGAATGTCGGCGCTTTCGGTGCCGCGACATAGGTGCGAACCACCGTGGTAATCGTCCACATCACCACCGGCACGGCGATAATCACCGCCAGCAAGATGATGACCCGTTGCAGAACCGGCGTATAGCGCCGGATATCGCGGTCGTCGTAATACTCACTCATAACATCCGCCTCGGTCCTGAGCTGGCGGAGGCCGCTTTAGTTGCCACCCTTTTTCAGCTTCTCCGCGACTTTGGCCGCAAAATAGGTAAGAACGCCATCGGCGCCGGCGCGCTTGAACGCGATCAGGCTTTCCATCATCGCCTTGTCGCAGTCGAGCCAGCCGTTTCCCGCAGCCGCCATGATCATCGCATATTCGCCGGAGACTTGGTAGGCAAAGGTGGGCATGCCGAAGCTGTCTTTGACGCGCTGCAGAATGTCCAGATAAGGCAGCCCCGGTTTGACCATCACCATGTCGGCGCCTTCGGCGATATCGAGCTCGACTTCGCGCAGCGCTTCCTCGCTATTGGCCGGGTCCATCTGATAGGTGCGTTTGTCGCCGACCAGCGTCGTGCTGGAGCCGACCGCGTCGCGGAACGGACCGTAGAAGGCCGACGCATATTTGGCTGCATAGGCCATGATCCCGACGTCGCCGAAACCCGCATCATCGAGCGCCGCGCGGATAGCGCCGACGCGGCCGTCCATCATGTCGGACGGCGCGATGATGTCGCAGCCGGCTTCGGCTTGCACCAGCGCCTGGCGGACCAGAACCGCGACCGTCTCGTCGTTGAGGATGACGTCGTCGCGCAGCAGCCCGTCATGACCGTGGCTGGTATAGGGATCGAGCGCCACATCGCAAAGCAGGCCGATATCCGGCACCTCCTGCTTGATGGCGCGGATGGCGCGGCAGACGAGATTATCGGGGTTGAGCGCTTCCGAGCCAATGTCGTCGCGCCGGCCCGGGTCGGTATAAGGGAACAAGGCAATGCAGGGAATGTCGAGCTTTGCGGCCCGCTCGGCATCGCGCACGGCTTCGTCGACCGACAGCCGCTCGACCCCCGGCATGGAATCGACGCCGGCCCGGACTTTGCTGCCATCGACCAGAAACAGCGGCCAGATCAGGTCGTCGGTCGAGAGCACGTGTTCGCGGACCATGCGCCGAGCCCATTCGGCACGGCGGTTCCGGCGCGGACGGACCGCAAGATCGAGCCGCGGCGTCTCGGCGGGGGCAGGGGCGAGGCGGCGCTGCTCCAGCGGCCGGCCGAATTTGATCGCCATGTCGTACTCCGTTCTGACGCTCTTTCTACCCCGTCCCCGGTCCTGGCGCCACACTGCGGGGGGAACCCTGATAAGGTGTTGCCCGTAGCGTTGACGCCCGGTTGCCGGCCTTCTAACGCTCGGTAGCATGGGGGATGGCCGCCAAAACGGTTGGCAAAACGCTTGCCATCAAATGGCCGCGGGTCTCAGTCTTCTTGCCGGCTCGGGGACATCATGAGCGATTCAGCGCAGCGGCCGCCGACCCGGCCGAGCGACCTTCTCGAACCGGTCCGGGTTGCCAGGGACTCAAAGCGCGGCACCTGGACGGAGCTCCTGGTCCTGTTCCTGCGCATCATGGCTGCGGTATCGCTGATCAAAGGACTTTTTCATTGGGGCCAGGTCTGCGGCATCGGCGCCGGACCTGAGGATGGATTTCAAGACCACACCATCGCCTGGCAAACCTCGACCGTATTTTTCGCCGTCCTCGATCTTGTCGCCGCCGTCGGGCTGTGGCTCGCAGCCGCCTGGGGCGCGGTGGTATGGCTGACGTCGGTGGTGTCGATGGCGGCGGTCGAAGTGTTTTTTCCGCAAGTCTACGGCGGCAGCATATTCGTCGTCTTCGTCGAGATGACGCTGCTCGGCATGTATCTCTATCTGGCGATCGTCTCGGCGCGAGAGCATCAGTAATCAGGAGTCGGTAATCGGTCATCAGAGGAAATTTCTTCTGATGACTGATTACTGACAACTGATTCCTGCGCCGCGCAAAGCGGCGCGAATCCGCTGCGGCGTCGCCGGGATTTCATCGATCGAAACGCCAAAAGGCGACAGCGCATCGTTGATGGCATTGACCACGGCCGCCGGCGCGCCGATGGCTCCGCCTTCGCCGAGCCCCTTGGCGCCGGTCACCGACGAAGCTGCCGGCGTTTCGATGTGGTGCAACTCCATCGGCGGGATTTCGCAGGCGGTGGGCGGCAGGTAATCGGCAAGAGTGGCGGTCTGGGTGTTGCCGAGTTCGTCGTAGACAATCTCCTCGAACAGCGCGTTGCCGATGCCCTGCGCGATGCCGCCATGCACTTGGCCCTCGGCGATCAGCGGATTGATGATGCGGCCGGCGTCTTCCACGGCCAGGAATTTTTCGATGACGACGCGGCCGGTCTCGATGTCCACTTCGACGACCGCGACGTGACAGGCATTGGAGAATGTGCCGGGCGGATCGTATTGCGCGCTCTCGGACAGACCCGGCGTCATGCCCTTGAAGCGATGCGACTGGTGATAGGCGGCGCGCGCCAGGTCGGCGATCGCCACCGCGCGGTCGGTGCCGGAGACTTTGGCGCTGCCGTCGCCGAGCACGATATCTTCGGCCGCGGCTTCCAGAACATGACCGGCGATGACGAGAAGTTTTTCGCGCAGCTTTTGCGCGGCGAGCATGGTGGCGCCGCCGGAGATCACCAGCGACCGGCTGGCGAAGGTGCCCCAACCGTAAGGGGTGCGGTCGGTGTCGCCATGGATGACGCGCACCTCCGCCGGGCCGATGCCGAGCTGTTCGGCGACGATTTGCGCGAGCGTGGTGCCCAAGCCCTGGCCGTGCGGGCTCGCGCCGATGCGAGCTTCGACCCGGCCGGATGGATCCATGGTCAGTTCGACCGTTTCCCAGCCCGGCGTGATCTCCATACCGCGCGCGGCGAAGGCCGGGCTGCCGTAGCCGGTGCGCTCGGAAAACGTCGCAAAGCCGATGCCGAGGTAACGCCCGCGCGTCCGCGCGTCGCTTTGGCGCGCGCGGAACGCTGAGACGTCGATATGCGCTGCTGCGCGATCGAGGCATTCGAGATAACTGCCCTCGTCGAACACGAGCCCGGTGGCCGAAGTTGCGGGAAATTTTGCAATCAAATTACGGCGGCGGATGTCGACCGGCGACAGCGCAAATTCGGCCGCGGCCTTGTCCATCAGCCGCTCGATGGCAAGCGTGATCACCGGCCGCGATACGCCGCGATAGGGCGCCATGGTGCAGGTATGGGTGGCGACGCCGCGGGCGCGGCAAGAATAGGCGGCGATATCGTAAGGCCCCGTCAGTTCGGCGAGCGCCATCAGCGGCTCGACGCCGCAGGTGGTGGGAAAGCACGAATAGGCGCCGATATTGGCGACGACATCGGCGGCGAGTGCGACGAGCTTGCCGGTCTCGTCGAAGCCGCCGTCAAGCGCGATATATTGGTCGCGGCTGTGGAAGGCGGCGATCAGATTTTCGCGCCGGTCCTCGTTCCAGGCAACGCTCGAGCGCAACTGCCGCGCCAAAAAGGTGAGCACGGCATATTCGGCCGGCAGCGACATTTTTTGGCCGAAGCCGCCGCCGACGTCCGGTGCGATGACGCGCAGATCGGCTTCGGGAAAATTGAGAACATCGGCGATCGCGGTGCGCAGAAGATGCGGCATCTGCGTGGCGCAAGTAAGCGTCACGCGGCCGGTTGCGGCATCGTATACGGCATGCGCGACGCGGGTTTCGAGCGGGGTGGCGTTCTGCCGGCGCGAGCGCACGTTCAGTCTGATGCGTTTGTGCGCCTTGCCGAGCGCCGCGTCAAAGCCGGCGGTCGCAAAGCGGCCGTCGACCACGACATTGCCGGTGGCGTGAACGCGCGGCGCCTCGGCTGCGAGCGCCGCCTTGGCATCGATGACGGCCGCCAGCTCCTCGATCTCGACGCCGATGCGATCGGCCATGTCGTCGGCCAGTGCCGCCGTCGGCGCATAAACGGCGGCGACCGGTTCGCCGACAAAGCGGACGACGTCTTTGGCGAGAAGCGGCTGCTCGATCGGCCGGTAGTCGAATTTGTGCAGCATCGGCCGGATCGGCCGCGTGCCGGCAAGCTCCGTCGCCGTAACCATCGCAGCCCCATCCGGCGCCGCGACGCGCACGATGCGGCCGGAAGCGACGGCGCTGCGGACAAACCTGACGTGATGCTCCGCTGCCAGATCGGCGGTGAAACGTCCGCGTCCGGTGACCAGCGCCGGGTCTTCCAACCGCCGCAAGGCGCGCCCGACCCACTTCATTCCGGAGCCGGCGGTCGGTTTGCTCATGCAGAGAAGTCTATCAGAAACGCGGCGGTGCGCCCGCGTAAGCTTGCGCGAGGATGTTGAAAAGGTCGGCCTTCGACACCGGCTTCGGGTGGTCGATCGTGACCGCGGCAACGACTTCGACCGCCTTGCCGACATCCTCCTCGCGCAGCCCAAGCCCCCGCAATCCGGTCGGCAGGCCGAGCCGGACATTGAGATCGTAAAGCCCGCGCGCGGCGTCGTCCGCACCGAGCGCCCGCTTGATACGCGCCATCGCCTCCGGCGCGGCGTCGGCATTAAAGCCGACGGCGTAAGGCGTGGCGACGGCGTGGGTGTGGGCGTGATCGAGCGCGAACCACTGCCGCACCCGCTGCGCG
>DATAWA010000124.1:0-8509 GCA_036267435.1 Xanthobacteraceae bacterium | reverse complement strand
CCGGACCGTTATGCCCGACTTTGCCAAACCCGACTGCGAGTTGACGACCGGCGCAATCGCCGTGTTGACGCGCGCCAAGTTGCGCGACGGCGACCCGGATGATCGCCGCATCTGCAACATCGCGCCGCTCGATACCGCCGCCTCGGCCGACATCAGTTTTCTCGATGGCCCGAAATATTTGTCTGAACTGGCCGGCACCCGCGCCGGCGCCTGCCTCACCGCGCCGCGGTTTGTCGATGCGGTGCCGCGCGGCGTCGCGGTTCTCGAAACGCCGCATCCCTATCCGGCCTTCGTCGCGGTGACGCGCGCTTTGTTCGCGACCATGCTCCGTCCGGCCTCGCTCTACGGCGTGAGCGGGCGGGCCACCTCGGCCCATGTGCACCACGCCGCCCGGCTCGAAGCCAATGTCACCATCGATCCGCTGGCGGTCATCGGGCCGCGCGCCCAGATCGGCGCCGGCACGGTCATTGCAGCAGGCGCCGTGATCGGTCCCGATGTCTGCATCGGGCGCGATTGCGCGATCGGCGCCGGCTCGACCATCGTTCACGCCCTGATCGGCGACCGCGTCATTATCCATCCCGGTGTCCGGATCGGACAGGACGGTTTTGGTTACTTGCCGTCGCCGCGCGGCCACCAAAAGATTCCGCAAATCTGCCGCGTCGTCATTCAAGACGACGTCGAGATCGGCGCCAATACCACGATCGATCGCGGCGGCACCCGCGACACGGTGATCGGCGAGGGCACCAAGATCGACAATCTCGTGCAAATCGGACACAACTGCTCGATCGGAAGGAGTTGTTTGATCGTGTCGCAAGTCGGCATATCGGGCAGCGTGACGATTGGAGATTTTGCAGTGCTGGCCGGTCAGGTCGGCGTTGCGGATCACATCACCATCGGTGCCGGCGCCGTGCTTGGTGGAAAAGCCGGCGTGATGACCGATGTTCCGTCCGGTGCGCGCTGGGGCGGCTTTCCGGCCGAGCCGGGTCTCGACTGGAAGCGCGGCATCACTTTGATGCGCCGTATGGTGCGAAACGCCCGCAAATCTGAAAAAATGTCCGGGGGAGAAGCCGAATGAGCGCGACAACCGCGGAAGCCGCCGACATCAGTGAGATCCTGCGGCTGTTGCCGCACCGCTATCCGTTTCTGATGATCGACCGTATCGTCGACATTCAAGGCGAGGAGCACGGCGTCGGCATCAAAAACGTCTCATTTAATGAGCCGCAATTCCAGGGGCACTTTCCGGGCAACCCGGTCATGCCGGGCGTGCTCTTGATCGAGGGCATGGCGCAGACGGCCGGCGTGCTATGTTTGCGTCAGATGAGTTCGAGCGAACGTCATCGCGCCGTTTATTTTCTCACTATCGACAAAGCGAAGTTTCGCAAGCCGGCCGTGCCAGGCGATATTGTCGAATATCACGTCAACAAGATCGCGCACCGCCGCAACATGTGGTGGTATCGCGGCGTGGCGAAGGTCGGTGACGCACTGATCGCCGAAGCCGAAGTCGGCGCGATCATCACCGAGGCATAAATGGCTATCGACCCTACCGCCCGCGTCGCCGATGGCGCACGCCTTGATGCCTCGGTGGACATCGGTCCCTACTGCATCGTTGGCCCGCAGGTCGAATTGCGCGCCGGCGTGCGTCTCCTGGCTCATGTCCATCTGACCGGCGTAACGACGATCGGGGAGGACACGGTGATCTATCCGTTCTCTTCGCTCGGCACTCCGCCGCAATCCGTCCATTATCGCGGCGGCGCCACCCGCCTTGTGATCGGCGCGCATTGTGACTTGCGCGAGGGCGTGACGATGAATACCGGAACCGAAGCCGGCGGCGGCATCACCCGGATCGGCGACCGCTGCATGTTCATGGTGGGCGCGCATGTCGGTCACGACTGCGAGGTCGGCAATGACGTCACTCTTGCCAACAACGCCGTGCTCGGGGGTCATGTCAGCGTTGGCGATTTTACCTTTCTCGGCGGCCACGTTGCGATTCATCAATTCGTGCGTATCGGCGAAGGGGTCATGATGGCGGGCATGTCGGCGGCGCGCGATGACATCATCCCGTTCGGCTTTGCGCTCGGCCAGACCGGCGCGTTGGTCGGGCTCAATATCGTCGGCCTGCGGCGCCGCGGCGCCGGCAAGGACGAGATGCACCGCCTGCGCCGGGCCTATCGTTCGCTGTTTTTTGTCGAAGGCCGCCTGGCGGAACGGATCGACGCCGTCGAACGCGAATTCGCCGGCGATCCATTGGTCGGTAAAGTCGTCAGCTTCGTTCGCGCCGGCGGCAAGCGCCCGCTGATGCGCCCGCGCGCCCGACATGGTGCGGACGCGCCCGCCGGCGATGTCATCTGAGGCGACCAACGCAGAAGCGGCGGAGCCCGGCATGGCTCCGCTCGCGATCATATGCGGCGGCGGCAGCCTGCCGGCCGCAGTCGCCGCTGCCGTGGCCAAACGCGGCCGGCGGCCGGTGATGTTCGGCATCAAGGGCTGGGCGGACGCCGCGGTGCTTGAACGCTACCCGCATCATTGGATCGCGCTTGGGCAAGCCGGGCGGTTTTTCCGCCTGGCGCGCGCCGAGCATTGCCGGGAGGTGCTGTTCATCGGCTCGGTGCTGCGACCGCCGATCACTCAGCTGCGATTGGATTGGCACACCATCACGCTGATGCCGCGGGTGTTCCGCTTTTTCCGGGGCGGCGACGACAAGCTTCTGTCCGGCGTCGCGGGCGTTGCCGAAAGCGGCGGGCTCACGGTTGTCGGCGTCAAGGACGTTGCCCCGGAGGTGTTGGTCCCCGAAGGCGTTTTGGGCCGCTATGCACCGTCGCCGCGGGACCAAGCCGACATCGCTCGCGCGCTTGCGATGATCGCCACGCTCGGGCCCTTCGACGTCGGCCAGGCGGCGGTCGTCGCCGACAATCATGTGCTCGGAGTGGAAGCCGCGGAGGGCACCGATAATCTTCTCAGCCGGATCGCCGAGCTGCGCCGCGTCGGCCGCGTCACCTCGCCACCGGGCGTTGGCGTGCTGGTGAAAGCGCCAAAACCCGGCCAAGACCGCCGCTTCGATCTGCCCTCGATCGGGCCGCGCACCGTCGAAAACCTCGCCCGCGCCGGTCTCGCCGGTCTTGCGGTGACGGCGGGCTCGACCATGATCGCCGAGGCCGATGCGGTAACGGCGGCCGCCGATCGCGCGAAGATCTTTCTCCTCGGCGTGCGCGAGGACGGCGCCCGATGACGCCGGTTGCTTTATCGCCGCTGTCGATTTTCATCGTTGCGGTGGAAGCATCCGGCGATGCGCTCGGCGCCGCTTTGGCGCGGGCGTTGCGCCAGGAGCAAGGAGACGGCGTGCAACTGTCCGGCGTCGGCGGCCATGCCATGGCGGCCGTCGGTATCGAAAGCCCGTTCCCGATCGATGAACTGGCGATCATCGGATTGACCGCGATCCCGCGGCGCCTGCCGACCATCTTCCGGCGTATCCGCGAAACCGCGCAGGCGGTCGTCGCCGCGCGGCCCGATGCGCTGGTGATCGTCGACAGTCCGGATTTTACCCATCGTGTCGCCCGCCAAGTCCGCCGCGCAATGCCCTCGATCCCGATCATCGACTATGTCTCGCCGTCGGTCTGGGCGTGGCGGCCGGGACGCGCCCGCGCGATGGGCGCTTATGTCGATCAGGTGCTGGCTATCTTGCCGTTCGAGCCGGCCGTCCACGCCAAACTCGGCGGCCCACCCTGCAGTTATGTCGGCCATCCGCTTGTCGAACGCATCGCCGAATTGCGGCCCAACGCCGAAGAAGCACTGCGCCGATTGGCCGATCCGCCGCTCGTTCTGGCGTTGCCCGGCAGCCGGCCGAATGAAATCCGCCGGCTTGCCGGTATTTTCGGAGAGACGATGGAACGGCTTCGCGGACGGATTGGCGCGATGGAGCTGGTTATTCCGACCGTGCCCTATGTCGCCGCCCAGTTGCGCGATGCCGTCGCCACCTGGACCGTCAAGTCGCGCATCGTGACCGACCCGGCCGAAAAGTGGTCGGCCTTCCGCAATGCCCGCGCGGCGCTGGCGGCGTCCGGCACGGTCACGCTGGAATTGGCGCTCGCCGGCGTGCCGACGGTGGCGGCCTATCGGCTGCATTTCATCGAGGCGGTCATTGCCCGGATGATCCGGCTGCAGGCCCGGCTGCCAAGCGTCATCCTCGCCAATCTTGCGGTCGCCGAGAACGTCGTGCCGGAATTGCTGCAGGAAGACTGTACGCCGCAGAAACTGGCCGCCGCCCTGGAGCCGCTGATTGAAGATAGCGCCGCGCGGCGGCGGCAGATCGAAGCCTTTAGCCGTCTCGACGGTATCATGGGCATTGGCGCGACAGCCCCAAGCGCTCAAGCCGCGGCGATCGTGCTCGACATCGCCCGGCGCAGCCGTCTCCCGGCGGCCCTACCATTGCCCCGGGCATCCTGCTAAAGCCGAATTCATCCAGCCAATCAAACGCATATTTGCAAAAGCTCCCGCGTGACCAAAGCCAGAAAACCGCCCCGCAAGTCCCCGCTACGGGCCGCGATCACCGGCGTGTTCGGTTTCGTGCCGCCCGACATTCTTGCCAATGCCGAGCTCGCGGAGCTGGTCGAGACCAGCGACGAGTGGATCACCGAACGTACCGGCATCAAGGAGCGGCGCATCCTCAAAGGCAAAGGCCTCGGCACCTCGCACATGGGCGCCGAAGCGGTGCGCGGGCTTTTGAGCAAGACCAAGACCGCGCCGAGCGACGTCGAGCTTTTGATCTGCGCGACGACCACGCCGGACTTCGTCTTTCCGTCGAGCGCCAATCTGATTTGCGACATGTGCGGCATCCGCAATATCGGCAGCTTCGACGTGCAGGCGGCGTGCTCGGGGTTTCTTTATGCGCTGACCGTGGCTTCGCAATTCATCGAGACCGGCAAATTCCGCAAGGTCGTCGTGGTCGGCGCCGACAAAATGTCGGCCATCATCGACTATACCGACCGCGCCACCTGCGTATTGTTCGGCGACGGCGCCGGCGCGGTGCTGCTCGAACCGAGCAACAAGTACGGCATCATCGACACGGTGATCCGGTCCGACGGCGCCGGCATGCCGCATCTGCATCAGAAGGCCGGCGGCAGCCGCATGCCGCCGACCGCGGAGACCGTGGCCAAGCGGCTGCATTACGTCCATCAGGAAGGCGCGGCGGTCTACAAATTCGCCGTCGCGCGCATGGCGGAAGTCGCCACCGAGCTCCTGGCGCGCAATCACCTGACCAGCGATCAGATCGATTGGCTGGTGCCGCACCAGGCCAATAAACGCATCATCGAGGCGACGGCCGAGCGCATGAAGCTCGATCCCAAGCAGGTGATGATCACCATCCACAAATACGGCAACACCACCGCCGCGACGATACCGCTGTGCCTGTGGGATTATGAGGACATGCTCAAGGAAGGCGACCGCTTGATCATGGCGGCGTTCGGCGGCGGCTTTACCTGGGCCGGCGCTTATCTGACCTGGGCCTATAGCGCGCGCTGACGCGCCGGCAAACGGGACATTACGCGCTGTTTCCCGCTTACTTCCGCTTCGACATCGGCTGATAATCGCGTGCCTTGGCTCCGGTATAGAGCTGCCGCGGTCGGCCGAGTTTCTGGTGCGGGTCCTCGATCATTTCCTTCCACTGCGCGATCCAGCCGACGGTGCGGGCGAGCGCAAACAGCACCGTGAACATCGTGGTCGGGAATCCCATCGCGCGCAGCGTGATGCCGGAATAGAAATCGACGTTGGGATAGAGCTTCTTCTGGATGAAATACTCGTCGTGCAGCGCGATCTTCTCGAGCTCCATGGCGACGTCGAGCAGCGGATCCTTGATGCCGAGTTCGTTCAAAACCTCGTAGCAGGTCTTCTGCATGATCTTGGCGCGCGGATCGTAGTTCTTGTAGACGCGGTGGCCGAAGCCCATCAGGCGGAAGGAATCCTTGGGGTCTTTCGACCGCTTGATGAATTCGGGGATGCGGTCGACCGTGCCGATCTCGCCGAGCATTTTCAGCGCCGCTTCATTGGCGCCGCCATGCGCCGGGCCCCATAGGCAGGCGATGCCGGCGGCGATGCAGGCGAACGGATTGGCCCCGGTCGAGCCGGCAAGCCGCACCGTCGAGGTCGAGGCGTTCTGCTCGTGGTCGGCGTGCAGAGTGAAGATGCGGTCCATGGCGCGCGCCAAGACCGGATTGGGCTTGTACTCCTCGCACGGCACCGCAAAGCACATGCGCAGGAAATTCGAAGCGTAATCGAGGCTGTTGTCGGGATACATGAACGGCTGGCCGACCGAATATTTGTAGGCCATGGCGGCGAGCGTCGGCATTTTGGCGATCATGCGGATCGAGGCGATCATCCGCTGCGCCGGATCGGTGATGTCGGTGGAGTCGTGATAGAACGCCGACAGCGCGCCGACCGAACCGACCATCACCGCCATGGGGTGGGCGTCGCGGCGGAAGCCGTTGAAAAACCGGCTCATCTGTTCGTGCACCATGGTGTGATGCACGACGCGGTCGACGAAGTCGGACTTTTGGCTGGCGGTCGGCAACTCGCCGTAAAGCAGGAGATAGCAGGTCTCGAGGAAATCGCCGTGCTCGGCGAGATCGGCGATCGGATAGCCGCGATAGAGCAGGATGCCCTCGTCGCCGTCGATATAGGTGATCTTGGATTCGCAGCTCCCGGTCGAGGTGAAGCCGGGATCGTAGGTGAACATGCCGGTTTCGGCGTAGAGCTTGCTGACGTCGATCACCTCGGGACCAATGGTGCCGTCGTAGACTGGGAACGAATAGTTCTTGTCGCCGACCGTCAATTTGGCAGTTTTAATATTGGCGCCGGTTTTTGCGTCCATGATACTCGCCTCGATTGTCCTGCGGCCGGGATGGCAGGCCGCGTGCGGCACGGCCTCGCAAAGCGGCGCTGGGCCAGTGTTCAACCCGGGATATTGCCGTAGCGTAACACCGTGTGCACTGCAAGATAATAGCCTGTGAAAGCGGCGGAAGCGCCCGGCAGGATAAAATTTGTGCAACCGTCATATACGCATACCGCCTGACCGCGCCTATGCGCCCATTATGGTGCTGTGCGGCCGAGCCTGATCGGCAAGCCGCGCCAGGCTTTCCGGCTTGCCCAAGACCGTGAGCACTTCGAAAATGCCGGGCGAGGTGGTGCGGCCGGTCAGCGCGGCGCGCAACGGCTGCGCCACCGCGCCGAGCTTGGCGCCCTGCTGTTCGGCAAAGGCCCGCACCGCCTGCTCGGTCGCCTCGATGGTCCACGGCTCGACGGCGGCGAGGCGGCCGGCGATGTCGCCCAATAGCGCGCGCGCCTCGGGGGTCAGCAGGCCGGCGGCTTTGTCGTCCAGAGCGAGCGGCCGATCGGCCCAAAGAAACTGTGCGCTGTCAATGATATCGAGGAGCGTCTTGGCGCGTTCCTTTAAGCTTGGCATGGCCGCAAGCCATTGCTGGCGCAGCGCCGGGTTGAGCTTTGCCGCAATCGCCGTGCCGCCGGCAATATGCGGCAAGAGTTGCTCGATGGCGGCAAGGAGGGTGGTGTCCTCGCTCTGGCGGATATAGTGGCCGTTGAGACTTTCCAGCTTGGCGAAATCGAAGCGCGCCGGCGAGCGGCCGATCTGCGGCAGGTCGAATTCGCCGACCATCTCCGCGGTGGAAAAGATTTCCTGGTCGCCATGGCTCCAGCCAAGCCGCACCAGGTCATTGCGCAGCGCCGCCGGCAGGTAGCCCATGGCGCGATAGGCATCGACGCCAAGCGCGCCGTGGCGCTTGGAAAGCTTTGAGCCGTCCGGACCATGAATCAACGGGATATGCGCCATCACCGGCACCGTCCAGCCGAGCGCGTCGTAGATCTGCTTCTGCCGCGCCGCGTTGGTCAGATGATCGTCGCCGCGGATGATGTGGGTCACGGCCATGTCGTGGTCGTCGACCACGACGGCGAGCATGTAGGTCGGCGTGCCGTCGGAGCGCAGCAGCACGAGGTCGTCGAGGTTCTCGTTCTGCCAGACGACGCGGCCTTGCACCTGATCCTCGATGACGGTCTCGCCGGTGAGCGGCGCTTTGAGCCGGATCGCGGGCTTGCCACCCGCCGGCGCCTCGCTTGGATCGCGATCGCGCCAGCGGCCGTCATAAAGCCGGGCGCGGCCGGCGGCGCGCGCGGCCTCGCGCATCGCCGTCAATTCCTCGGGGCTCGCATAGCAGCGATAGGCATGGCCGGTCGCGAGCAGCGTCTCGGCGATCTCGCGGTGCCGCGCCACGCGCGCGGCCTGATAAACCGCATCGCCGTCCCAGGCGATGCCGAGCCAGCCAAGCCCGTCGAGAATGGCGTCGATAGCGGCTTGGGTCGAGCGCTCGCGGTCGGTGTCCTCGATCCGCAGCAGCATTTTGCCGCCGCGGCCGCGGGCATAGAGCCAATTGAACAAGGCCGTGCGCGCCCCGCCGATATGCAGGAAGCCGGTGGGCGAGGGGGCAAAACGGGTGACGACGGTCATCTT
>DATAWA010000123.1:0-5659 GCA_036267435.1 Xanthobacteraceae bacterium | reverse complement strand
CCGCCTCAACCAACCCTGCCCGCCGTACGCCAAGCCATCCTCGAACTCATCGCCCGGCCACCACCGCAACAATGCCCGCACTGCCAGAAATGGATTTGCAAACAGGAGCAGCGTAAAGTAAATCTGCCAAAGTAGTGCTAGCTTCCCCGTTACGCGATGCGCGCAGCGCGGCGATCCCGGGTGACGAAGTAGAGATTGCGGGCATAGACGAAGAACGAAAACGCTTGGCCGGCGATGAAGACGATGTCCTTGCGGTAGAGCGCATAGACCAGAAGCAGCGCGCCGCCGCAGATCGAGAAAATCCAGAACGCGACCGGGATGACGCTGTGGCCGGCGCGTTCCGACGCGATCCACTGCACCACGAAACGTGCCGTGAACAGCAATTGGGCCATCATGCCGAGGATCACCCACCAGTCGAGCCGCGTCACGAAAACGTCGGTCAGATAGGCACCTACCGCGTGCGACAGTTCAACCAGCAAGGGTCACCTCTTCAGCTTTCGGAACGCGTTTTCTGCGACGGATGAGCCACCACACCCCGGCAAGATCGAGAATGCCGACCCACAGCCGGTCCCAGAAGCCGTAATTCGACACGCCATGAGCGCGCGGCCGATCGACGACATCAACATAGCCGATTTCAAAACCTTCGCGGCGGACGAGCGCGGGCAGGAAGCGGTGCAGGCCGTCGAAATAGGGCAGCGCCAGAAAGACATCACGGCGGAACGCCTTCAGTCCGCAGCCGGTGTCGCGCGTGCCATCCTTGAGCACGGCCTTGCGCACGCCGTTGGCGATGCGCGATTGGAATTTTTTGAATCCGCTGGCTTGCCGGCCAACGCGTTGGCCGGCAACGAGGCCGATGCGCGGCGCGCCGGCCTCGAGCTCGGCGATCAGTTTCGGAATGAAGGCAGGATCGTTCTGGCCGTCGCCGTCGAGCGTTGCCACAAGCGGCGCCCACGCCATCGCCACGCCGCTGCGCACGGCGGCGGACTGGCCGCACGATTGACGGTGGCGGATCTGCCGCAAATAGGGGTGCCCCTCCGTCAGGCGGCGCAATTCCTGCTCGGTCGCGTCCGTCGAGCCGTCATTGACATAGACGATCTCGAATGCCCTGCCCTGCAACACGCTGGCGATCTCGGCGACGAGCGGCGCAATATTGCCGGCCTCGTTGCGAACCGGCACCACGACGGAAATCGCCGGCGCGGCCCGATCGCGCATCGTTGCGGTCTGTGGGGCATCGTTCGAGGTCATGGCGGAAGACATGGTGTTGGAAGACATGGTGCTGGAAGACATGACATTGTAAGACTTGGCGCATGCTTCTACGGCCCATTCGCCCCGGGTTCAATCGAATGGAATCGCCATACGTTTCCGTGGCTTAGGCTTGGTGCTCAGCCTCGGCCGGCGAACACTTCGTGCAGCGCCGCCGAAATCCGCCGCCAGGACGGACCCGGAAAAGGCCGCAGATGGCGCGGGGAAAAGACCAGCCGGCGCGCGGCGAACCAGCGGCGGACCAGGAAAGCGCCGGTTGCGCCGGTAAGCGCGCCCGCAATCACATCGCTCGGATGGTGCGCCAGCACGAAGACGCGGCTCGCCATAATGACAGCTGCGTAGATCCACATCACGGGCCGCGTGCGCGGCCACATCGCGCCGACCGCGATGGCGACGCTCACGGCGGTGGTCGAATGGCCGGACGGCATGCTGGCATAGTCCGGACGCCACACGAAAAACTTATAGAGGAATGGGTTGTCGTTACCGTGGCCGCCGACGAACGGCCGCGCTCGGCCGATCAGGCGTTTGACGATGGTGACGAACAGGCCCGGGACACCGACAGCCAGAAACAGAAAGCCGAAGCGGGCGGCCAGCGCCGTCAATACGCCTTGCGTGCGCCGCGACAGCGCCGGCGATATGACCGCGGCAAGAAACAACAGCGCGGCCGCGGCCGGAATGAGAAACCAGCCGGACAGACCGAAATTCGTGATCCGTTCGAACAGGCCGCGAAACCAGCTTGGCTCGTGGCTGGCCCACTCGCTCGCCGCGGCGTCGAACGCAAACATCGAAGCGATAACCACATAGAGCGTCGCCAACGTGGCAGCGATGGCCGGCAAACTCGGCATCAGCATTTTGGCCGGCGGCGCCGGCGCAACGGCGAGACACCAGCGTTCCAGGTTCTTCAAGGCGTTGTGGGAAAGCCGCTCAAGCCTGCGTCGCGGGGAAACGGGAGCGGCGGCGCTTCCGACCGCGAATTCGTCGGGCGGCGCTTGTGGTGCATTCACGGCGCGGCCGCCGATTGAAACACGGCGATGCTCACCGGCTTGCCGACCGCGATATTGAAGCCGTCGATGCGCGGCCCCCGGGTGTAACGCAACCCGATGGCTTCGGCACGCAGTGCGAATTCACGCTCCTGCGGCGCGTCGACGAAGGCAAAACGGCAACTGCCGCCGTGCAGGAAATCGGCCGCGCCGTCGGCATCGGTGAAGCGGGTCTTGGTGCCGCCGAGAAACACGAGGCTCGGTTCCTGATAGGCGGTCGAGGCCGCTACTGGATCCGGGCAGCTCGACTGATGCAGCACCTGCGCAAGTTCGACGCTTGGGAAAGCAGGTGTCAGCGACGGCAAGACCACCCCATACATGCCGAACGCCATCAACACGGACGCTTCAGCCGCGCGCATAAAGGCGCGTTCGGCACCGTCGTCGTCGTATAACTGCCAGGCAAACAGCCCGCAGACGATTGCGACCGCAAAGAACGGCCAAGCCGCCAGTACCAGATCCCGGTCGATCACAACGGCGGCGACAATCGCGACGAGGCTGATGATCACCGGGGTCAGGAACCACCACATGGTACCGCGCACCATCCAGGGCCGGCGCGACAGCACCCTGGTCTCGACCGCGCCCGCGATCAGGATGGCGATGGCCGGATAAAGCGGCATCACATAGTGCGGCAGCTTGGTGACCACCAACTCGAACACGATCCACGATGGCACCAGCCACGCCAGCAGGAACCGCGCCGCGGGCTCGCGGCGCACCGCCCACACCGCCGGCGCCGCCAGCCCCGCCAGCATCGATGCCGGGAAAAATGTGGCGAAGAACAAGACCACGTAAAGCCCCGGCGGTGCGCCGTGGGTCTCCTGCGCGCCGGCGACCTTGGCCAGCATATCCTCGCCGACGGAAGCGACCAGAAATTGGCTGCCGACGCGGGCGTAGATGGCGATGAACCAGGGCAGCACGAGGAGGAACAGCCATGCGACGCCTGCCACCGGGCGCAGCGCCGTGAGCCAGCGCGCCGAGCGATCCAGAATCGACAGCGTCGCGGCGGCAAGCCCGACCACCATCAGGATCAGCGGCCCCTTGATCAAAATGCCGGCCGCGACCGCCGTCCAAAACACGGCGAGCAGTCCGAGACCCGGCCGGGCCTCGCGGCGATGCGGCGCCAGATAGACCCGCGCCAAGACGCTCATCGCAACGACAATCGTAAACAGCAGCACCGCGTCAGTCTTGGCCAATCTCGCCTCGACCCCGAGAATGATCGAACTGGCCATCATCAAGGCCGCCAGCACCGCGCCGCGGCGGCTGACAAAGGCGAGCGCACACCAATACGTCGCCAGCACCGCGCCGATCGCGCCCAGCAGCGACGGGATGCGGTAGAGCCAGATCGTGGTCAGCGCGTTGGGCAGCCCCAGCGCGCTGGCGGTATTCACCACCGCGGCCTGCAGCCAATAAATGCCGACCGGCTTGCGATAGCGCACATCGTCCTGGTAGCGGATGTCGACATAATCCCCGGTCTCGATCATCTGCTTGGTGGCTTGCGCGAAATAGGCCTCGTCGCGGTCGACCGGCGGAATCTGGAAAAATCCCGGCAGGAAGGCGAGCAGCGAGACCAAAACCAGCGCGGCAACCGCGCGGCGATGCGAGGCCGCGGCATAGTCGAACAGCGCGGCAAAACCTTTTGCCGGCCAGTAGGACCGCGATGTCCAGCTGCTGGTCGTACTCATTGGCGATGTGTCGTTAGCGTGATCGGTTCGAAGCCCGCCGCACCCGGTCAAGCCCCGGCTCTAGCCGGTGACCGCATACGGCCCTAAAGTCCGGCCGACAATAGTGAATTCCGGCCGGCCGGAAAAGCGCCGCAGCCCCCGCTGGGGCGTCGCCGTAAATCGTGTCGCGGGCGTGGCGGAAGGTGCAGAATCCGACGCGATTTACCGGACATTCGGTCGCTGGTTCTACTATATGATCGGCGCGTTCGGGGCCCCGTAGCTCAGGGGATAGAGCAACAGCCTTCTAAGCTGAAGGTCGCTGGTTCGAATCCAGCCGGGGTCGCCATTTTTCACTCGGCTCGTTCACCGGCCCCCTGCGGTCGCAGTGCGGTCGCAAGTGTTGCCCATCGCCCGCGCTGCCCATTCGTAACGCCATACAACCCCACACTAGCCGGCTACTCGCGATAAGAGTATGTTTTGCGGCACGCCAGCCAAAACCAATAAAAATGGCGGCTTGAATAGAGGGAGGATTGATACGATGACCGTCACTCGCCTGCCTGCAATCGCGCGAAAAATTTCCCGACGCAGCATCCTGAAATCCGCGGCGCTCGGCTCAGCCGCCACACTTGCCGCGCCTTACGTGCGCGGCGCCTATGCCGCCGGCTCGCTGTCGCTCGGCGTCTGGGATCATTGGGTGCCCGGCGCCAACAAGGCGCTCACCGCGCTGTGCAACGAATGGGGCGCCAAGAACAATTGCGAAGTGAAGATCGACTACATCACCTCGCAAGGCGAAAAAGACAAATTGACCGCCGCGGCCGAGGCCCAGGCCGGCACCGGCCACGACATCATGTCTCACCGCGACTGGAACATCCGCATCCATGCCGAGGTGCTCGAACCGCTGGACGACGTCGTCGATGGGCTGATCAAGCAATACGGCCCGATCAGTCCGGTCGCCGAATATCTCGCCCGGATCAAAGGCTCATGGCGCGGCGTGCCGACCACGGTCGGCAGCCAGGTGAAGCCGTGCTGCTCGCGCTTCGATCTCTATCAGCAGCACGCCGGCATCGACCTGCGCGAAATGTTTCCTGCCGACGTAACGAAATACGACAACACCAAGATCGCGAATTGGAATTGGGACACTTATCTCGATTCCGCCCAGAAGCTCTATAAGGCCGGCTTCCCGGTCGGATTGCCGATGGGCCAGACCAGCGACGCGGTGGACTGGGTCGGCGCGCTGTTCGCCTCCTATGGCGTGGTGATGGTCGACGGCAAGGACAACATCAAGATCGACTCCGACGAAACCCGCAGCGCGCTCGAATATCTCAAGAAGCTGATGGCGGTGAATCCGCCCGAAGTCTACGCCTGGGACGACGCCGGCAATAACCGCTGGCTCATCTCCGGCAAAGGCTCGAGCATCATGAATCCGCCGAGCGCCTGGGCGGTCGCCAAGCGGGACAACCCCACGGTTGCCGCCAATTGCTGGACCCACGCCATGCCGCGCGGACCGAAGGGCCGGTTCGTCGGGCAATTGCCCCAATTCTACGGGCTGTGGAGCTTCTCCAAGAACAAGCCGGCGGCCAAGGAGCTTTTGACCTTCATCTCGCAAAAAGACTCCGCGGCCAAACTCGTTGCGGCCTCGTTCGGCTACGACCTGCCGTCGTTCAAGACGATGTACGACTTCGACACCTGGAAGACGGT
>DATAWA010000122.1:0-6439 GCA_036267435.1 Xanthobacteraceae bacterium | reverse complement strand
CCGCGCGAACTCACCGGCGGTATCGACGGCGACAAGCCCGCGCACGGTTTTCTGATCGAGCAGGACCGCGAGATCGCCGAGAAGTCCGGCAGGCCGCCGGTCAAGATCAAGAGCATCGCCCGCTCCGGCGCGAAGAAAAAGTCGCGCGACGACGCGAGCTGGAAAAAGACCGCCTGAACTCTTTAATAACCCGCCGGCGCAAAATGTCGGCGCAGGAGCGCGACGTTGCGCCGGTTGGCGCGGAAATAAATGTCGAACGCATCGCCGGCGAGCGGCACCATGCCGACCGCGCCTTCCAGCACTACATTGCCGAGCATGCGCGCGAATAACAGCCGCGGCACGCCGAGCCGTCGCGCCTCGTAAAGCAGATAGCACGACAACAGCGAGGCCATTGCGTCGCCGATGCCGGGAATGAGGCGCAACAGCGACTCGACGCCAAAACGCACATTGGTCCCCGGCAGAATGAACGCGGTGTCGAGCGCGGTCGCCAGCATGTCGAGCCGGTCGAGCGCCGCACGCCGCGAGGCGCCGTCGTAGCGGTGGCCGGGGGATGGGTCGACAAAACGGAACCCGCCGAAGCCACCAAATCCGCTGCGCGAAAAGCTCATGGTCGTTGCTCTTTCTGCCCATTTCACAGATGGGGCAATTCCTAAGCCGTGCAAGGCCTGGTGCTCGACCGCCCGCGCCGCGCTAAACTTGAAGCTTCCATCGTGTCAAATGACGTGGAGTCCCCATGCCGCAAATCCAAATTCTCAATCCCGACAGCCTCGGCAAGCCGCTCGGACAGTATTCGCAGCTCACCCGGGTGCGGGCGGCGGAGTTTTTGTTCATCGCCGGGCAGGTCGGCGCCGACAAGGAAGGCAAGGCGCCCGACGATTTCGCCGCGCAATGCACGCTTGTCTTCGCCAATATCGGCGCCGCGCTTGCTTCGCAGGGAGCAAGCTTCGCCAACCTGGTGGAATTCACGACCTATCTCGTGCATGCGCAGGATATCGCCAAGTTCATGGTCTATCGCAGGCGCGAGTTTCCCACGCTGTTTCCGAACGGCGTCTATCCACCGAATACGCTGCTCGTCATCGACCGGCTGGTGCAGGAGCAATTCCTGATCGAAGTGAGCGCGGTCGCGGCGCTGTAGCAAACCGCCGCGACCGCTCATCGCAGATGCCTGCGCTACACCGGGCGGTGCCAATAATGCCGCGTGCGATAGCGCGGTGGGGCCGTATAAGGCTGTTCGGCCTGCCACCTGGTCGGCTGATAGCCGAAGGCCGGCGCGCCATAGGCGTTCGACGCCAGTTGGTAGGACCCGCCATAGGGCGAGAAGTCTTGGGGCGAGAAGCCTTGCGCCTTGGCAACGTTGTAGTAGCCGCGCGCATAAAGCGCGACAGCGCGGCTCTCGTTGCCGCCTGCGGCACGATAGGCGCCGGCGAGGTAGCGCACTGCATAGGTCATGTTGGTCTGAGCATCGAGCAGGCCAGCCGCCGACCCATTATAGCCCATGGCGCGGGCGGTGCCGAGCCGGATCTGCATCAGGCCGTAATTACCGCGGCTGACGGCGCGCGGGTTGCCGCCGCTCTCGCGCTTGATGACGCGCTCGACCAGCGACACCGGAACGCCGGCCGCGCTCGCTTGTTGCGCCGCCATGCCGTCAGTCTCCGAAGAGCCGTTGAAGGAGTTCTGTTCGCTCCAGCCGTCGGTTTGCCAGCGCGGGTTAAAGCGGTTTTTCGTCCATCGATTGTTTGTGATGCGGCGATTGCCCATGGCACCATCTGGTCGCCAATCATCGCGCCACACGAACGGCTGGAAGCCGAACCGATAAGACGACGCAAGTTCACCGGTGTGCAGCGGCGCGGCGTGCCGCCGGGCGAAGTGATAATGGCGATGAGTATACGCGTGTGATCGCGCCGACGCCGGCACCGTCATGGCGATCACCGAAACCGCGGCTACGGACAGCACAAGAACACTCAGGCGGCCCAAGCCGCGGGCAATACGCAAACAACGCATCATGTGACTCCGTTTGAGCCCTCACCGACGGCGCGTTGTGTTGAGCGAATCCGGCCTCGCTTCGTCCCTTTAATGATCGATGAAAGGTGATGTCGTGGCACCGGAACATTCCGGACGGCTGAAAGACAGCCCTCCGAAACAAAAAGTTACCGGCATGGCTTGGAACGAATTTACCACCGGCCAAGGCACGGCGGACCGCATCAAAAATCAAACAACAAACAAAATTAGGACAATCCGTCCCCGGGGCGAGACCGCACGAACGTTGAATTACTCGGGAAATCTTTTCCGTGCGGTGGCGGTCGCCAGCACCGTGCCGTTCTGGGCCAGCGCCTTGATGACGAATTCGTAGGTGTGCACTTCGCCCGGCGGCGGCGCCGGGCCGACGAAGCCGGAGGCAAAGGCGCCGCACGGCACCTCGCTCTGGCCGCGGTAGCCGACTGTGCCGCCGCCGTGATGGAACGACGGCTTATCGAGATCGGTCATGGCGAATTGCAGCGTCACCGTTCCCGCCGGGACGTCGAGAAGCTGGAAATTCGGCGAGCCCGAGCACCAGGTGAAGCTCGCGGACAAGGCGTAAGCGTTCGACGCGCCGGCCATCGGCACAATGCCGAGCCCAAGCGCGGCGCGCACAAGCACGCCGGCAAGACGGGGAAGATGCGCGGTCGGCATGGCGCTGCTCCACAGCGATGGGGCTGGGCGCCATTTTATCACGGCGCCTGCGCATCCGATGCGGTCAGATTCGCTCAGCGTGCCGGTGCGTCTTCGGGCCATTGCAGCGCGGCCACCTGCGCCCCGGCTTCGAGCGCCGCACTTTCCAGAAGAAAGCCGAGTGTCGTGAGGCCGGCGTCGCGCGCCCGTTTGGCTAGGTCGAGTGCTTCTACGCCAAGCTCTTCGGCGATCCGGGCGGTGTCGAATGAAGCAGGCCCCTCGGCCGCGGCGGCCCCGGCAGACGCCGAAGAATGGTTGGGTCGGGCGCGACTCATCCGGCCGATTTTCCTTCGACAAAGGGACAAGGAGCGCGTGCGGTCATCAATATAAGCAACTTATCCAATACTGTTTGATTATCAATGATTGTCAATAAAATACATCTGCAACCCAAATAATATAAAGAAAATCAATGACTTGCATTTAGCTGTCAACTCACTTAAGCGCTTAGCTCTTCTTTCGTTGACACGAACGGCGCATGGCGAGACGCCCGAGAGCCCGGCTCCTGAAAGCGCGATTTCCCCGCCTGCGCCAGCTTCGGCAAGAGCAACTGGGCTGGGAGATCGTCGATATCGTCAGCCGCCTGCCTGGCGCCAAGCCGAGCATTTCCTCGATCTACCGTCTCGAACAAGGCGAAGCGATCCGCATGTCGAGCGCGCGGCGCGTCTTCGACGTCGTCAACGGCGCGTTGCAGAACACCCTCGACGTCGCCAAGGAGCTGGAAGCGAGTTGGTAGCGGCTTCCTCGTGCTTTCGCGTCAGGAAGCGAGCAGGGCGGTGCCGAGCTTGGCGCGGACGCGGCGGCGAGCAACGTGTGAAACTTCTCTAACGGTTCGGTCCGCACCGAGGCGTGACCCCACACCGGCCGCGGCCACAGCGGATCGGTTTTCCAGCGCGCGACGATGTGGACGTGGAGCTGCGGCACGATATTGCCGATCGCGGCGATGTTGAGCTTGTCGCATGCGGTGACATCGCGGAGCGCGCGCGAGGCGAGCGCGATCTCTTCCATCAGGCGCGCGGCGTCGGCTGCTGTCAGAGCGGCGATCTCCACAGCGCCCGGGCGCCGCGGCACCAGGATGAGCCATGGGTAATCGGCGTCGTTGATCGCCAAGACGCGCGACAGCACTAGGTCGCCGACCTGGGCGGTGTCGCGTTCAAGCTGTGGGTGCAGCGACCAAGCTTCGGACATGACCAGACGCTAGCACGAGCGGCGAGAGCGCCGCCCCCTCGTGCTGGCCCATCGCGCTTTAGCCCGCAAAATCAAACCGCAAAAAGTGAACCGTGATTCGCCAAAACTCGCCTTGGCACGTCGGAAAGGTCATTGCTCTTCATATTGCGGCGCAACACATGAGCCAGCCGCATATAGTCCATGTCTTGCGGGTACTAGCTTGTTAAGCTTCGATTCATATATTGCAGTGCAATAAATCCTGCCAAGCGGGGCAAATGGCCCCGAGGAGCGATTTCAATGACCTATACCGCTGCCGTCGATACGACGCGCGGCTTTGCGCCTGCCCTGGCAAGGCCAGCCCCGGCGAAGCGCCGGCGCAATCTCTGGCGCCGCGCATTCGCGCGTCTTCTGGTCGCCCGCCGCCACGCCGCTGAGCGCGAGATCGCCGAATTCGCACGCCTGTCCGGCTTGGAACTGCCCGCGAGCGCGCGGCGGCTCCGCCGCATCGTCCACACGGGCGCCGCGCGATGACCCCCCTTGCGACGGCGTCCTCCCCCAGCCTTTTGGAGACCAATGCCATGAGCAATGTCGCCTCGGTCCGATCCGCGTCAGCGCCGCGCGGGTTGGCTCACCTGATCGCCGCGGTGACGAACGCCATCGAAGCGGCGTTCGAAGTGGTCGCCGAAGCCGCCGAAATGTCGGCCGCGGCGCGCAGCCGTTTTCCGTCCGCCGATTGAAGCGGCGGCATTTCGGTCTTTCCCGCCTCGCACCAGCAGACACTTTCAGTGCGAGCACTGGATGCCCGCCTGCGCGGGGCATGACGGCTGATGTCAAGGAAAAGAGCGCGTCCCGGATCGGCCGGTGCCGTTCCGGGGCTAGAGGCTTCCGCTCAATTGTCCAGGAAGCTTCGCAGTTTGCGCGACCGTGAAGGGTGCTTGAGCTTCCGCAGCGCTTTGGCCTCGATCTGGCGGATGCGCTCGCGCGTCACCGAGAACTGCTGGCCGACTTCTTCCAGCGTGTGGTCGGTGTTCATGCCGATACCGAAGCGCATGCGCAGAACGCGCTCCTCGCGCGGCGTCAGCGAGGCCAGCACCCGCGTCGTCGTCTCGCGCAGGTTCGACTGGATGGCGGCGTCGATCGGCAGGATCGCGTTCTTGTCCTCGATGAAATCGCCGAGATGCGAATCCTCTTCGTCGCCGATCGGGGTTTCCAGCGACAACGGCTCCTTGGCGATTTTGAGGACCTTGCGCACCTTTTCCAGCGGCATGCCGAGCTTTTCGGCCAATTCCTCGGGGGTCGGCTCGCGGCCGATCTCGTTGAGCATCTGCCGCGACGTGCGCACGATCTTGTTGATGGTCTCGATCATGTGCACCGGGATGCGGATGGTGCGCGCCTGATCGGCGATGGACCGCGTGATCGCTTGGCGGATCCACCAGGTCGCATAGGTCGAGAACTTGTAGCCGCGGCGGTATTCGAACTTATCGACCGCCTTCATCAGCCCGATATTGCCTTCCTGGATCAGGTCGAGGAACTGCAGGCCGCGATTGGTGTATTTTTTGGCGATCGAGATGACGAGGCGCAGGTTCGCCTCGACCATTTCCCTCTTGGCCTGGCGCGCCTCGCGCTCGCCCTTCTGCACCATGTGCACGATCTTGCGGAATTCGAGAATCTCGAGCCCCGTTTCGGTGGCAAGCTCGTGGATATGCGTGCGCAATTCCTTGATGCGGTCCTTGTCGCGGCCGATGAAATTCTTCCAACCTTTCTCCGACAGCTTCGACACCCGGTTGAGCCAGCGCGAGTCGAGCTCGGAGCCCTGGTACTGTTTCAAGAAGCTCTCGCGCGCCACGCCGTGGCTTTCGGCGAGCCGCATCAGCCGGCCTTCATGGCCGACCAGCCGCTTGTTGATGTCGTAGAGCTGTTCGACCAGTGCATCGATGCGCGCCTGATTAAGCCGCAGCGACTTCACCTCGGTGATGATCTCTTCCTTGAGCTTCTTGTATTTGCGCTCCTGATTGGGCGACAGCTTGTCGTTACCGCTCGAAAGCTTGTTCTGGATGTCGATCTCTTGCAGGCGGCGCAGCCGCTTGAACGCATCGGCGATCTTGTCGAAGGTCTCGAGCACCTTGGGCTTGAGCTCGGCCTCGATCGCGGCAAGCGACATCGAATTCTCGAGATCGTCCTCGTCGAGATCGGCGTCGGCAATCGCGGCCTCTTCGCCGGCTTCCCCGGGCTCGCCGTCGCCCACCGCCGGGCGCGGCTTGAATGGGGTGGCGCCGGGCGGCGCCGAGGGCGGCGATACCGCCTGAACCGGCTGCGGCACGAAACCGCCATTGCCGACGGGCGCGCCATTGGCGCCTGGGACGGCCGGGTCGCCGTTCGGATTGGCCGCCGGCGCCTGCTTGGCGTCGGGTCCGGCATAGGTTGCTTCCAGGTCGATGATGTCGCGGAGGAAGACTTTCCCCTCGTTCAATTCATCGCGCCAGATGATGACCGCCTGGAACGACAGCGGGCTTTCGCACAGCCCGGCGATCATGGCCTCGCGGCCGGCCTCGATGCGCTTGGCGAT
>DATAWA010000121.1:0-22708 GCA_036267435.1 Xanthobacteraceae bacterium | reverse complement strand
CCTTGACGCGGCGGGTTAAACCTCTAACGAGACGGCCATGCAGCATTCCGCCCTTCTCAACGTCATGATCAAGGCGGCGCAGCGCGCCGGCCGCAACCTCAAGCGCGATCTCGGCGAGGTCGAGCATTTGCAGGTGTCGCTCAAAGGCCCGCGCAATTTCGTCACCGCCGCCGACCGCAAGGCCGAGGAGATTTTGCGCACCGAACTCGCCAAGGCGCGGCCGAATTACGGCTTCCTCGGCGAGGAAGGCGGCGCGCATCCGGGCTCCGACACCTCGCACCGCTGGATCGTCGATCCGCTCGACGGCACCACCAATTTCCTGCACGGCATCCCGCATTTCGCGGTGGCGATCGCGCTCGAGCGCGACGGCGCCATCGTCGCCGGCCTCGTCTACAATCCGGCCAATGACGATTTGTTCGTCGCCGAGCGCGGCAAGGGTGCCTTCCTCAACGACCGGCGCATTCGCGTCGCGGCGCGGGCCCGGCTCGCCGACGCGGTGGTGGCCTGCGGGCTGCCGCATTACGGCCGCGGCGACCTGGCGCGCGCCCGGGCCGAAATTTTCGCCGCGCAGCAGCATTTCGCCGGCTTGCGCCGCTACGGCGCCGCCACCCTCGATCTCGCCTGGGTCGCCGCCGGCCGTCTCGATTGCTACTGGGAGCGCGATCTCTCCCCGTGGGATATCGCGGCGGGCTCGCTTCTGGTGCGCGAGGCCGGCGGCTTTGTCAGCGATTGCGACGGCCACGATGCCATCCTGACCAAAGGCGAAGTCGTCGCCGGCAACGACACCATGCACCGCGAATTGCTGCGGCTTCTCAAAGAGGCCGGCAAGCCCGCGGCGCAGGAGGCGGCGGCCGATGCGCCAACGGCGGCGCGGTGAATCATTTTCTCTCGTCATGCGCGGGCTTGACCCGCGCATCCATGCCGAAGGGAGGCAATGACTGACTTGATGCCAGAGTCCGACTTGCCCAAGCGCAGCATGGTTTGCCGGGTCAAGCCCGGCAATGACGAAGGTGTATTTTATCTGCGGCCCTACACGCCCGCCGACGCCGACGCCGCGATCGCGCTGTGGCTTGTCACCTGGCAGAAAACCTATCCAAAGGTCGATTTCGCCGCGCGGCTCGAGTGGTGGCGCGAGCATTGGCGCAAACTGACGCAAGCGGCGAAGATTGTGGTCGCGGCGGACGGGCTTGGCGGCAACAGCGAAACAATGATCGGCTTCGTCACCATCGAGCCGGCGACGCATTATCTCGACCAGCTCGTGGTGGCGCCGGAGTATTGGGGCAAAGCCGTAGGCTTGGCGCTGGTCGAGGAAGCGAAGCGCCTCGCGGGCGATTTCATCGATCTTGACGTCAATACCGACAATGCGCGCGCGCTCGGCTTTTATCGCAAGTGCGGCTTCGTCATCACCGGCGACGGTATCAATTCGTTGAGCGGCCGTCCGATCCATCATTTGCGCTGGCGCCGCGCATGAGCAAAAACACCGCTCACTCCCGCGCAAGCTGGAATCCAGTCCCCGTCACAACGCTTTCGTCCGTACAAACACCTAGAAACAGGACCGCTACAAATTTGCTCAACCGCGAAATGGTTTGGTGCAGTTGCCGCATTAAGCTGCGGCAACAGGACGAGACCGCGATGCGCGCCCGCGCCAAGACACTGCCGAACCATGATGACGATGAACGCGCCGCGCCCGATGCTGCGGCCGAGCTTGCGGCGCTGCGCTCGATCGTCGAGGATCTCGATTACGGCATTGTCGTGCTCGACGCCGCGCGCCGGGTGCGCTTCGTCAACCGCGCCTTCCGCAGTTTCTGGAACGTGCCGGACGCCATTGCCGCCGGGCAGCCGACTTTCGTCAAGCTGATGTATCACGGCCGCGGCGGCGCTTACACGGTGGCGGAGCACCGGCTCGGCGAGTATCTCGCCCAGCAGTTGGAAGCGATCCGGTCGGGCGACGGCGCGCCGGTCAATATCCGGCTCACCTCGGGCGCCACCATCCAGTTTCGCTGCAAGGCGCTGCCCGACGGCGGCCGGCTGCTGACTTACGGCAATGTCAGCGACCTTGTGCGCCAGGCCGAGGCGCTCGAGCTCCTCGCCACCACCGACGCCATGACCGGGCTTGCCAACCGGCGGCAATTTTTCAAGCTCGCCGCGGTCGAATGGTCGCGCGCCGAGCGCTACCAGCGCCCGCTCGCGCTCCTGATGATGGACATCGATCTGTTCAAGTCAGTCAACGACACTTACGGCCACTTGGCCGGCGACGAGGTGATCAAGGCGGTGGCCAAGTCGCTCATTAAACATAAGCGCGGCTCCGACGTCGCCGCGCGCATGGGCGGCGAGGAATTCGCGCTGTTGTTGCCGGAAGCGAGCGCCGAGGCCGCGGTCGCCGCCGGCGAGCGGCTGCGCAAGCTTGTCGCCGAACAAATCATCGTCGTCGAGGGCAAGCGCATTCCGGTGACGATTTCGATCGGCGCCTCGGCATGCGCCGCCGACATGCGCACCGTCGAGGATTTATTGAACGAGGCCGACATCGCGCTCTATGCCGCCAAGCACGGCGGGCGCAACCGCGTCTGTCGCTACGATCCGGCGCCGGCGCTGCAGGCCGAGCATGCCTGAGCCCGGGGCGGCCACTATTTGCTCCGTCAGGCGCCGACCAACGCCGCCGCCATGGCCGCGTCGAAGATTTTGGAATCGACCTTCAGATAGGCCGTGTTCTCGGCGGGCACGATCACGGCCTCGGCGACGCCCGGCACCTGCCGCAGTCGCGCGGCGAGCGTCGCGCCCTCGGCCGCCTTGCCACTGGCGAGCGGCAACAGCCGCGTCGTCAGGTAACTCGGCTGCGCCATGGTCGCGGCGGTGAACAGCCAAATGAGCGCCAGCGCGGTGGTGAGCACGAACACCGCGCCGTCGCCGCCATTCTGGTGGGCGAAGCCGCCGATGATGCCGCCGGCGAAAATACCCAGGAACTGCAGGCTGGAATAAAGCCCGGTCGCCGTGCCTTTGGCGCCGGCCGGCGCGGTCTTGGTGATCAGCGACGGCAGGCTCGCCTCCATCACATTGAAGGCGGAGAAGAACACGACCAGCGCCGCCAGCAAGACGTAGAGGTTGCCGGCGCCAAGCCCGAGCATCAATTGGCTGGCGAGCAGCGCCGCGACCGCGCCGATGAAGACGCCCTTCATGCGGCGGTATTTTTCCGCGACGATGATCGCCGGCACCATCACCGCGACCGAAACGATCAGCACCGGCAGATAGACCATCCATTGGTCGTGGACGGCGATGCCGAGCGTGCCGCGCAACAGCCCCGGCACCACCAGAAAGCTTGCCGTCAGCATGGCGTGCAGCACGAATATGCCGATGTCGAGCCGGAGCAGTTCCTTGTTGCGCAGCACAGACCCGATCAAAGCCGGCACCGCCTCGGCGTCGCGATGCACGCGCGATTGCCGCGGTGTCGGCACCACGAATTGGACGATGGCGATGCCAAGGCCGGCCAGCGCGACCATCAGCCAGAATATGCCCGGCACGCCGATCACCTGGGCGAGGATCGGCCCCGCTACCAGCGCAATCATGAACGAGGCGCCGATGGTGATGCCGACGAGCGCCATCGCCTTGGTGCGATTGTCCTCGCGGGTGAGATCTGCAACCAGCGCCAGGATCACCGAACCGACTGCGCCGCCGCCTTGCAGCGCGCGCCCGATGATCATGCCGTCGATCGAGGTCGACAGCGCGGCCACCGCGCTGCCGGCGGCGAACAGCACAAGACCGAGCACGATCATGATTTTGCGGCCGATCTTGTCGGACAACAGCCCGAACGGGATCTGCAACAGCCCCTGGGTCAGCCCATAAATGCCGAGCGCCTCGCCGATCAAATAGGGGCTCGCGCCGGCGAGGCCGCCCGCGTAGGCGGCGAACACCGGATAGACCATGAACAGGCCCAGGAGCCGGACGGAGAAGACCGCCGCCAGCGAACCCGCCGCGCGCAATTCCTGCTGTTCCATCGCTGTCCAAGGCCCCGGTCATGGCCGCCCGTAAGGGTAATGCCCTGCCCGCGCGATGCCGGTCAATTGGGCGGCTTGCCGCCGCCACCCCGCCGCGATATAGACCCGGCCAAATTGGTCAAAGACTTAAAGCTGGACGATCAAAACCATGAAAAGCGAAGCCCACCCGGAATACCACGCCATCAAGGTGGTGATGACCGACGGCACCGAATTCACCACGCGTTCGACCTGGGGCAAGCCCGGCGACACGCTGCATCTCGACATCGACCCGAAATCGCACCCGGCCTGGACCGGCGGCCAGCAGCATCTGCTCGATCGCGGCGGCCGATTGTCGCGGTTCCAGAAGAAGTATTCGGGTTTCTTGAAAGCCTAGGCCCCACGGCGCCAGGCATCGGCGGCTATGGTCTAAGCCTCGGATTCGAACGCCGCCTTCAACAGCCCCATTTGGCGCTCGACGGGGTTGTCGACCGCCACCATGGCCTGGGGCGCCGCATGCATCGTATTATCGAGGCGGCGGACTTCGGTTTGCAGTTTGGTCGAGCGCGCGATCAGTTCCTGGAGCTTGGCCGGCAACAGTGTCAACGACTTGGCATCGCCAGGTTCGCAAGCCGCCAGCCTGACCTTGCTTTTTTCCTTATGGGCCTGGGCGAGCGTCATCTCACCCTCTTTGACCGCCCGGTGCAGCAACAACCAGGAAGCAAGCTGCATCAGCCGCGTCGTCAGCCGCATGCTTTCGGTGGCGTAAACCAGGCTGGCGCTGCGCTCGAGTTTCTTGGAATCCTGCCGTCCGGCGCCGTCGAGATAGCTTGCGGTCTCTTCGACCAACGCCATGCCGTCGCGGAACAACGCTGCAAAAACCTGAGAATTCGCCAGTCGCTCGCTAAAAGAGACCGCGCCGGCTTCCATCGCACGCTTGTCGGACATTTACGCCTCACGCCACAGCCGTCAGCATCGCGCGGCGCGCGTGCGCTGTAAAGCGCGGGAGCCGGCAAGTTGCCGACATAGTTGCCAAGCAAGAGCGAGAACCGAATGCAGGACGAGTTCTGCCGCCACATTGGTCAACAAACACGGTTGGTTAATAAAAAGAGCCGGGTTAATAAAAAAGAGCCGCCGTTGCCGGCGGCTCAAGGTGATAACAGGGAGGCGTCAAACAGAGTGGACAGGAGCCACTCAATGTCCAGAAGATGGACATGCTTTGTAATAAACGAGAAAGCTTAACGAAAGGTTAAGGTATTTCAGGTGTTTGCCTAATCTTTCTCAGGTTTTGTGTAAGAGCTGACGCGCTCTGTCCATCAAGCCTTTGGCAGGCTTTCACTTTTTAAAGATGCTGTCGGCCGCGGACTTCACTGCCTGCTTGCGCGCCCGATCCGCCTCGAGCCGCGCGATTTCGTCGTTCAAGAGCCCAATACGGTCGGTGAGTTCCTCCGCTGACAACAAGGTCAAATCCTGCCCGATCTCATGGGCGATTTTCTTCTTGGGTTTATCGTCATCGTCGACGGCCGGCATGTCGTCCCTCCACGCCGAAATGTAACCAGCGCGCCCGCGCTTGTCACACCGAGCGGCGAGAACCACGAAGGCTGCAGCCGTCCTGGCAACCAAACCGCCAAAGAGCGCCCTGACCCTTTGAATCTAAACAGGAAACTCCTTGTCTTGGCGTTCGCCAGCCGCTACTAAGGCGGCATAGCGCAAGCGGCCGCAACTGGATCGGGCGCAAGAGGGCCAGACGGTCGCGAATTCGGCACAAAGCCCGGTAGTTAGTCATCCCGGGGACGTAATCGTGGCGCGAACGGCGCCGGCCGCCGGCCTCGGAGGGGTTTCTTGGCATTTCTGCGCGCCAGCGGCCTAGGCCCGCAAATCCGCGGCACAGTGATTTCGCGCGCCGGTTCGGTTTGCGCTAAAGCCGTCAGCATCCTCGTCGGCAGCCTTTTGGCGCTGGTATTTGTCGCGCTGTTTAACGTCTCCGCCGCACGCGCCGTCGAAGCGGTCAATGTCCGCACCGATGCCGCCGCCATCGATCTGACTGGCGCGGTTCAGTTCGAGCATACCGACGGCGACCGCATTCAAGTCTCCACTCCGCCGGGCGACGACGGCATCATCCGGCGCATCGAAGTGCGCGCGCGCGAAGCCGGAAAAAACTGGGCGGTCTTCGCGCTCGCCAACAATGGCGACGAGCAGATCGACCGGCTGATCGTGGCGCCGCATTATCGCATGGTCGGTTCCGGATTGTTTTGGCCCGATCTCGGACAGTCGCGCATCGTCTACATCACGCCGTCCTCGGGCGACCCGCCGGAGCGGCAGGACAGCGCCGACGCCGACGTCTACCGCGTTACGCTCGATCCCGGCACGGTGATCACTTTCGTCGCCGAGTTGCGCACCGAAAAGCTGCCGCAGCTCTACCTGTGGGAGCCCGACGCCTACAAAGACAAGCTGAATTCTCTCACGCTCTACCAAGGCATCGTCATCGGCATCGCCGGCCTGTTGGCGCTGTTCCTGACCATCCTGTTCGTGGTCAAGGGCAGCGTCATGTTTCCGGCGGCCGCGGCGCTCGGCTGGGCGGTGCTGATCTATATCGGCATCGATTTCGGCTTTTGGCCGAAAGTGTTCGACATGTCGGCGTCCGCCGAACGCATCTGGCGGGCCTCGGGCGAAGCGATCCTTGCCGCAACCTTATTGGTGTTTCTGTTCGCTTACCTCAATCTCAACCGCTGGCATGTGCGTTATTCGCATATCACCGTCGGCTGGCTCGCCTTTCTCGGCGCACTGGTGGCAGTGGCGCTGTTCTCGCCCGCGGTCGCCTCCGGAATCGCGCGCGTCTCCCTGTTCCTGGTCGCCGTACTCGGCTTCGCGCTCGTCATCTATCTTGCAACGCACGACTACGACCGCGCGGTGATGCTGATCCCGACATGGCTCCTGCTCGTGGTCTGGGTCATCGGCGCGGCGGCAACAGTGCTTGGCTTTGTCACCAACGACATCGTCGGTCCGGCTTTGCTTGGCGGACTCGTTCTCATCGTCATGCTGATCGGCTTTACCGTCATGCAGCACGCTTTTGCCGGCGGCATGGCGAGCGGCATCGTCTCCGACGTCGAGCGGCGCGCGCTCGCTCTGACCGGCGCGGGCGACATGATCTGGGACTGGGACGTGTCGTCCGACAAGGTCTTTACGAGCCCCGAGACCGAAACCGCGCTCGGTCTCAAGCACGGGTCGCTCGAAGGCTCGGCGGCCAAATGGCTGGAAAATTTGCATCAGCTCGACCGCGATCGCTTCCGTGCCACGCTCGACAGCGTGCTCGAACAGCGGCGCGGCCGCGTGGCGCAGGATTTTCGCATGCGCACGGCCGACGGGCATTATCTGTGGTTCGCGCTGCGCGCGCGGCCGGTCGTCGGCTCCGACGGTGAAGTGGTCCGCCTGGTCGGCACGCTGACCGACGTGACCGAGTTCAAGACCGCGGAGGAACGCCTGCTCCACGACGCCGTGCATGACAACCTTACCGGTCTGCCCAACCGCGAACTGTTTCTCGATCGCCTGCAGGCCGTGCTCGGCCTCGGCGTCGGTCAAGCCGATGCCGCCATACGGCCGACCGTCATGATCGTCGATCTCGACCGCTTCAAGCAGGTCAATGACTCGGTCGGGATGGCGGTCGGCGATTCCATTCTGCTCACGCTGGCGCGCCGGCTCGGACGGCTGATCAAGCCGCAGGACACCTTGGCGCGCTTGTCGGGCGATCAGTTCGGCCTGATTTTGATCTCCGAAAAGGAGGCCGGGCGCATCACGGCGCTTGCCGAGACCATTCGCAAGACTTTGCGCGCGCCGATCACGTTTCGCGATCGCGAAATATTCATCACGGCGTCGATCGGCTTGGCGCTCGCCGACAGCGAGACACAGCGCGCCGAGGAAATTCTCAAGGACGCCGAACTCGCGATGTATCACGCCAAGCGTGGCGGCGGCGATCGCATCGACGTATTCAAGGCTGCCATGCGCGCGCGCAAATCCGATCGGCTGTCGATCGAATCCGACCTGCGCCGCGCGATCGAGCGCGACGAAATCACCATCCTGTATCAGCCGATCGTGCGGCTCGAGGATCGTGCCATTGCCGGGTTCGAAGCATTGGCGCGATGGAACCACCCCAAACTCGGCCGCATATCGCCGGTCGAATTCATCGCCATTGCCGAGGAAACCGGGCTGATCGTCGAACTCGGCCTGTTCGTCCTCGACCGCACGGCGCGGCAGCTTTCCAACTGGCAGCGCACGCTGCGCCAACGCGAGCCGATATTCGCCAGCGTCAATGTGTCATCGCGGCAATTGCTGCGCCACGATTTGATCCAGGATCTGCGCACAGTACTGGCTCGCGCGCCGTTGGCGCGGGGATCGCTCAAACTTGAGATCACCGAGTCCGTCGTCATGGAGAATCCGGAGCACGCCGCACAGATGCTGCACCGCATCCGGGAGCTTGGCGCCGGCTTGGCGCTTGACGATTTCGGCACCGGCTATTCGTCGTTGTCCTACCTGCAACGCTTCCCGTTCGATACCATCAAGATCGACCAGTCGTTCGTGCGGACCACCGCCAAAGGCACGCGTCCGGTCATCCTGCGATCGATCATCACGCTGGCCCACGATCTCGGCATGGACGTGGTGGCCGAAGGCGCCGAATCTGACTCCGATGCCGTTGAACTTTCCCAGCTCGGCTGCGAATACGCGCAAGGTTACGTGTTCGGCGAGCCGATGAGCGCCGAGGGGGCACGCGCGCTCCTCGAACCCGAGAAAACGCCGCCGCGCCAGGATCTGGGCATCCGGGCCAAGGTGTTTGGCGCCTGATAAAACCTTGCGAACCGGACGCTATGCTCTAAGCGTGCCCGGCTTCGCTCGACAGCATGCCGAGATCGATACCGATCTTCTTCAGCGCCATTGCGTACTTGCTGCCGATATCGGCGCCGAAGATCAATTCCGAGTCGGCGGCACAATGCAGCCAGCCATTGCCTTGGATTTCATTCTCAAGCTGGCCCGGCGCCCAGCCGGCATAACCGAGCGCGAGGATAGCGCTGGCCGGTCCATTGCCTTGCGCAATCGCCTTGAGGATATCGATCGTGGCAGTGAGGCATATTCCGTCGTCGATCGGCAGCGTCGAATTCTCGATGAAGAAATCCGCCGAGTGCAGCACGAAGCCGCGCTCGGTTTCGACCGGTCCGCCGCGCATGACCTTGACCGCGCCGCTGTTTGGCGGCAACTGGATCGCGTCCGCGTTCGCAATGACGTTGAGCTTCACCAACAGATCGGGGAACTCGATATTCGGCGCCGGATGATTGACGATGATGCCCATAGCGCCTTCGGACGAATGAGCACAGATATAGATGAGCGAACGTGAAAAACGTTCGTCGCCCATCGTCGGCATAGCAATCAACATCTGACCGTCGAGATACCCCCGCCGCCGATTCGCCGAATGACGCTTTGGCGTGGGGAGCCCCGATGAGGCTGACCCGAATTTTTCCGAATGGGATGTGCCGCGCGACGATTTCATACGGAAAGGTTAGCCCATCGATTCGCTTTTGCAAACGAACGAGCGGACGAAAAGTTCATAATATGCCCTAATGGCCGCGGCCGCCGATCCCCAATTGAGGCAAGCTCATGGCCTAGATTTCCGCTTGTCGCGAGCCATTACGGGGCGCGCGGTCACGATCATGTCAGTGGCGCGCGCCGATCGTTCGCCCTAAACAGCGCCGAATGATGCAATCGCGATTAATACTTACGGCAGGCTTGCTGCTCGCCGTTGCCGAAGTGCCGGCTCTGACGTCCGCCGTGTCTCCCGCCGCTTGGGCGCAAGATGCATCGGACTGGATGACGCAGCCGCATACCGCCGCGCGGCTGATCGCCGGGACCGCGGCAAAGGCGCCCGGCGCGTTCATTCGCGCCGGAATCGAGATCAAGCTCGACCCTGGCTGGCATACGTATTGGCGCGATCCTGGCGATACCGGCGTACCGCCGACTTTCGATTTTTCCAGCTCCGGCAATGTGAAATCGGCGACGGTAGAGTGGCCGGCGCCTGAGGCTTTCTCGGACGGCGCCGGCGGCACCTCGATCGGCTATGTCGATCACGTCATCTTGCCGCTGCGGGTGACGCCGCAGGATGCAAAAAAGCGCTCAACTCTGCATGTGAAACTCGGCTATGCGGTGTGCGGCAATTTATGCATCCCAGCAGAAGCCGATTTGCAGCTTGCGCTCGACGGCAACGGCGCCGGGAACGCGGCAATCCATCAGGCGGAAACCCGGGTGCCGCGGCATGCGGCCGTCGGTCCGAATAGCGGGCCGGCGAATGGCTTGGCGGTCGTCGGCGTCCGTCTCGAACCGGCTCAGCCGCACGACCGCGTCGTCGTCGATATCATGGCGCCGGCGCAGACGCCGGTGCAACTGTTCGTCGAAGGACCGACGCCGGATTGGTCGCTGCCGCAGCCGCAATCCGTCGGCGGGGACGGCCCGATCCGGCATTTCAGCTTCGAGCTTGATGGGCTGCCGCCCGGCGCGCAGGCCAAAGACGCGACGCTGACTTTCACCGCCGTTTCCGCCGACGACGCCATCGAGGTTCCGGCCCATCTCGACTAATCCGCACGGGACGTTAGGTTATGGCGCCGCGGCACCGATATAGAGCGGCGGACGGATTTTTGTTTTCCAGCAAGAGGACACGACCATGACGATTAAGGTTGGCGACCGCGTACCCACCGGCACTTTTATGGTTATGACAGCCGAAGGACCCAAGCCGAAGACCACCGATGAATTGTTCAAGGGCAAGAAAGTGGTGCTGTTCGCGGTGCCCGGCGCCTTCACGCCGACCTGCCACAAGAACCATCTGCCCGGATTCGTGAAGAACGCCGGCTCGATCAAAGGCAAGGGCATCGACACCATCGCGGTCACCGGCGTCAACGACGTATTCGTGATGGATGCGTGGAAGAAAGCGTCGGGCGGCGATGCGATCGAATTTCTGGCCGACGGCAGCGCCAACTGGGCCAAGGCGCTCGGCCTGACCGCCGACCTGACCGAACGCGGGCTCGGCGTGCGGTCCCAGCGCTACGCCATGGTGGTCGATGACGGCGTGGTGAAGACGCTCAACGTTGAAGATTCGCCCGGCAAAGCCGAGGTCTCCGGCGCCGATAATTTGCTGAACTCGCTCTGAGGCGACATCGTAGGGGCGGGTGTGAAACCCGCCCCTACGAGCGTTGCGCGCGTATTTCCGCAATCGCCTCGCCGACAAGGGCGTCGGCGCGCTCGTTCATGTCGTGGCCGGAATGGCCGCGCACCCAGTGCCAGCGAATTTGATGCGGGCCGAGCGCGGCATCGAGACGCTGCCAGAGGTCGATATTCTTCACCGGCTTCTTGTCGGCGGTACGCCAGCCATTCCGTTTCCAGTTGTTGATATATCTAGTAATGCCGTCGCGCAGATATTGGCTGTCGGTGTGCAGATCGACGCGGCATGGGCGTTTGAGCGTTTCGAGCGCCGAGATCGCGGCGGTCAGCTCCATGCGATTATTCGTCGTATTGGGCTCGCCGCCTTTCAACTCTTTCTCATGATCGCCGAAAGTGAGAATCGCAGCCCAGCCGCCGGGGCCGGGATTGGGCGCAGCTCCGCCGTCGGTATGAACGATCACATGCGGAAGCTGATCGTTCACGGCGCGTTCACTCCATAATCGCCGACACTTTTGACCTTCTGATGGAAGCGCAGCTTGCGGGCATATTCGCGCGGGTCTTTCGGCCGCACCAGCGCGCCGGGCGGCACATCGAGCCAGTCGACGAGCCGCGTCAAAAGGAAACGCAGCGCGGCGCCTCGGGACAGCAATGGCAATTTCTCCCATTCCTGGTCCGACGGCGCGCGCGTCTTGGCATAACCCGCGAGCAGCGCACGGCCCTTGGTGACGTTGTAGGAATGATCCGGCTCGAAGCACCAGGCATTGAGGCAAATGGCGACGTCGTACATCAGCGTGTCGGTGCAGGCGAAATAGAAATCGATCAGCCCGGACAGCTTGTCGCCGAGAAAAAAGACATTGTCCGGAAACAAGTCGGCATGAATGACGCCCTGCGGCAATCCGCCGGGCCAGTCGCGCTCCAGCACGTCCAACTCGGCGGCGATCAAAGAATCGATATTGCGCTCGACTTTATGGGCGCCGCCGCGGCAGCCGTCGTAGAGCCGCCGCCAGCCGCCGACCGACAGCGCGTTGTCGCGCCGCATCGGAAAATCGGCGCCGGCAAGATGCAGCCGCGCCAGCGCTTCGCCGAGCGCCGAGCAATGCGCCGCGCTCGGTCGGCGCATCCACATGCCGTCGAGAAAGGTGACAATGGCGGCAGGACGCCCGGCCAGTTTGCCAAGCACTTCGCCGCCGCGATTTTTCACCGGCTGCGGACAGGTGATGCCGCGGCTCGCCAGATGCTCCATCAACTCCAAGAAAAACGGCAAATCGCGCTCGGCAACGCGCCGCTCGTAGAGCGTGAGGATAAAGTGACCGCTGCCGGTATGAACCAGAAAATTGGAGTTCTCGACCCCTTCGGCGATGCCCTTGTACGACAACAGCTCGCCGATGTCGTAACCGGCCAAAAAGCGGCCGAGGTCTTCCGCCGAGACATCGGTGTAAACGGCCATGAAGGGCTCCAAACTCCCGCGCCGCTACCGGCCGCCGGTGCCGGCGTCAAGCGTCGCCGCCATCGAGCCAAGCGGAGAAGCGCGCGTAAAGGTCGGCGGTTTCGGGGCCGCCATCGCGATAGACGACGGCGGCGAGCGTGCGGCCCTCCGAATGGGCGAGCCGAAAAGCCATGTAGCGATATTGCTCCGGAAAGCGTGCGGCGCCGCCGGCCAGAAACAGCTTGTCGAAGTCCCGCGACGGCTCGACCGGATCGAGCCGGTCGCGCTCGTAAATCGCCGCACGCTCGGCGATCAGCCAGCCTCCGGCATGGCGCTCGAGCCGATCGAGAAAGCGCGAGCAGGATGTGAGATCGACCGGCACATCCTTGAATTTCTGGCGGACGCGGATGATCACCGGCGTTTCCGCCAAAGCACGATCCTGCGCAAGCCTCATGGTAGGCGTAAACAAATGATGACGCGACCAAGCGTGGCCGGCGGCGAAATTCGCCGTGCAGCGCTCGACGAAGTCCTCGAATGGCCCGCGAAACCAGGAGATCGAAATATGGCCGTCAGGCGTAAAGGTCGAGCGCAGCGCGTCCCACCTGCCCTGGTCGCGATAGATGCCCCAAGACTGAATTAATTCCGCGATCGCAAGCTTGTCTTCGATTTCCATTGACGGCCGACCTCGGAAAAGTCATGTCGGGCCGTTGCCCGACGGCAATATCATAACGGAAGCCGAGCAGTCGCGAGAATGAAAGCCATTGTTATCCACGAATTCGGTCCCCCCGATGTCTTGCGCTACGAAGAGGTACCCGATCCGATCCCGCGGGCCGGCGAGATTCGTATCGCCGTGCATGCGGCGACCGTCAATCGCGTCCTCGACGTCAGCCTGCGCGCCGGCAAGGAGACGGCGCGTGACGTCACCTTGCCGCTCATCCCCGGCGTCGATTGCGCCGGAATTGTCGATGCCGTTGGACCGCAGGTGACACGCTGGCGCGTCGGCGACCGCGTCGCCGCCGCGGGCTATATGCCGCTTGAGATTTGCACGGAGGACGGCGCCGATTATGGCGGCCCGCGCGGCATGATGGGGATCAAGCGGCCGGGCGGCTTCGCCGAAAAAGTCGCCGTGCCGGCCTGCGCCGCGGTCGCGCTGCCCGAGCATCTCGACTTCCATCGCGCCGCCGTCGTGCTCCGTCATGTGCCGACAGCATGGAATCTGCTGGTCCATGTCGCCGATCTCAAATTCGACGAGACGGTGCTGATCATGGGCGCCGGCGGCAACCTCGGCAGCATCGGCATCCAGATCGCCAAAAACGTCATCGGGGCGCAGGTGATCGCAGCGGCCGGTTCAGAGGCCCGCGCCAGGCTCGGCAAGAAGCTCGGCGCCGATCACGCCATCAATTATTCCACCCATAACATTCGCGACGAGGTGATGAAGATCACCGGCGGCAAGGGTGTTGACGTGCTCTATGACAATATCGCCAACCCAGCGGTGTTGCCGTCGGCGTTTCACGCCATTGGCATGAATGGCCGGCTGGTAACCGCCGGTGCGCATGCCGGACCCAATGTGACGGTCGACTTCGCGCACCTCTATCACAAGCGCATCACCATCAAGGGCATGCCGGGCTATACGCCCTCTGACCTGCCGCACTGCCTCGCCGCCGCCGCGCAGGGCAAAGTCGTCCCGCAAATCGAGCGAGTGTTGCCGCTGGCCCAAGCCGCCGAAGCGCATCGCCTGGTCGAGCAACACGAGGGCCAGGGCAAGATCGTGCTCGATCCGACGCTGCATTAAGCGGCGGCCAAATCGGCGTCAGCGCATTTCAGGAATCGTCGACCGGCTGGGTCGCGCGCACCGAAGGCCGCGCCGCGAAGGCGGCATGCCAATTGGCGAGCCGCAGATGGCCTTTACGCCAATTGTCGTCGGCGAAACGGAAGTCGAGATATGACAAAGCGCAGCCGATCGCGATATGGCCGATGCCGAATGGCGTCGTGGCGAGCGATTCCGCTTCGCGCTCGAGGCTCGCCAGCACGGCGGCCTTGCGCGCCAGCGTGCTTGCAACATGCTGTTCGGAAGGGTGGGCACGCATGCGCTCGTCGCGCAGCAACACCATCATGTCGAGAAAGCCGTCGCCCAGCGCTTGGCGGCGCAATGCCGTCATGCGGGCCTTGGGCTCGCGCGGAAACAGCTTCGGTGTGCCGTCAAGCGCATCGAGATATTCGCTAATGACAGGCGAATCGTAGAGCACCGCGCCGTCGTCGAGCACGAGCGTCGGAATTTTTGACAGCGGATTGTCGGCCATCAGCTCGGCGTGCGGTTTGGCGGTGGCCGCCACGGTGCGCACGCAGGTGATGCGGCCGGCGACGCCGCGCTCATGCGCGACGATCATCACCTTGCGGACGAACGGCGAGCGCGGCGACCAATGCAGTTTCATGGCACAAGCCTACAATTGCAGCTTTGAAACTATCCCGACGACATCTTCCAGCCCTTTGGCGATCAGGCAGCCGGCGGCGGCGAGCGCGGCAAGCTTGGCTTGCGCGCCCTCGCGCGCGCTGCCGATCAGCGCCCCGGCATGGCCCATCTGCTTCTCGGCCGGAGCATGACGGCCAACCACCATGGCGACAATGGGCTTGGCATAGTCGCGCGCCGCCTCGGCGAAAGCGTATTCCTTGTCGCCGCCGATCTCGCCACAGAACAGCACGGCGGCGGTGGCCTCGTCGGCGGCGAGCGCTTGCAAATATTCATGCGGGTTGCGCCCGATCACGCCGTCGCCGCCGATATGCGCGACAAGGCGCTGGCCGATGCCGGCAAGTGTCAATTGCCTCGCCAGCGTCAACGCGACGGTGCCGCTGCGCACGATCACCGCGAGCCGGCCGGGTGTACAGAAGCTCGGCGCGATGGAGCCAAGAAGCCCGCGGCCGGGCACGAAAATGCCGAGCGTGTTCGGCCCGATGAGCCAGCTTTCGGCCGCTCGCGCGGCCTGCGCCGCCGCGAGCGCGTCGTGCACCGGCACGTATTCGGCCGCGGCCACGATGGTCGGGACGCCGGCGCGGGCACACTGCGCGATCGCATCGCGCACGCCTTCGGCCGGAGTATAGATCAGCGCGATGTTCGGCCGCTCCGGCAAGTCCTCGATGCGGTCGTAGAGCGGCAAGCCGTCGAGATCGCCGCCGCCGCGACCGAGCGCGACCCCGCCGGCAATCGGCGTGCCGGCGGCCCGCATGCCGGCAACCTGATGGCGCGCATAGCGCCCGGTCGGACTCAGCACCGCAACCCGCCAAGGTTGTGGATCGAGGAATGGAAGGCGCAACGGATCGGACATGCGCTAGACTTGCGAAAGTACAGTTGCCAAAGCTGCGCCAGACGGCGCGCGGGAGATACGTCCATTATGCGTCTTGCCGAGGTCGACGGGAAAGCCATTCTGCGCCGGCACGGCATCGCGGTGCCGCGCGGCGTCATGCTCGGACCGGGCGAAAATCCGCCCGACCATGTCGGCAGTTGGCCCGGATTTCTCTTGAAGGCGCAAATACTCAAAGGCGGCCGCGGCAAGCGCGGTCTGGTCCGGCGTTTCGACCAAGCCGCCGGTTTCCGCGAAGCGCGGCGGCTCATTCTCGCAACCTTGGACGATGCCGACACGCCGCTTCTGCTCGAAGAAGCGGTGCCGATCGCCCGCGAGATTTTCGTCGCCGTGCGGGTCGATGGCACGCAACAGCGGCTCGAACTCATCGTCGCGCCGCAAGGCGGCGAGAATGTCGAACAATCGGCGAAGCTTGCGCGCATCCCAATCGATGACGGCATGACGCCTGAGACGATCTATCCCGAGATCGTGCGATTTTTGCCGCGCGACGTGGCGGCACGGCTCGCGCGCTTCGCCGTGCGGCTGCCGCAGATTGCGCGCCAGGAGGATCTGGAACTCCTTGAGATCAATCCGCTGGCGCTGACCGAGCACGGCGCTTTCATTGCCTGCGACGCCAAGCTCGTGCGCGATGACTCAGCAGGCTTCCGCCACGATCCGGACGCCTTCCCGGTGAGCCGTGGCCTTGCCGCACGCGCCTTGACCGCGCTCGAACGCTCCGCGCGCGAGCTCGGTTTCCAGCTCGTCGAAACCGGCGGCGACGTCGTTCTTGTCACCTCGGGCGCGGGCTTAGCAATGATGATGATGGACCTTCTGGCGGACCACGGGCTCTCCGCCGCAAGCTTCATGGACAATCTTCGTGGCGCACCGGACGAGACCATGATTGTGCGGCTGCAAGTTGCCCGCGCGATGGCACAACGCAAGACTGTCAAAGCCATCGTGTTTCAGACCGTCATCGCATCACGCTCGCTCGCCGAACGCATTGACGCGCTGATCGCGTGGATCAGCGCCGAGCCATTGCCGAAGCCGCTGTTTGTGGGACTCGCCGCCGGTCACGCGGCCACCCGCAAGATGAGCGTTGACGAGGCGATCGCGAAACTGCGCGCGCTCGGCGTCGCCGCCTTCACCGATCCGGTCGAACTCGTCAAGGCGACTGCGCAAGCGTTGCAATGACGGCGCTAGCGGGCTTTCTGTCCGCCGACCGCATAAAACGCGGCGTAAAAGCGCCGGCAGGCTTCGACAAATCCCTTGCCGAAGTCCACGCGCCGGTCCGGCGCCAAATCGAAGATGAAATCGCACTCCTCGCCGCTGCAGTAGAACATGCTCATGCCGCGCAGCGTGTCGGCGAATTCGGAATTCTCGTGACCGCAATCCGGGCAAATCAGCAGGATACGTGCCGCCGCCGATTGAACTTGCGGGATGCCGAAGTTGCGCATAGCGGTTCGCCGGTGGCGCTGGTGCCGATTCGCGCCACGAATCGAGCTTAGTCTAGCAAAGGTTACGAATTGGCATCGCCGCAACGCCGCTAATTCGGGCAATTATCCTCAAGTCTTAGCCTTGCCGCACTGCAACCGGGCATGACCGGGCCGAAGCCGTCCCGCCGGGCATCGCAAATGAGCGCCTCATGATTTTCTTTCTCACCAGTCATTCGCTCTGGCTATCGGGCGTGCTCCTTGTCGGACTGGGCACGGGGCTCTCCATGCTGGGTCCGATTGTCGTCCGCCGCTTTGTCACGCTTGAGCGGCTGACCGCCAACAACGAGATCGCCGGATTCAAATATGCGGTGCTGGGGGTGCTCTACGCGGTGCTGCTCGCATTCGCCATCATCGTCGTCTGGGAGAAATTCAGCAACGCCGAGGCAAGCGTGGTGCAGGAGGCGGGCGCCGCAACCACGATCTACCGGTTGTCGCAGGGCATGGGGGACAAGGCCGGCGCCGATCTGCGCGTCGCGGTCACAGCCTATCTCAAGGCTGCGATCAACGCCGACTGGCCGGCCATGAACCGCGGCACTCCGCAGCAAAGCCCCGCCGGACGCCAGGCGCTCAACGCCCTCTACGCCACGGTGCTGTCGTCCAGCGCCTCGCAAAGCGCCGGAAACCCCGTCATTTCCGAGGTATTGTATCAGCTCGATCAGATGACCCAGGCGCGCCGGGCCAGGCTGATCGCCTCGGAAGGCGCCGTACCCGGCGTCATCTGGCTGGTCCTGTTCGGCGGGGCCATCATCACAATCGCTTTCACCTTCTTTTTCGGCACGAAAAACCTGCGTGTGCAGGTGCTCATGACGGGACTTTTGTCCCTGATCATATTCGGCGAGCTTCTCACCATCGTCTCTATCGACCGGCCATTTACCGGCCCGGTCAAAGTCGAACCGACGGCGCTGCTCGACGTGCTCGCCGACTTCCAGGGCGAGAACGAAACACACTGACGAAAAGCCGCTTCTGCGAGTCTTGTCCGCCGCACTTCGGCGCGGCAGTATGACCGCCGATCCAAGACCCTGCCAAGGGGCACCTTCCACGGGGACACGACCACGGCTGTGCCGACATCATCTGGGGCGCGCGCATGAAAACCATTCTCCTTCCGACCGAGCACGGTTCCACCATGGTCTCGGCGCTGGATACCGCGCTGCTCTTGGCGCAGAAATTCGACGGTTGCATCGAGGGCTTTCCGCTGCGTCCGGCCGTCGCCGATCTGGTTGCCATGGACCCGGACAGCGGCCTGACCATGGTCGCGGTGAAGGAGAACGACGCCGAGATGATCCGGCAGGCGGAAACGCTGTTCCGCTCGTTCATGGAAAGTCACCACATCGCGGAGCGGACCGGCGAGGCCGCCGCCGCCCTGTCGTGGTCGTGGCTGAAAGACGCACCGAGCGGGCATGATTTCGTCGGCAGCTACGGCCGGGTCTTCGACATCATCGCGCTGGCCCGTCCGGGCGACGAGTGGCAGAGCCCGTCGATGATCACGCTGGAATCGGCCTTGTTTGAAAGCGGCCGCCCGGTGCTGATCGCGCCGCCGGTCTCGCCGCGAACGCTCGGAACGAACGTCCTCGTCGCCTGGAACAACAGTACCGAGCAGGCCCGCACCATGGCCGACGCCATGCCGCTTTTGCGGCTTGCCGAGCGCGTCACCATTCTCACGGTGGAGGGCGCGACCGTTGCCGGACCGAGCGGGGAGCAAATGGCGCATGCGCTGAAGCTCAACGGGATTGCCGCCGAACCCATCACGCTGAAGCCTCCGGCTAAGCGCAGTGCAGGCGAAGTCATTCTCGCCAAGGCCGACGAGCTTGGCTGCGATCTCATCGTCAAGGGCGCCTACACGCAAAGCCGCCTGCGCCAGATGATTTTCGGCGGCACCACCCGGTACATTCTCGCCAATGCCAAGCTGCCCGTACTGATGGCGCATTGAGGGCGTGTTGCAGCCGCAAGCCGTCTCGCATTTGCAAACGGGGCTTCCCTTCGCCTTCGCGCTGCTGCGCGTCTGGGTCGGGCTCGCGCTTGTGCCGCATGGCCTGCGCAACACGTTCGGCTTTTTCCCGAAGACCGGCGTCCAGGCGCTCAATCTGACTGAGCTCGCGAAACAGCTCGATAAAAGCGGCTATCGGCCCGGCCGCTTCTGGGCGGCGGCGATTTCGCTCACCCAGCTTGTCGGCGGCCCGCTGCTCGCGATCGGTCTATTCACCCGGCCGGTGGCGGCGGTGGTTCTCCTCTTTCTTCTGGTCGCCAATGTCGAGCGCTGGCGCGTCGGCAAATATTTTTGGAACAGGCTTGGCTTGGAATATACGCTGATGTGGACGATCGCCACGTTCTACGTTTTCGTGCATGGCGGCGGCATCTATTCGCTCGACCACCTCATCGGCAGTGGCTTTTAGGAGGCCGCGTTGCCCTTCATCGACGCCAATGGCGTGAGCCTCCATTATGAATTTTCCGGCAGATCCGCACACTCGGTTGTACTGCTGCATGAGCTCGGCGGCACGCTCATGTCCTGGGACGGCGTCGCGCCACGGCTCGCCGGGCGCTGCCGGGTATTGCGGTACGATCAGCGCGGTGCCGGGCTTTCGGAAAAAGTGCGCCAGGATTTTTCCAACGATACGCTGGTCGAGGATTTCGAGGCCCTGGCCAAAAGCGTCGGTCTTGAGCCGCCCTACTCTTTCGCGACAGTGGCGGCGGCGGCGACCCAGGCGCTGCGCTATCTGGAAAAATATCCCGATCGGGTCGGCGCACTGGTGCTGTGTAATCCGGCGCCGGGCGTCGATCCGAGCCGCGCGGCCGCGCTCGACGAGCGCGCCGCCTTCGCTGCGCGCGAAGGCATGCGCGCTTCGCTGCCGACGACGCTGGCGCTGTCGTACCCGCCGCATCTCGGCGAACAGGCAGCCTACCAGGCTTATCTCGGGCGCTATCTGGCGAACGATCCGGTGTGCTTTGGTCTTGCCTTTCGCTGCCTCGCCCGCACCAACATGCTGCACATGTTGCCGCAGATTCGCTGCCCGGTCATGGTCGTCGCCGGCCGGCACGATACGGTGCGGCCGCATGCCGGCACCGCCGAGCTGGCCAAAAAGATTCCCGGCGCGCGCTACGAACTGCTCGACAACGCCGGCCACTTCATGCCGACCCAGGCGCCGCAGGCGCTTTCCGACCTTCTCGAAGATTTTCTGCCGAATTGAGCGAACAATCAGGAAAGCACCACGATGAAAATCACGGTCAACGGCATCACCATCAATTATCAGATCGACGGTCCGGACAATGCGCCGTGCCTGGTATTCTCCAATTCGCTCGCCACCACTTTGGCGATGTGGGACGAGCAGGCGGCGGTGCTGAAGGATTCCTATCGCGTCCTGCGCTACGACCAGCGCGGCCATGGTGCGACCGATGCTCCGGCAGGGCGTTACGCCTATGACACGCTGCTTGCCGACGCGGTCGGCCTGCTCGACGCTTTGTCGATCAAGACAGCGCATTTTGCCGGACTGTCGATGGGCGGCGCGGCCGCGCTCGGCTTGGCCGAGCGCCATCCCGAGCGGTTCGACCGCATCATCGTTTGCGACTCGCCGTGCCAGTCCACCCCGCAATCGAGCCAGCAATGGGAAGAGCGCATCGCAATTGCGCAGAAGCAGGGCATCGAGGCTCTGGTCGAGCCAACGGTTTCACGCTGGGTGCCGCCTGACATCATGGCCAAAAATCCGCCGCACGTCGACAAAATCCGCGCCATGATCCGGGGCACGCCGGTCAACGGCTTCATCGGTTGCGCCGCGGCGCTAGCCGATCACGATTACGCCTCCGCGGTCGCAAGCGTAAAGCGTCCTGTCCTCTTCTTGGTCGGCGAGAAGGACGCACCGGCGCCCGCCATGCGTAAGCTCAGCGAGAAGCTTCCCGGCTCGCGCTATGTCGAAATTTCCGGCGCCGGTCACATCTCGAACATGGACCGGCCGGCCGAATTCACCAAAGCGATCCGCGATTTCCTGGCTGCCTGACGAAACTGTGGTATGCGATCCGGGCGGAGCACGCATCGCGGCGTGCCGTTGCGATAGCTTTGCAAAGAGCCGACCGAGCCACTATACGACAATTGGGCGTGTAAGGCACGTCCCAGTAAGGAGAAAACGTCATGGCAACGGTAACGATGAAGGCCCCTGCCCCCGGCGGGCTATCCAACAAAGCGCGCGAATTGATGGAGGCCATCAACACCGACGCCGGCAAACACAATGTCTGGGTCCGCACCCAAGCCAACGCGCCGGCCCAACGGCCGTGGTTCAGCGAAACGAGCGGCGAAGGCTCCGGCCAGCTCGGCACCGGCCGCGTCGCGGTCAACCAGATGAAGACTGCTCCTTATATGTGGAAGTGGGACGAATATAACGGCTATCTCAAGCAGATTTCGGAGATTGCCAGCAAAGCCGACATATCGCCGATCGAATTCGCCGATCGCCAGAGCATCCTCTTGCTCAATCCCGGACTGAACGGCCGTCTGCAGGTCACCAACACCATCCGCTGCGCCATCTCGATCTACAATCCGGGCGATGTCGCGCCGGTGCATCTGCATTCGCCGAATGCGAGCCGCACCATCCTTTCCGACAAAGGCGGCTATACCGTCGTTGAGGGCGAGCGCGTCACCGCGAACCGCGGCGACCTTATTCTCACCCCGAACGGTACCTGGCACGACCACGGCAATAATTCCGGCGAGCCGGTGGTGTGGATCGATACGCTCGACTGGCCGCTGATGGAATTCCTCGATGCCGCCTGGGTCGATCACAACATGCCGGGCGCGCAAGGCAACACCAACGTGCAGGCCGTCACCGTCGAGGAAGGCTATTCCCGCCATCTCTACGGTTATGGCGGCATCAAGCCGACTTTCGTCGATCACCAGCGTGGCGTCGGCCATGCCCCCGCGCCGCTGTTCCATTTCCGCGGCGAGAACGTGATGGAAATGCTGCACGCGCTGCGCAAGGAAAAGGGCGATCCCTACGAGGGCATCAAGGTCGACTTCGTCAATCCAGTGACCGGGGAGCCGGTGTTCAAGACACTGAATTATTCGGCGCAGCTGTTACGCCCCGGCGAGGAGACGGAATGGAAGCGCGAAACCGCCGGCACCTATTACGTCTGCATCGAGGGCTCCGGCACCACTGAAGTCGGCGGCAAACGCTTCGAATGGGGCCATAACGACCTGTTCGTGGTGCCGAACTTCTTGTGGCGGCGTCACATCAACACCGGCAAGACCGACGCCGTGATTTATTCGGTGTCGGACTCCGCCCTGATGCGCAACATCGGCCAGTATTATGCGCAAGGCCG
>DATAWA010000120.1:0-15003 GCA_036267435.1 Xanthobacteraceae bacterium | reverse complement strand
CCGGCAGGCTTGATGCCCGGACCGCCCGGGAGCGAAGCTGATGAGGCCTCGCCCGCGGGTTCCGCACTCGCCCCCTGCCGCCCGGCATCACCCGGACGGCGTCCTTCATGGAGCGAGATTCGTCACTGTATGTACCTATAGTGGGGATGATTGTCAATGTGAACGTGACGCGGATTTTCCGTCACCCTGAGGTGCCACGCCCGACTTCGGGCGGAGCCTCGAAGGGCGACGGGCGGAGCAGCATCCTTCGAGGCGCGCCATTCGGCGCGCACCTCAGGATGACGGGGATTACATTTGAGCGCCTCACGACCAGCGCGTCATGCCCGCACTTGTTGCGGGCATCCCAGTCTTGTTGTTCCGCGCCGCTCAAAGACGCGGGCCGGGACAAGCCCGGGCCTGACGCGGAGAGCGTGCGCGCTGCGTGAGAACTGAGACTGCCAGTGGCTGCTTATCGAGTGGACTTTTACTTCCGCCCGGCGGTACCCGCCAACACCGCGGCGCCGATCAGGATGCCGACGCCGAGTGCGACGCCGAGCGTGAACAAGGGCTGCGCCTTGGTTTGCGCACTGACGCGCCCGACCGCGTCGCTGCCGTAATCGGCGCCGAGCCGCAGAGCGCGGTTGCCGAGGCTCGCCGCCTGATCGCCCGCGGCCTCGCTGCGCTCGCGCAGGCGATCGATGAGGTCGCTCAGCGTCGCCGACACCGCCTCGCCGATGCGTTCGCCGGCTGCCGACGCGGCGGCGGAGCCGCGGCGGCCGGCGACGCGGCCGATGGTCTCGAGCTCGCGTTCCACCGCGCCCAAATGCTTCTGGATGGCGCTGACGCTCGGACCGAATGAACTGGAGCGATACTGGAACATGGTGCCTCGCCGGCTGGATGGACGCACAAATGCGGCGGGCAATCGCGCCTCGCCGTCCTATGAACCGGGCAGCTCCGAGATAGTTCCGGATGCTCTACCGCGACAGCCGCCGCCGGTTGGCGCGGATGCGCTTGCCGTAGACGTTCAGCACCTTCTTGCCGGTGCCATGGCCGGCGCCGGCGCCGGCCGCGCTGGCCGTGACGACGGCCTGCGCCTCCGCCAAGGCGGCGACCTTCTCGGTCACCATGCGCTCCGCTTCATCGCGACCGCGGCTGCCGCCGGCGGCGATGCGCATCAGCCGCAGCGCGATCACTTGCTGGGCTTCCCATCCGACGAGCGCGGCCTGTGAGGCCAGCGCCAGCCAGGGATTCCAGAGTTGCATCGGGGTGCGTATCACCCAAGGCAACAGCCGCCCGGGACGCTTGTTCCACATCGCGCCACCGCCATTTTTCGTGAAAACGACTCTTTTGCGTCAACCTTCCTCTCGGATGGGCCGTGTAGGAGATGTCGGCGCAGGAATTGCATCGTTTAGCCCAGCACTACGACAAAGGAGCAGAGCATGCCCAATCGCGGCGAGCTTCCGACCCCGGCCCCGCGCGCCAAAAGCGCAGTAAAAAGCGGCACTGGCGGTGCCGACGGCGAAGCTTGGACGATCATCGCCTTTTGCGCGATCGGCTGGCTGATGACGATGTATTTTGCCTTGGCGACCACGGGCGCCGACTCTTTCCCAAAGGTCTTGGCGCAAATGCCTTGGGGATGACAGGCTAAGCAACGTCCGCGCGCTGCGGGGGCGAGGGCTCGGCCGGCTCCTTCGTGCCGGACGCCTCGTGTACGGCCCGGCGCAGGGCGGCAAGATCGTACGGCTTGCGCAGCACGGCAAAGCCGCGGCGCACCGCATCCTGTGCGCTCGAACTGTAGCCGGTGGTCAGCAGCACCGCGACCTGCGGATAAAGCCGGCGCACCGCGTCGGCCAGTTGCAGGCCGTTCATGCCGCCAGGCATCAGGATATCGGAGAACACGAGATCGATGCCGCTCTCGCGCTCGAGCGAATCGAGGCCGGCCTGGGCGCTTGCGGCGTGGTGCACCCGGTAGCCGAGCTCCTCGAGATAAGCGCGGGCGACCTCGGCGACCTCGGCATTGTCCTCGACCATGAGCACGGTGCCGACCGACGCGGCGACGACGGCCGCAGCGGCTTCCGCGCGCGGCCGCGCCGCGGCCTCGAAGCTGCGCGGCAGAAACAGCGTCACCGCCGTGCCGCGCCGCGGCGAGGTGGTGATCGAGGCGGTGCCGCCGGATTGCCGGGCGAAGCCGTAGACCTGGCTCAGGCCGAGGCCGGTGCCTTTGCCTTCCTCCTTGGTGGTGAAGAACGGCTCGAACACCCGCGGCAGCACGTCGGGCGGGATGCCCGAGCCGGTATCGGCGACCCGCACCGCGACGAATTCGCCGCGCAGCCCTTCCTCGGCGCTGGTGCCGCGCATCATGACCGGCTTGGCGCTGATGGTCAGCGTGCCGCCCGAGGCCATGGCGTCGCGGGCGTTGAAAGCGAGATTGAGCACGGCGAGCTCGAACTCGTTGGGATCGACTTTGACCGCGCAGGGCCGCCGCGGCACGCCGAGACGGATATCGATGTCGCCGCGCAGTGAGCGGCTGAGCATGTCCTTGATCTCCGGCAGCCGCTCGGCGAGATCGATCACGCTCGGCTGCAGCGTCTGCCGCCGCGAAAAGGCCAGCAATTGCCGCGTCAGGCTCTCGCCGCGCGCCGTGGCGTTGGCGATGGTATCGAGCAGATGAGTTTCGCGGTCGCCGGACACGTGGCGGCGCAAGCGCTGCACGGTGCCGCTGACGATCATCAACAGATTGTTGAAATCGTGCGCCACGCCGCCGGTCAATTGACCGATCGCTTCCAGCCGCTGCGCCTGGCGCAACGCATCCTCGGCGAACTCGCGGCGTTGCGCCTCGGCATGCAGCCGCTTGGTGCGCCGCAATACCACCCATAGCGCAAAGAACAACAGGAGCGTCACCGGCAAGCCGAAGATCAGATGGCCGCCGACCTGCCGCAGCCAAGCGTCGCGGATCGCCGCGGTCTGGATGCCGGCAATGACGTAGACCGGATAGCCGGGCAATTCGCGAAAGCCGACCCGCCGTTCGCGGCCGTCCACTTCGGACCGGGTTGAATACAGGCCATGTGTCAGCCCCCGGTCGATAGCGCGGCGCAGCGTGCTTTGCGGACTGAGCTGGCGCAGCGCCGGCGCGCCCGCGGGGTAACGCGCCAGCTCCTTGCCGTCCGGGCGAACCAGCGCGTAGAAATTTCCCGGCGCCTGCTCGATCATCGCATAGAAATCGGCGAAATAGGGGGCGCGCACCGCCACCGCGATAACCCCGCGAAACGCATTGTCGGGTGAGGCGAGCCGCCGCGATACGTCGAAAACGGCGGTCCCGGGGGCCAGAACCTTCGAGGTGCGAATGTCGCCGATATAGGTTCCGGCATCGTTGTCCGCCTGTGCCTTGAAGCCATCGCGATCGGAAAAGTCGGCGGCCGCCGTTATCCCCGCCGGCGCGCTCGCGGCCAGAAGCCGGCCGTCGCCGCCGACCAGCGCGATCGACTGCACCTGCGGCATGACGCCGACGATGCGCTGCAGCCGCGGCGTCAGCGTGGCTTGCGCCGTGCGGATCTGATCGTCCGACATGCCGCGGACGACTTCGTTCACCTCGGGGAAGATGCGATCGACAGTCTCGAAGACCTTGAGCCCCTGCTCCTGTTGCACGTCGAGCGAGCGGTCGATGCGCTCCTCGGCGACGGCGTACGCGTCGCGGTAATCGTTATAGGACGCATAAACGAACAGCGCCGCCGGTATCACCAGCGCCGCGACCATCAGAAACTGCAAAAGACGAACTGCCGAGTCCCGTTCCGTGCGCATGAAAATATGCCGGTTGCGGCCGAAGGAGGTCCGGCCGGACAACGACGCAAATATGTCGACCCGCTCGACTCGAAGATTTCCAGACTTCTGGGGCGCGAACGAGGCGATCAAACGCCGCATTTGATTGCAATATCGTGACCGACGCCTCAGTCACGCGATCTTGACTGCACCAAATCGCCCTAATTGGCCGATGACGTGTTTTCGCTTCGGATTGTCCAAGGACGGCTGGCATTTAGCCAATGGAACTTTTTGTGCCGGGCGAAATTAAAGGCAGGCTTATAGTGTGAATTTGTAGGCAGGACCGTTTCGGTCCTTCGGGGAGGAATTCATGGAAGCCGAGATCCGTGGTGCGTCCGCTGCGTTGGATGCACAATCCGCTACATCGTGGGGTTCCATCGCCGCCGGTGCCGTAGCAGCCGCGGCATTGACGCTGGTGCTGACGGCGTTCGGAGCCGGGCTTGGCCTGTCTGCCGTTTCCCCCTGGAGCAACAGCGGCGTTGCAGCATCGACTTTCAAAACCGGCACCGGAATTTATCTGGTGATCGTGGCGGTGATGTCGTCGGCCATCGGCGGTTATTTGGCCGCTCGACTTCGGTCGAAATGGGTCGGCGTGCACACCCACGAAGTCTTTTTCCGCGATACCGCACACGGTTTCATCGCATGGGCTTTCGCGACGTTTTTGTGCGCGAGCGCCTTAGGCTCGGTGACAGGATACCTTGCCAACGGCACCGCCGCGGCCGCAGGCAGCACGGCATCGCCGGCCGCCCATTCCGCTAATCCGGCCGATCTCTATGTCGACAAGTTATTCCGTCCGGCCGTGCAGGCAGGTCCCGCGCCGGCGGCGTCACCCGCTGCCGACAATGCGAATACGCCGGCGCAGGCCGCCCCGGCCGGAACAAATTCCAACCAATCAAGGGCAGAAGTCCTCAGATTGTGGACTGCAGATATTGGCGACAATCGCGGCCTCAGCGATACCGACAAAGCCTACCTGGTCCAGGTGGTAGCCGCGCGCACCGGCATGAGCCAGGCCGATGCCGAAAAGCGGGTTAATGACGTGATCACTGAAGCAAAAGCCGACGCCGATACGGCGCGGAAAGGTGCTGCAAAACTTTCGTTCTGGTTGACGGCTGCCCTGCTGTTCGGAGCATTTGCAGCCAGTCTCGCCGCAGCCGAAGGCGGCTCGCTTCGTGACGGCACGTGGAACGACCGTGTACTCACCCCCCGACCGATATAAGGAGAAGCATCATGGGTAGAGGAATCTTGCTTTGGCTGCTGGGCATCCCGATCCCGATCATCATACTGCTGGCGCTATTCTCACACTGACAGGTTGGCAAGCCGGACCGCAAGGCAGGCTGCCTTTGCACCGTGCATACTGGGAGATCTTTTCATGTCGATCGGAACCATTCTGCTCATCATTTTGGTCATCATCCTGCTTGGAGGATTCAGCGGGTTTGGCGGCGGTCCATTCTACGGGACTGGCTATTACGGCGGCGGCGGGCTAGGCCTCGTTATCATTGTGCTTTTGATCTTGCTGTTAATGGGCCGCCTTTGAACGAAGCGGCATTCCGACCCCGCGCACAAAGCGCCGTCGTTGAAGAATGATAAAGCCCGAAGACCGAGAGCGGGTTCTGACGCAAACTCGGAATCTGAAAATGGCCCGGTCCGCGCACGCTTATGTGCGCGGCAGTACCCAACAATTCTACGAATGGCTGGAGACAAGTAACCGCGCCAAATTGCCCGAAGGCCCCCCGGTCTGGATTTGCGGCGACTGTCACGTCAGCAATCTCGGTCCGCTTGCCGACAAAAAGGGCCATGTCCTGGTGCAGATCAGAGATCTCGATCAGACCGTGATCGGCAATCCCGCGCACGATCTCGTTCGTCTTGGGCTGTCGCTGGCATCGGCGGCCCGCGGATCGGATCTGCCGGGGGTAACGACCGCGAGGATTTTAGAAGAACTGGTCACAGGCTACCGGACGGCACTGTCGGCTGACTTTGGGACCGACAAGTCGCATCGGCCCAAGTCTATTCAGGCGCTGCTGACAAAGTCGACGCGACGCCGATGGCGCCATTTAGCCGAGGAGCGGCTGGATACGGTGTCGCCAACTATTCCCTTGGGCAATCGATTCTGGGCCCTGACGCGGGAAGAACGCAAGGCGCTGACCCAGATGATTGCCAGCGATTCTGTCAAGCCAACGCTGGCTTCGCTGCGGGGCGGTGTTAAGGCCGATCCCGTTGAACTCGTAGACGCCGCCTATTGGAATAAAGGATGCAGCTCGCTGGGCCGGCTTCGCTATGCGGCGCTGCTTCGTGTTGGGCAAGGTAAGAGTTCAAGCCTTTGCCTCCTCGACGTCAAAGAGGGCGTGACCGCAGCGGCTCCAAGGGCGGCGAAAGCCGAAATGCCGCGGGATAACGCCATTCGGGTGGTGACGGGCGCCAAAGCGCTTTCGCCCAACCTCGGTGAACGCATGATGGCAGCCCGGCTGCTCGATAAAGCGGTCGTGGTCCGAGAGCTCATGCCGCAAGACCTGAAAATTGAAATCAATCGGCTGAGCGAGCAAGAAGCAATGGAGTTGGCGCGTTATCTCGCCGGAGTTGTGGGCCGCGCGCACGGAAGACAAATGCAAGCGGAACAGCGCCGGTCGTGGCGCGCCGACTTATCGAAAAGACATAAATCGACCCTCGATGCGCCGTCGTGGCTTTGGGCCGGCGTTGTCGAACTCATGGCGCTGCACGAATCCGCATATCTGGATCACTGCCGTCGATTTGCGCTATCTGCAGCCGCATGAGGCCATGAACGGCTGACCCAACCGCGTTCATGCCGAGCAAGTTCGCGCGCGACTTTGCCTAGCTTACCGCAACCGGCGCCAGCGCGTCGATGTCGGTGACGACGTCGATCACCGCCGGACGGTTGGCGGCGAGCGCTTGCGCCAGCGCCGCCGGAAACGCCGCGGCGTCTTCGACGCGGATGCCGAGCGCGCCCATGTCCTCGGCGAGGCGGGCGAAATTCATCTTGCGAAAGGTCCACAATTCGCGCGCCTGGTCGGTCTGCTTGCCGCCATAGACGCGGTCGAAGCCGCGCTTCGATTGATTGCCGCCGCCGTTATTGTTGACCACGGTCACCGCATTGATGCCCCAGCGCGCCGCGGTCTCGATCTCGGCGATGTGGTACCAGAACCCGGCGTCGCCGGTGAACGTGACGACCGGGCGATCGGGACAGCCGCATTTGGCGCCGAGGCCCGCTGGAAACGCCCAGCCGAGATGGCCGGCGCTGCGTATATAGCTCTGCCGCGGCGAGGTCAGATCGAACATGCCGCCCATCCACATGCCGGCATGGCCGGTGTCGACGACGACGATGGCGTCGTCCGGCACGTGCTTGCTCAATTCGTGGCACAGCCGCTCGGGTCGGATCGGCACCGCGGCGGAATTGAGCGCGTCGTTATATTTCTCGCGCCACTCGCCGCACAGCGCCTGCGCTTCGCCGATCCACGCCTTGCGTTTGGCGGCGCTGGCGCGGTCGGCCGCTTTGAGCATTTTGCCGAGCGTGACCTTGGCGTCGCCATTGACGGCCGCTGCCAGCGGATAATTGCGGCCGAGCGCTTCCGGCTCGATGTCGATCTGGATCGCGTGCGTGCCGATCTTCGGCACCGCCCAGAAATGGGTGGTCATGCCGCCGGTCTCGGTGCCGATGAAGCAGACAAGATCGGCGGCGTTGACGACGCGGTTGGCGCTTTCGCGCGAATAGCTGCCGCAGACCCCGACCGACAGGGGATGATTGCCGGGAATCGAATCCTTGCCGTTGAGCGAGGTGACGACCGGAATCTGCAAGGCTTCCGCGAGCGCGACGAGTTCGGCCGCCGCGCCCGACGCGCGCACGCCGCCGCCGGCGACGATCACCGGGCGCGACGCCTCCTGCAATATTTTGAGCGCGGCATGCACGCTGGCGTCATCGGGCTCCGGGCGGAACGCCGGCACGCGGGAAAATTGCGGCTCGACGAGCGGCTCCATGTCGGCTTCCTCGGCGTCGATCTGGCCCTCGTTGCCGCGAAACTGCAAATGCACCGGACCGGGGCAGCCGGTGACGGCGCTGCGAAACGCCTGCCGCACCATGTCGGGAAAGCGCGCCACGTCGTCGATCGTGGCGTTGAACTTGGTCACCGGCTCGAACGCCGGCACGTCATCGACCTCCTGATAGACCTTGCGAAACTTATTTTTCGGCTCGCGTCCGCCGGTCATGGCGATGACCGGCGAATGCGCCAGCCAGGCGTCGCGCAAGCCGGCGGCAAGATTGAGCGCGCCGATCACCTGCGCCATGCAGATGCCGGGTCTGCCGGAGGCCCGCGCATAGCCGTCGGCCATATAGGCGGCGGCCTTCTCGCCGTGGACATGCAGCCGCTTGATGTCGGTGCGGCGCTCCATCTCGGCATAGGTGGTGCGCAACACCGCCGGCACATGAAACACGTGGGTGACGCCGTAGCCCTTGAGCATGTCGGCGAGACATTGCGCGCCGGTCATTTTGCGGTTGTGGCCGATTTGCATTTTTAGCGTTTCCCTTATTCGGTATCTTCGTCCGGATGAACCCTGATGCGCCCCGGCTCGACGATCCAAAGTTCGCCGTGCACCGGTCGCGATGTGGCGACCTTGAGGAATTGACGCAGGCGGCTGTGTAGAGCTTGCTGGGAGGCTGGTCCGCCGAGTTCGACAACGACGATACCGGCCGACCGCTTGGGTGAAAAGCGCGGGACGTGTCCGAAATCCCGATCGAGAGCGATCAATGTCCTGTTTTCCGAAAGACAGGCATCGAAAACCTGATCGTCAGTTGCGCCGCTTAGCTCCTGGTCGTGAACGGTCGCATCGTCATGCCCGCCATCGCGGAGAAGGGCCACCCCAGTCCCGCCGATATTTTCATCGACTTTTATTTTCACTCAGCCGGCTCCACCGGGACCGGAATGATCCGATCACGTGCCGCCTCGGCGCCGTAGGCGATCGCGGCAAGAACATCGTCATGCGTCAAAGCGGGATATTCCGCGAGCAAGTCGATTTCAGGCATTCCGCCGGCAAGCAGGTCGAGAACGAGCGAAACCCAAATGCGCGTGCCCTTGATACACGGCTTGCCGCCGCACACCGCTGGGTTAATGCTGATACGTTCTAGAAGCTTCGTCATGCCAAAGACCCTGCCGCCATTATGCGCGGCGCGCAGTGCAGTGACAATGACCCGTCAATCGTTGAACACCGCCACCGCGCGGACCGGCGAACCGGTGCCCTCGCGCCATTTCAGCGGCAGGCAGATGAACTGGAATTCGCCCGCCCCGATGAGGCTCTCCAGATTGCACAGGCTTTCCAGATGGGTGATGTCGAGATCGAGGCAGGCCTTGTGCACGAGCGTATTGACCTTGCCTTCCGGTCCCGGCCGCATCGAGTCGATGCCAAAATGCACCACGCCCTGCTTGGCGAGCCACTCGGTCGCCGCGACATTGACGCCCGGATTGTCGGTCGCATAAGCCGCGGTCGGAAAGGTGCGCTCGTGATGGCCGGTGCAGAGGAGCACGGTGCCTTTCTTCGGCACCGGAACGCCGGCCTTCTTCACCGCCGCCTCCAAATCGGTCGGCGTAATCTCCGCTTTCGCTGGAATGTGCCGCAGGTCGACGCAGATGCCCGGCACGATGCATTTCTCCAGCGGATATTTGTCGATCGGCGTGCCGTTCTTGCCGAAATGCCGCGGCGCGTCGATATGGGTGCCCCCGTGGTCGGGCATGGAAAAGAACATCACGCTATTGCCGTGGACGCCGCCGGATTCAGCGCGCGCCTCGTCATGCGTCTTCCAGATGCCATGAATGATCGGCGGCTGGCCGGGATAGGACGGCGTGCGGTGGTACAACTCACGGCTTAGATCGACGATACGCATGACACCTCCCAGACCTCTTTACACGTTATGGCGGACTTTAGGACGACCCGGTCGTTAGCGAAACCATCATGTTTCGCTAGTCCGATCCGGGACTGACTGGCAACCGCCGCATGCGAATGCGGCCGCGATCGACGACGATGATGCGTCGTGCCAGATCGGCCGGCGTTATGCGCTGCATGCCCTCTTCCATGCGGGCGATAATTGTAGCTTCGCCCCAGTTGCCGTCGCGAAACAGGATCAAGCTCGACTCTCGCTCCTGTGCCAGCGCAAGCAGCCGCGGATAGTCTAAATCCGCCGTGACGATTGTTCTATTCTCTTGCTTCGCACGCGCCAAAATTGCCGCGGCGTCAAGGCTCAATTCGATGGCATGCACCGCGTCGTGACCCTGGGCCCTGAGCCATGCCGCCAAATCCTGGGACAGCGGCATGTCGATCAGAAACTTCACGGCTCAACCCGCGGGCAGGAGATCGATTGTTTCATCCTCGGCCGGCGAAGCGGCGTAGCGCAACGTTTCATTGATATCGTCGGATTCGAGATACGCATAGGCGTTCAGAATCCGTTCCCGGATCTCGCCCGAGGCCAATAGACCCAGCAGGCGGGCGACCGGAAATCGCAACCCGCGAATGCAAGGTTTGCCGGTGCAAATCGCCGGATCGATGGTAATGCGCGTGAACGTCATCGGCGAATTATGCCTCAATAATCGACGCGGAACCAGCCGGCCGCTATCGTATGCCACTGGCCCCGTTTGCTCGGGGCATCCGACCGTTCCGGGAGTCCCGCATGAAAACCTCGACCGACCGCATTCTCACCACCCATACCGGCAGCCTGCCGCGGCCGAAGTCCTTGATCGATCTCATTCTGCGGCGCGAGCAGGGTGAAGCCGTTGCCGCCGACAGGTTCGAAGCCGCCACCGCCCAGGCGGTCGACGATGTGGTGGCGCAACAGGTCGCCTGCGGCGTCGACATCGTCTCCGACGGCGAGATGAGTAAGCCGTCCTACACCACCTATATCCGCCACCGCGTCGCTGGCATCGCGCCGGACCCGCGCGCCGCGGAGCAGGGCAACGACATCATGATCGGCCGCGATCTCATGGATCATCCCGACTTCGGCCGCGACCGCCGCTCATTCTCCGCCGTGCCGTTCCCCGGCTGCGTCGGCGAACTCGCGTACAAGGATCGCGCCGCGCTCGACCGCGACATCGCTCATCTGAAAGCCGCGGCGGCGAAGGCGAAGCCGGCTGACGTGTTCATGACCGCGCCGTCGCCCGGCATCCTGACGCGCTTTATCATCAATCTGCATTACCCGAGCGAGGACGCCTACGTCGCCGCGCTCGCGGCGGTAATGCAGACCGAATACCGCGCCATCGTCGAAGCCGGCTTCGTGCTGCAGATCGACGCGCCCGACCTCGGCTCGGCGCGCAACAACCAGTACCGCCGCCTGACCGACGACGAGTTCCGCGCCAAAATCGCCGAGCGCAACGTCGCTGCGCTCAATGCCGCCATCGCCGGCCTGCCGGCCGACCGCATCCGGCTGCACATCTGCTGGGGCAATTACGAGGGGCCGCATACCCACGATCTGCCGCTTCTGAAAATCATCGACATCGCGTTCAAGGCGCGCGTGCAGGCGATCAGCATCGAGGCTGCCAATCCGCGTCACGATCATGAATGGGAGGATCTCAAGACGATCAAAATCCCCGACGACAAGATCCTCATTCCCGGCGTCATCGATTCGACGACCAATTTCGTCGAGCATCCGCGGCTCGTGGCGCAGCGCCTGCTGCGCTACGCCACCGTGATCGATCGCGAGCAGCTGATTGCCGGCGTCGATTGCGGTTTTGGCACCGCGGTGCGCAGCGAACCGACGGTCGTCGACTCGATCGTCTGGGCCAAATTGCGGGCGCTCGCCGAGGGCTCGGCGATTGCCAGCAAGGCCCTGTGGGGCGCCAAGGCGGCCTAAGGAAGCGGATTTGCCTCGGATTTAGGTGAAAGGGCGCACTCCACTTTGGCGCCATTACATCCTATCTATCGGATCAGGGCGTCGCGCTATCGGGACGTGTCCTGGAGCCAAAAGCCGGCGAGGAGTGAAGAGCATGGCGATAACGGACGAGTTGGAGTCGCAGGAAGAGCGGCCATGCCTGCATTGCCTGATCATCGACGTCATCGACAGTTATTTTGCCGATTACCCGGTCTCGGCGGAAGAGCCGGACATGATCGACACGGCGGAAGTCGTGACCGCGGTGGCCAAGACGGTCGCCGAAATGACCTGCGGTCAGGACACGGCGGCGCGCCAGAAAATGATCGAACAGTTGACCAGCGAAGTGCTGCAATATGACGAGGAATTCCGTCAGCAGGACGTGATGGGCGGCACCGGTTCGGGCGCCCGGCACTAGCGCGCGAGAGGCGGCCGCGCCGGCGCTTACTGCGGCTTAAGACCGGCGAATTTGACGACCTTGGCCCATTTCTCGGTTTCGGCGGCGATAAACTTGCCGAATTCCTGCGGCGACATCGACAGCGCGCTGACGCCGAGTTGCGCGAGCCGCTCCTTGAATTTGGCGTCGGCCTGGATGGCTTTGACCGCGCCGGCCAGCTTTTCGACAATGACCGGTGGCGTGTTTTTGGGCGCGACCAGGCCCGAGAAGCCGCTTGCCTCGAAGCCGGGCAGCGTCTCCGCGACGGTCGGCACGCCGGGCAGTTCGTCGATGCGGGTCGCGGTGGTCAGCGCCAGCGCGCGCAGCTTACCGGCCTTGATGTCCCCGATGACCGCCGAGATGCCGTCGGAGCCGACCTTGACTTGACCGCCCAGCAAATCGGTCACCAACTGGCCTTCGCCGGCATAAGGCACATGCACGACGTCGATGCCGGCCATCATCTTGAGCAGCTCCACCGCCATATAGGGCGGCGTGCCAAGCGACGGCGAAGCGATAACGATCTTGCCAGGACTGGCTTTGGCTTGCGCGATCAGATCGGCAACGCCGTTTACCGTGAACGATGGATTGGCGTCGAATACGAGGTTGATGCGGTTGATCGGCGCCACCGGCGTGACGTCGCGCACGAAGTCGTAGCTGAGATTCTTCATCAGCGATGCGTTGACGGTGTTCGACGACGCGGCGAAGAACAGCGTGTAGCCGTCGGGCGGCGCCCCAACCACCGCTTCGGCGCCAAGCGAGCCGCCGGCGCCGGGCCGGTTCTCGACCACGATGGTTTGCCCCAATTGCTGCGACAGCCATTGCGCGGAAAGTCGCGCGACGATGTCGACTTGGCCGCCGGGCGGGAAGCCGACCAGAAGCTTGATCGGATGCGCCGGATAGACTTCGGCGCGAGCCAATGTGGAAATCGCAGGCAGCGCGGCGGCGCCGCCCGCCAGACGCAATACATCACGCCGTCGCATTGGCATGGCTTCCTCCCTTTCGGCGCGCCGCCCGTTGGCCGGGCTTCAAATTCGTCGCCGCGCGGTCGATGCAATAGCATAAATGGCCTGAATCTTGAATGATGGATCACAGGCTCGCGGTTGCCGCCGGCTGAACCAAGGTCGACCATGGACATGTCCTCGCGTTTGGCGAACAGCGCCGGCGGCCAAGTGCCGGCGGGGGATGGCGGGCATGGTCCGGCGCGGGCGCGGCATGAGAGCCATCCGCATCATGCCGGCAATCCGTGGTTTCTGGCGCTGACCGCGCTCGGCGTCGTTTACGGCGACATCGGCACCAGCCCGCTTTATGCGTTTCAGGTCGCTCTGGCCGGCCTCGGCCACCGCGCGCCGACGCCGACCGAGGTCTTCGGCATCGTATCGCTGACGTTTTGGGCGCTGATGCTGATGGTCTCGCTCAAATACGTCGTGCTGGTGCTGCGCGCCGACAACGACGGCGAAGGCGGCATTCTGGCGCTGCTCTCGCTCGTCGCCGCCGACCGCATCCGCGACGGCACGGCGTTACCCATCCTGGTGCTGCTCGGCGTCGTCGGCGCCGCGCTGCTTTACGGCGACGGCGTGATCACGCCCGCGATTTCGGTGCTCTCGGCCATGGAGGGACTGCGGCTCGTCGCGCCGTCCTTCACCGGCTTCATAGTGCCGGTGACGATCGCGATTTTGATCGGCTTGTTCATGATCCAGCGCCACGGCACCGAGGGCATCGGCCGCATCTTCGGACCGGTCATGGTGCTCTGGTTTATCGTCATCGGCGTGCTCGGCGCCGCCAACATCCGCGCCGCGCCGGCCATCGTCATGGCGTTAAATCCGCTCTACGCCGTGCGCTTCCTTACCGCCGACCCCGGCATCGCGTCGCTGGTCATCGGCGCGGTGTTTCTCACTTTGACCGGCGGCGAGGCGCTTTATGCCGATATGGGCCATGTCGGCCCGACCGCGATCCGCCGCGCCTGGTTCGGCCTTGTGCTGCCCGCGCTGTTGCTCAATTATTTCGGCCAAGGCGCGCTGGTCCTGACCGACCCCAGCGCGGCCGACAGCCCGTTCTATAAATTGGCTCCCGGCTGGATGCTGGCGCCAATGGTGGCGCTCGCCGCACTCGCCACCATCATCGCCTCGCAATCGCTGATCTCCGGCGTGTTTTCCTTGACGCGCCAGGCCATGCTGATGGGACTTTGCCCGCGGGCGCGGATCGTACCGACGTCGAGCGACGAGGCCGGCCAGATTTATGTGCCCGCCGCCAATTGGCTGTTGATGGCGGCCACGCTGTTTACCGTGGTGTTTTTCAGGACCTCGGACAATCTGGCCGCGGCCTACGGCATTGCCGTATCCGGCACCATGCTGATCACGACAATTCTCCTCTATCGCGTGACGATCACGCGATGGCATTGGCCGGCGGCGATCGCAATTCCCGCCATCGCCGCCATCGGCACGATCGACGCGACCTTCGTGGCGTCGAACGCGATGAAGCTGTTGGCCGGCGGCTGGTTCCCCGTCGTCATCGGCGGCACCATCGCCGTATTGATGCTGTCATGGCGCAAGGGCGCGTTCGAAGTCGCGCGGCGACTGCGCGACATGTCGATGCCGCTCGAGGAGTTCCTCGACTATGCCGACAAGACCGTGATCGGCCGCGCGCCGGGAATGGGCGTCTGGCTCACCAAGGTCGAGCATGGCGCCTCGCCGATGCTGTTGCGCCATGTCGAGCACAACCGCGTGCTGCATGAGACCGTCGTGCTGATGACCTTCGTCATCGAAAGCCGGCCGCGGGTGCCGTTCCACGAACGTCACTCGCTGCAGCGCCTTGGCCACGGTTTCTACCGTATCCAGACCCGCCTCGGCTTCATGCAGACGCCGGACATTCCGCTGACGCTGAGCAATTGCCGGATGCTCGGCTTCGACGCCGATCTCGA
>DATAWA010000119.1:0-2003 GCA_036267435.1 Xanthobacteraceae bacterium | reverse complement strand
GCTTAGAACGGCGTGTTCGGATTGATGCCCGGAATATAGAACGGTTCTGCGATTGGATAGCCGCCTTTGCCTTGCACATCCGGCCCCATGTACCAGTTCGGCCGGCCGGGATCGCCGCCGGGCGGCAGCATGTAGTCGCGGAAGTCGCGATCGCCGACGGAGACCTCGGTCCCGGTGTCGAGGTAGGAGCGGCGTCGCGGAATGATGATGACGGTGCGGTGACCGTTGCCGTCGGGGATGATGGTGGTGGTCGGCTGGATCACCGTTCCGGCGGCGGAGCGTTCGACCACCGGCTGTTGGGGGAGCGCCTTTCTGGTTGCCGCGTGACTTGGCGCTGACCCCGCTGATAGCAGCGCAGTTGCGGCGGCAATGGCAGCGAATAAACGTACCCGGCGCATCGGCTCCTCACTTGGCTAGGCTGCAATGTAGCGCGCTTTGGCCGCCGGCAACAGCATTGCGGCAACCCTCTGTCGGTTCGGCTGGTTCCGGCCTTGGGGCGCCCTTGGGCCGGCCTTGGGGCGGCCATGGTCCGGTTTACGGCCCCGCGCAAGGGTCTCGCTGAGACCCATGGGGCGTCGTTAGCGCGCCTCGGCGCGCGCTCTCAGGCTATGGGTCAATCGCACGCGGCGAGGGATGGGGACCGGCACATTGCGTTCCGGTGTTGCCGCCAGGATCGGGTTATGTTCGCCGCAAAATGTGCGCTTTAGCTCGGCGTGCGCAAACAATCCGGCTACTTTGGGATCGCCGCCCGCGGAGAGGATCGTCAGCCGGTCGAGCGCGCAGGCCAGCGTGGCGCGATCGACCGGCTGCGTGCCGGCGCTGCAATACCAGCCGGAGATTTGCAGCGATGGGTCGTCGAACGGCCTGGTAAAGCCGAGGCAGCGGCGCGGGCCGTTTCGTGCGCCCGGCATGGCGATGGCGAAGTCGACCAGGCTCACCGGGCCGAATTTGCTGTCGATCTGCCCAGCCGGCTTGACGTCATCGGTGACGGTGAAATCGACGATGCGCGCGGCGATTTCGCTCGGCGCGTCGAGGAAATGCTCGCCAGCGCCGCCCGGCCGATAGATTTCCGCCATGACGTAGGGGCCGGCGGCGCCGGGCTCGCCCCAGGTCAGCACGTCCTTGCGCGCCCCGTCGCTGCCTCGCCGCAGGATCGCGTAATTGAAGCCGGCCGCCGCCAGTTCGGGCATCTGCATATCGAAGGCCGGATGGGGACGCTCGACATTGATCCATTCCGCTCGTGGCGCCGGCTGGATCGCCGCCACCACCGAAGGTGTGCGGAAAAAGCTCGCCGCGGCGATGGCAAGGACCGCCAGCCCGCCCATATAGGCAAAGAGGCGCACGATGGTGGCACGAAAATCACCGGGGACGGTGCACGGGACGTGATGCCGGACCTGGGACACGGCCGCTCCGATCAAACGTTGTATTTGCGATAGTTCTCGCCTAGAAGCGCTTCCGCTCCGGTTCCTGCGGCGCGGGCTGGAAGGCGAAGTTTCGGTGGAGAGTTAACGATGGGTTACAACGTCGCCGTCGTCGGCGCGACCGGCAATGTCGGCCGGGAAATGCTCAATATCCTTGTCGAGCGGTCGTTTCCCGCCGACGAGGTGGTGGCGCTTGCCTCGCGGCGCAGCCAGGGCACCGAGGTGTCGTTCGGCGACCGCACGCTCAAGGTCAAGGCGCTCGAGCATTTCGACTTTTCCGGCGTCGATATCTGTCTGATGTCGGCGGGCGGCGCGGTGTCGAAGGAGTGGTCGCCGAAGATCGTCGCGGCCGGCGCGGTGGTCATCGATAACTCGTCGGCTTGGCGCTACGACAGCGACGTTCCGCTGATCGTGCCGGAGGTCAATGCCGACGCGGTGATCGGTTTTAGGAAGCGCGGCATTATCGCCAATCCGAATTGCTCGACGGCGCAGCTCGTCGTCGCGCTCAAGCCCTTGCACGACAAGGCCAAGATCAAGCGCGTCGTGGTCGCCACCTATCAGTCGGTGTCGGGCGCCGGCAAG
>DATAWA010000118.1:0-56616 GCA_036267435.1 Xanthobacteraceae bacterium | reverse complement strand
TGTCGAATGGACCGCGCGCGGTCTCCGCCTGTTTGTACAGTTTTTCGATCGAGTCTTCATCGGTGACGTCGGCGGCGACCGCGAACATGTTTGCGGCGCAAGCGGCCGTTTGATCCAGCGCGTCCTTGCGCCGGCCGACGATCGTGACACGGGCGCCGGCGCCGGCCAATGTCGCCGCAATGCTGGCGCCGATGCCGCTGCCGCCCCCCGTCACCAGTGCGTGTTTCCCGGTGAGATCCGTCATTTCACACCGCGCCCGGCATCGGCTCGGCATTCCCCGACAAGCGATAGAGCTGATCGCGTCCTGCGAGATAGGGCAGCGGCCACGTCTCGCAGCGCTCTCCGAGCTTTGCGGCGGCATGCAGCAGCCAATAGGGATCGGCGAGATGCGGGCGGGCCAGGCACACGAGGTCGGCGCGGCCGGCCATTAGAATCGAGTTGATGTGGTCCGGCTCGTAAATATTGCCGACCGCCATGGTCGCCATGCCGATTTCGTTGCGGATGCGATCGGAGAAAGGAGTCTGAAACATGCGGCCATAAACGGGGCTCGCTTGGATCGAGGTTTGACCGGCGGACACGTCGCAAATGTCGACGCCGGCTTCCCGAAGCTGGCGGGCGATGGCGACGGCATCGGGGGGCTGGATGCCGCCTTCGCCGACCCAGTCGTTGGCGGAAATGCGCACCGAGATCGGCTTTTCCGCCGGCCACACTGCGCGCACCGCATGAAAGATTTCGAGGGGAAATCGCATGCGATTCTCGAGCGAGGCGCCATAGTCGTCAGTGCGCAGGTTGGTCAGCGGGGTGATGAACGACGACAACAGATAGCCGTGCGCGCAATGGATTTCGAGCATGTCGAAACCGGCGCGTTGCGCCATCTTCGCGGCCGAAACGAATTGCTCGCGCACGCGCTCCATATCGGTGCGCGTCATGGCGCGCGCCCGCTGATTACGATCCGACCACGAGGTCGCCGAGGCCGAGATCAGCGGCCAATTGCCGTCTTTGAGCGGCGCGTCCATCTCCTCCCAGCCGAGCTGAGTCGAGCCCTTGGCGCCGGAATGACCGAGCTGACAGCAGATTTTCGTGTCCGTCTCAGCGTGAACGAAATCGACAATGCGCTTCCAGGACGCCTCATGTTCGGGTGCGTACATGCCGGTGCAACCCGGCGTGATGCGGCCTTCCGGGCTCACGCAGGTCATCTCAATGCAGACCAGGCCGGCGCCGCCCTTGGCGCGCTCGCCATAATGCACGAGATGCCAATCTGTCGGGCAGCCGTCGACCGCCTTGTATTGCGCCATTGGCGAGACAACGACCCGGTTCTTCAGCCGCAAATCGCGAAGCCGAAACGGCGCAAACATCGGCCGGCGCACGACGTTGCCGCTCGCCCCGGCGACCCGCTGAAACCAGGCCTCCGCGCCTTCAAGCCACTTCTTATCGCGCAACCGCAAATTCTCGTGACTGATGCGCTGCGACCGCGTCAGCAGCGAATAATTGAATTGCACCGGATCAAGATGCAGATAGCGCTCGACATCCTCGAACCATTCCAGCGAATTGCGCGCCGCGGATTGCAGACGCAACACCTCGGTGCGGCGGGATACTTCGTATTTCGCGAAGGCGGCGTCCAGCGTCGGCTCGCTGTGCAGATAATTCGCCAATGCGACCGCGCTCTCCATGGCGAGCTTCGTTCCCGAACCGATAGAGAAATGTGCGGTGGCGGCGGCATCGCCCATCAGCGCGATGTTGCCGTACGACCATTTCTCGCACAGCACGCGCGGAAAATTCAGCCAGGCCGAGCCGCGCAAATGGGTCGCGTTCGACATCAGCCGATGGCCGCCAAGATTTTTTGCAAAAATACGCTCGCAGGCGCGGCAAGTCTCGTCTTGGCTCATCGCGCCGAAGCCGAATTTATCCCATGTCGCGGGCGAGCATTCGACGATAAAGGTCGCGGTGTCGTCGTCGAACTGGTAGGCGTGCGCCCATATCCACCCGTTCTGGGTTTCCTCGAAGATGAAGGTGAAGGCATCGTCGAATTTCTGGTGCGTGCCAAGCCACACGAATTTGTTCTTGCGGGTGTCGATGGCGGGCTGGAAATGGCCGGCGAATTCGCCGCGCGTTTTGGAATTCAAACCATCGGCGGCGATCACGAGATCATAGTCTTTGGCCAATGCGCCGGCGCTGGCGACCTCGGCCTGAAAGCGCAGTTCCACGCCAAGCGCCCGTGCACGCTCCTGCAGCAGCATCAAGAGTTTCTTGCGGGCAATGCCAGAAAAGCCGTGGCCGCCCGAGACGATGCGCTGCCCGCGATAGTGAACAGCGATATCGTCCCAATAGGCAAAATTGGACCGGATCATCTCGGCGCTGGCCGGATCGTTGGCCGTGATGTTGTCAAAAGTCTCGTCGGAAAACACCACGCCCCAGCCGAACGTATCGTCCGCACGATTACGCTCGAACACAGTGATGTCGTGGCCGGCGTCGCGCAGCTTCATGCTGATCGCGAAATAAAGGCCGGCGGGGCCGCCGCCGAGGCAAGCAATCTTCATGCGCTGCCGCCTTTCGGTTAGGAGACTTGAGTACCACCCAAATATGGCAGGGAACCTAAAATATTTCAAGCTTGAACCTTTAAGTTTGAAGAGTATTCCCGCCTTACTTTGGACCACTGAGAACTTCTAACCTTGGGGCGAGTGAGGGACGCGCCGCAGGCGGGGTTGACCCTGATTGCTTTAAGTCTAAAATAATTGGCGCGGAACCTGATCGGTTCGCCATAGAGGCCAGCATGGCTGAACGTTCGTTTGCCAAGGAAGTCGCCGATCTGAGACTGGGGGCCGGCGAGGAGTTTCGCGGCGAGGGCATCCTGGCCATCACCAAGGCGCTGCTGCAGTCCGGCGTCGGTTATGTCGGCGGCTACCAGGGCGCGCCGATCTCGCATCTGATGGATGTCTTATCCGACGCGCAGGAGGTGCTGGCCGAACTCGGCGTGCATTTCGAAACCTCGGCATCGGAAGCGGCGGCCGGCGCGATGCTGTCGGCCTCCGTCATGTATCCGATCCGCGGCGCGGTGACGTGGAAGTCGACTGCCGGCACGAACGTGGCTGCCGACGCTCTCGCCAATCTCGCTTCGGGCGGCGTCAAAGGCGGCGCGCTGATCATCATCGGCGAGGATTATGGCGAGGGCTCCTCGATCATGCAGGAGCGCTCGCATGCCTTTGCGATGAAATCGCAGATCTGGTTGCTCGATCCGCGGCCCAATCTGGAAAGCATGGTCAAAGCGGTCGAGGACGGGTTCGAACTGTCGGAAGCGTCCAACACGCCGGTGATGCTCGAAGTGCGCATTCGCGCTTGCCATGTCCATGGCCGTTTCATTGCCAAGGACAACAAGCCGGCGCCGTTCACCTTGGCCCAGGCACTGGAAAATCCGCAGCGCGACACCAACCGGATCGTATTGCCGCCGGCCGCTTTCGCACAGGAGAAAGAAAAGATCGCGCACCGTTTGCCGGCTGCGATCGAATTCATCAAGCGGCGGCGGCTCAACGAGACCTTCGACGGCGAGCTCGGCGATATCGGCATCGTGCTGCAGGGCGGCTTGTACAACGGCGTGATGCGCAGCCTGCAGCAGATCGGTCTCGCCGACGTCTGGGGTGGCACGCGCGTGCCGCTCTATGTGATGAACGTGACCCATCCGCTGATCGACAGCGAGCTGACGGCATTCTGCGCGGGAAAATCCGCCGTGCTGATGGTCGAAGAAGGGCAGCCGGAATTCATCGAGACGGCGCTCCATGCAATTCTGCGCAAAGCCGGTATTTCAACGAAAATCTACGGCAAAGGCGTGTTGCCGGTCGCCGGCGAATACACCGCGGAAGTCGTGTCCGCGGGCTTGCATGCATTCCTTGCCGCCGAGAAGCCCGAGGCGTTGCCCGAACACATCCGCGGCCGCAACGAGCCCGTACAGCCGCTCGCTGATGAAATCAAAGCGCTGGCCTCGGTCGTGCCGCCGCGGCCGCCGGGATTTTGCACGGGCTGTCCGGAGCGGCCGATCTTTGCGGCGATGAAGCTCGTGGAGCAGGAGCTTGGTCCGCATCACGTATCCGCCGATATCGGCTGTCACCTGTTCTCGATCCTGCCGCCGTTCAATATCGGCACGACGACCATGGGCTATGGACTTGGACCGGCTTCAGCTTCGGCATTCAACGTCAAGGCCGGCAAGCGTCCGATCGCGATGATCGGCGACGGCGGTTTTTGGCACAACGGCTTGGCAAGCGGCGTCGGCAATGCGGTGTTTAATCAGCACGACGGCGTGATCATGGTGGTGGACAATTATTATTCGTCCGCCACCGGAGGGCAGGACGTCCTTTCATCGCGCGCCGACAACCGCTCGCGCTCGACCAAGCATCCGATCACCAAGGCAGTGAAGGGGGTCGGTGCGACCTGGGTACGCCAGATCGATCGCACCTATGACGTGGCCAAAATGCGCGACACGCTCAAGGAGGCGCTGACCACGCAAGAGAAAGGTCCAAAAATCATTGTCGCGTCATCCGAATGCATGTTGAACAAACAGCGGCGCGTCAAACCGTTATTCAACAGCGCGGTTAAGGCCGGCCGGCGCATGGTGCGCGAGCGCTTCGGCGTCGATGAGGATGTCTGCACCGGCGATCACGCCTGCATCCGCCTATCCGGCTGTCCGTCGCTGTCGGTCAAACGCTCCGCCGATCCGCTGAAGGACGATCCAGTGGCCGCGGTCGATAATTCCTGCGTCGGCTGTGGCAATTGCGGCGAAGTGGCGGAAGCCGCAGTGCTATGCCCGTCATTCTATCGTGCCGACATCATTCACAATCCGACCGCGTTCGACCGCGGGCTCTCTCGCATTCGCGAAGCGGTGATTGGCTTCCTGCAACGGCGCCGCGACCGCCGCCGCGTCGTATTCTCGTAAGGCCGCGCCCCCATGAACGCGATGACGCCGATACGCGATGGGGATGAAACCGAAGCCGGCGTGGCCGAACCGATCACGGTGGCAGTTCTGGCAATGGGCGGCCAAGGTGGCAGCGTGCTGGTCGACTGGATCGTGGCGCTGGCGGAGAGCCAGGGATTTGTCGCGCAATCGACCTCGGTGCCCGGGGTCGCTCAGCGAACCGGCGCCACGATCTATTATGTGGAAATGATCAAGGAACGGCCCGATGGCCGCGATCCGGTGCTGGCTCTGATGGCGACGCCCGGCAAGGTCGACATCGTGATCGGCGCCGAATTGATGGAAGCCGGCCGCGCCATGCAGCGGGGACTGGTCTCACCCGACCGCACCACGTTGATCGCCTCTTCGCATCGTTCCTATGCGGTGGCCGAAAAGATCGCGCCGGGCGACGGTATTGCCGATGACAACAAGGTTTACACGGCGGCGCAAGTCGCGGCGAAGCGGTTCGTCGCCTTCGATATGGAGGCCCTTGCTGAACGGACTGGGAGCGCAATCTCCGCGGTGATGTTCGGCGCACTTGCCGGCGCGGATGCTCTGCCGTTCCCGCGCGAGTCATATGAGGCGGCGATCCGCAAGGTCGGCGTCGGCGTCAAGGCGAGCCTACGTGCTTTCGCTGCGGGTGTTGATGGCGTTGCCAATCCGGCGGAGCCACCGCCGAAGCCGAATATGGGTGAGGCGTCGCCGAAGCTTGAGCCGATCGGCGACGCGCAGGTCGACGCGCTTATCATGCGTGCGCGGTCGGAGTTTCCGGCCGAAGCGCATGCAATGCTGGCGGCTGGTTTGAGCCGGGTGATTGACTTCCAGGATGTCGACTACGGGCGCGAATATCTCGATATGGTTGCGACCTTCCTGCCGTTTCAACGCGGCGACGACGTCATCCTGATCCGCGCCGCCGCCAAATATATCGCCGGTGCCATGGCGTATGACGACGTGATCCGCGTCGCCGATCTCAAGACCCGGGCAAGCCGGTTCAAGCGCGTGCGCGCGGAGGTGATTGCTGCGCCGGATCAATTGGTGGCGGTCACGGAATTCATGCATCCGCGGATAGAGGAAGTGATCGGTACGTTGCCGACAAGGCTTGGACTCTGGCTCGAGACGAGGCCGCGGCTGCTGCGGGCGCTCGATCGCGTGGTCAACCGGGGCAGGCGCGTGCGGACCACGACGGTTCATTGGTTTCTTCCGCTCTATTTACTCGCCGGCCTGCGGCGTTTTCGCCGCGGTACCCTGCGGCACCGGCATGAAGTGGCGCATCGCGAGGCCTGGCTCGAAGCCGCCCGCACTGCTGCGGTATCGGACCCGGCGCTGGCGACCGCCATTATCGAGTTGCGCCGCCTGGTGAAGGGCTACTCCGATACCCATGCGCGCGGCTTATCCAAATTCGACAAGGCGCTTGCGGCCGCGATGCGGCTGCGCACGCGCCACGACGCCGCCGACTGGGTGCGGAGGCTGCGCGACGCGGCTTTGGCCGATGAAGATGGCAAGACACTGGATGGCGCCATTGCCACCGTCGCCACGCTGTAATGGCACGGGACTTTGTCGTGCTTGTTCGATGATAATCGCCTGGCTTGCCTTGATATGTCCGTTTCGCGCCACGAATGACCTTGCCCCATTCCTTCCACAGAGGTGCCAATGCCGCCCCGCGAGCTTGAACACACCGATGTCGAAACCTTGGTTCGCAATGAACCCAAGGGAAGCAAGCATCAGCTGCGGCTTTGGCTGCGGCTGCTGTCCTGCACCAATCTCATCACGGCGGAAATTCGGCAACGGCTGCGCAGTGAATTTGAATTCACGTTGCCGCGCTTCGATCTGATGGCGCAATTGGATCGCGAACCAAACGGGCTACGCTTGAGCGAGCTGTCGAAGCGCATGATGGTCACCAATGGCAATCTGACGGGACTCGTCGATCGGCTCATCGAGGAGGGCTATGTGCGCCGTGTCGACGATCCAACCGACGGGCGCGCTTCGGTGGTGCGGCTGACCAGAGCGGGGGCGGATATTTTCAAAAAACTCGCCGCCGCGCATGAGGCTTGGCTGGCGACTTTGTTTGACGAGCTGAATCCTGAAGCCACGGAACGGCTGATGCAGGATTTGGCGGCGCTGAAACGTTCGGTCGTCGAAGTCGGTATTTCCTACGATTGCGATTAATGGCGCCACGCCGCTCGAACTGTAAACCCAGCGATCTCGCGTCGGCAGCCTGAAGAGTGCCATCATGATCGATCAAATCGCGACAAAAGAACCTGCAGCCTCGGTTACCCCAGGCGAGAAACCCGTTGTACGGCTTGAGCCCGAGGGCGGCTGTGCGGTGATCGTCCTCGACAATCCTCCCGTCAACGTCTCCTCGGCGGCGCTGCGCGCGCAGTTGCTCGACGTGGTCCGGGATTTCGCGGCGGACGACGCTTTCAAGGCGGCGGTGCTGATCGGTGCTGGCAGGACTTTCGTCTCGGGCGCCGACCTGAAGGAGTTTGGCGGACCGATGTTATCGCCGGAAATGCCGCAAGTGCTTGCCGCAATTGCCGATTGCCCGAAGCCGATCGTCGCCGCTTTGCACGGTACCGCGATGGGTGGCGGCTTTGAGCTTGCGCTCGCCTGCGATGCGCGGATCGGTGCTCCGGATCTGGCCGTCGCGCTGCCCGAGGTGAAGCTCGGCATTATTCCCGGCGCGGGCGGTACTCAACGCGTGCCGCGACTCATCGGGGTGTCTAAAGCCATCGAGTTCATCACCTCAGGCCGTCGCATGACGGCGCAAGAAGCTCTTGCCCTTGGCTTGATCGATGAGATCGCCAAAGCGGATTTACGATCGGAGGCAGTGGCCCATGCGCTTCTGTTGTCCGGTAAGCGCGATTTGGCGCATCTGCCGGTCCCGGCCGAGAATGAAGCCGACGTTGCGGCCGCGGTGAATAATGCTCTGAAGAAAGCAAAGGGCCGGCCCTATATCGCCCGCGCCGTCGAAGCGGTGAGTTGGGCGGCGGAGACGTCGCTTGACGAGGGCATGGCGCGCGAGCGCGCCACTTTTCACGCGCTGCGCACGGCGGAGGAGGCTTTCGCGTTGCGGCATCTGTTTTTTGCCGAGCGTGAGGCCGCGCGGGTGCAGGCTATCGAGGGCCTCCCGGCCCCGCCGTTGGCCAAAGTCGCGGTGGTCGGCGCGGGCACGATGGGGTCGGGCATCGCGACTGCGCTCATCGAGGCTGGATTACATACGGTGTTGATCGACACCAAGCCGGACGCTTTGCAGCGCGCGCAGTCGAGGCTTGCCGACCTGCAAGCGCGTGCGGTCAGCCAGGGACGAATCGACGAGGCGATGGCGCGAGCGCGGCTCGATCATTTGACGTTCGGCGATGAGTTTGCCTTGGCGCGTGACGCCGATCTCGTCATCGAAGCCGTGTTCGAGGACATGGACGTCAAAAGGGCCGTCATGGGCGAGCTCGATCGCGTGTCGAAGCCGGAAGCGATCTTGGCCACCAATACATCTTATCTCAATGTGGATGCGATTGCTGAAGGGACCAAGCGGCCGCACCTGGTGTTGGGCCTGCACTTCTTCAGTCCAGCCAATGTCATGCGGCTTCTGGAAATCGTGCGTGGTGAAAGAACCTCGCGCGAGGCCCTGGCAACGGGATTCGCCTTGGGCCGCCGGCTGAAAAAGATCAGCATTCTTGCCGGCGTTTGCGAGGGATTTATCGGCAATCGCATTTATAATGTGTACCGCAATCAGTGCGAATTCATGCTGCAGGAAGGGGCTTTGCCGCAGGACATCGACGCCGCCCTGGAAGATTTTGGCTTTGCCATGGGACCGTTTCGCGTTGGCGATCTGTCCGGGCTCGACATCGCCTGGGCCAACCGCAAGTGGCGGGAAGCCACGCGCGACCGCCGGACCCGTTATGTTGCAATCTTGGACAAGCTCTGCGAGGCGGGACGTTTCGGGCAAAAGGCCGGCGCGGGGTGGTATCGCTACCCGCCGGGCGCGCGTCGCGGCGAGCCAGATCCGATTGTCGAACAAATCATCTCCGAGAATTCGGCGGCCAACGGATTCTCCCGGCGTAAAATTTCGTCCGCCGAAATCGTCGACCGGGCGCTCGGCGCCATGATCAACGAAGCGCGGCTTGTTCTCGCCGATGGCATCGCGCAACGCGCCTCAGACATCGATCTTGTCTTTGTCCACGGCTATGGCTTTCCCGATTACCGCGGCGGTCCGCTGTTCTGGGCGAGCCGGCAAGCTCCGGCGCGCATAGCCAAAGCGATTGACCGCGTCGCAGCCGCAATTGGATTTGGATTTCGGCGGCCGGAAGTCCCATAAGCCGGCGCAACGCCCACCGCGATGGCGACGCCGTATTTCGCCGTGGGGCGACGGGGATAAAGGAGGAGGGTATTTTGGATTCGACAAAGAAAGCTCGTATTTGGGCGCAGGGCGCCACCGACGAGGTTGGCCACCGCTCCTATCTCGCGCAGCTTCTGCCGCATATGAAAGCCTGCACCGACCCGGAATTCGAGGTCGAGTTCAAGACCATGACGCCGTCGGTAACGACCGTGCATGCATTGTCGGAGTTTCGCTTCTCGCGTGCAGTGATCCGCGGCGCCATTCAGGCGGAGCGAGACGGCTATGACGCCTTTTTCATGAACCACTTCCAGGACGTCGGTCTGTATGAAGCGAGAGCTGCGGTTAAGATACCGGTGCTGGGTCTCGGCGAAGCGACTTTGCTTCACGCATGCACTCTCGGTCGCAAACTCGGCCTTTTGGCGATCAACCCAGCCTTCATACCCGCCCACAACGACCAGATCGCTCGTTATGGGCTGCAACAGCGGGTTGCCGGTCTTCGAGCGATCGAAGCCAGCATCAGCGACTACATGGAGGCGTTCGCATCGCCGGCAAAGAAGCTCGAGCTGCAGGCTCTGTTCGAACGGGAAGCACGCCTCCTCATCGACGCCGGCGCCGACGTCATCGTGCCGACCGGGGGCATTCCGATGATGCTTTTCGGCATGGCGGCAGATGCCAACGTCGATCGCGCCCCAATCGTCAATGGCGTGACGGTGCTGATCAAGGCCGCCGAAATGGCAATCAAGCTGAAGCGCCTCGGCATGCCGACGGTTAGCCGCATCCCGCAGTCGGGCTTCGCGCTGCCGTCAAATCAGACGCTTGATGAATTTTTACATCACGGCTGAACGCGGCAGCGGGAACAGGGTCGTGGAGCTGCTGGTTCCGCGCCGACAGTGTGCTCACGGTGCGCCGGACGGTGGGTGTTGCCTTCGTGTTCGCGCAGGCGCCCGATAGCCATTCTGGACGATCCCGGATTAAAATGGTGCAATCGCGGAAAATCGCCGGCCGCCGTGGGAAGGGCGCATATCGAACCAGAAATTCGCAATCGCAAACCAGGTCGGCCTATCGCATAGGCGTTGTTGAAAGCCCGCCGTTATGTTTCGTCGCGATTCATCTCACGAGGCCGCGTTCCGCGCTGAAGTGCGGACTTGGCTTGCGGCTAATCTGCCGCCTGAGCTGCGCGGCCGCGCCAATCGCCCGCCGCCCGATAAGCTGATGCCGTGGTATCGCGCGCTTTCGCACAAGGGCTGGATCGCGCCGCATTGGCCGAAAGAATATGGCGGGATGGGCGCAACGCTGAACGAACAAATCATCATGACCGAGGAGCTGGCGCGAGCGGGTGCGCCGCAACTGCCTGCGCAAGGGCTCAATCACATCGGTCCGCTCCTGATGGAGTTCGGCACCGCGGCCCAGAAGGCAGAGCATCTGCCGCCGATCATCGCCGGTACCGTGATCTGGGCGCAGGGTTATTCGGAGCCCGGCGCCGGCTCTGATCTCGCGAGCCTTGCGACGCGAGCCACGCTGGAGGGCGATCATTTCGTGGTGCAGGGACAGAAAATCTGGACCACATGGGGCCATCATTCGGATTGGATGTTTGCACTGGTGCGCACCGATCCGCAGGCGCAGCCGCGCCATGCCGGCATCAGCTTTCTATTGCTGGACCTCAAGAGTCCGGGCATCACGATCCGGCCGATCGTTACGATTGCCGGTGATGACGAGTTCAGCGAGGTGTTTTTCGACGAAGTCGCCGTGCCGGCTGAGAACCTGGTTGGCAAGCTCAACGACGGTTGGCGCATCGCCAATGCGCTGCTCGGCCACGAACGTCTCGGCACCTCAAATCCGCAATTCGCCCTGATGGCGCTGGAGCGCATCAAAATTATGGCGCGCGCCTCCGGGGTCATGGCGGAGCCGGCTTTTCGAGATCGCCTGGCGGAGGCGAGTATCAACGTCATGACACTGTCGGCGCTGTTCAATCACGCGGTGGAACTCACCAACCGCCGGCGCAGTCCGGGGCACGAGGCCTCAATCATCAAGATCTTCGGTACCGAACTTCTGCAATCGCTCAACGATCTCTTGATCGAGGCGGCGGGCAGCGAGGCAGCGCTGCAAAATCCCATCCCGACCGATTTCGGGGCGGTCGAAGTGTCGACGCCGTTCCTGCAGGCGCGGCGCGCCACGATCTATGGCGGGTCCTCGGAGATCCAGCGCAATATCATCGCCCGCCGCGTGCTCAAGCTGCCGCAGTGATATGGAGCTTCATCTCACCACAGAGCAGACCTTGCTGCGCGATAGCGCCGCAAAGTTCATTGCCACGGCCGGGCCGAAAGTCGCTCACACCATGCGCGGACGCGAGCCGAGCTTTGCCCCGGAGCGGCTGCGGCGCGCCGGCGAACTCGGCTGGCTCGGCATGCTTGTTCCAAGTTCGGCGGACGGATTGGGCCTCGGCCTCACCGAACTCGCTTTAGTGATCGAGCAGGCCGGACGCGGGCTCGCTTGCGAGCCGATCGGTTTCGCGGCGATCGCCGCCGCCGCACTGGCGCAAGGCCCCGCGCCGCATCCTATGCTGCAGCGCCTAATGCGCGGCGATGCTCTGGTGGTACCGGCCTTACAAGAGAACGCGCACGGGCTCGATCTTATTGCGCCGCGTACACAGGCCGCACCCCGAGAGCGCGCGCCGCGTCTGACCGGCGTTAAAACGTCGGTATGCGCCGACGGCGCCGACGGTTTTTTGGCGAGCGCCAACGGCCCGGATGGGCCTGCTCTCTACTACGTGGCCCGCGAAGCCCCGGGCGTCAGCATTACGGCAACGCAGACTGTCGAGGGCCGCAAGCTTGCAACGCTTGCGTTGAACGACGCACCGGCGGATCTCGTGCCGCCGCGCCAATCGTCGCGCGGCGCGGTGGAGGCTCTGACCGATCTCGCCCTGTTCGCGCTCTCCGCCGAACTTCTCGGCGTGATGGTTGGGGCGCAAGAACTCGCTTTCGAATATCTGCGTGTCCGCAGGCAATTCGACAAGCCGATTGGGGCCTTTCAGGCGCTGCAGCACAAAGCTGTCGACATCTATATCAAGACCGAGACGACGCGGTCGCTGCTTTATCAGATTGCGAACGCCAATGATCCCTATCGCATGGAGCCTGCGCTGGTGGCGGCGATAAAAGCCAAGGCGTCCGCCGATGCGCTCGCGGTCACGCAGGCTTGCATCCAGCTCCACGGCGCGATCGGCTTTACCGACGAGCACGACATCGGTCTTTATCTCAAGCGCGCCATGCTGCTGTCGTCCATGCTCGGCAATGCCGCCGCGCAGCGCCGCCGCTATATCGAAATCACCGGGCTCGGCATATAGATTCAGTAATCGCCATGGCGAAATGCTTTCCAGCGCGCGTGTGCCCGATCTTGCCGCTTCGAACGAAGTTGGCGCGGATAGTCTCAGCGCGGCCGCGATCAATTGGCAAGTCGAAACAGGAGAAGTCATGAGCGAACAAGAGATGGTCACCTACGAACTCGACGGCGAGATCGCGCTCGTCGGGTTGAACCGGCCGGATAAGCGCAACTGTTTCAATCCCACGATGATGCAGCGGTTGCGCGAGGCCATCGAGCGCGCCGGTGAAGAGGCCAAGTGCGGCATCATATTCGGTCACGGCGACAATTTCAGCGCCGGCCTCGATCTGCGCTGGGCGGCGGAGAACTGGAAGACGGGGCGCTCGCAACGGCTGCCGTTTCAGTTTAATCGCAGGACATATTTCGAGGAGATGGGACGCGGCAATATCCCGTTCATCGCTGCCCTGCACGGCGCGACGCTCGGCGGCGGACTCGAAACCGCCGCCGCCGCGCACATCCGCGTCGCCGACGAGACCACCTATTTCGGCCTGCCCGAGGGTACGCGCGGCATTTTCATCGGCGGCGGCGGCTCGGTCCGCGTGGCGCGGCTGATCGGCTTTGCCCGCATGCAGGACATGATGCTCACCGGGCGCGTGCTCAAATGCGACGAGGCCGAGCGCTATGGCATCGTTCAATATGCAGTGCCCAAGGGTCAGCACGTCGCCAAGGCCAAAGAACTGGCGCGCAAGATCTGCAAAAACGCGCCGCTGTCGAACTTCGCCGTGACCAATAGCCTGCCGCGGCTGCAGGACATGTCGTATGACGACGGGCTCTACTTCGAGCGCATGGTCGCCGAATACACACGCAGCCCTGAATCGATCGAACGGCTGCATCAGTTCCTCGACAAGACGGCGCCGCGGGTGCGACCCGACCAAGCCTGACCGCATAACCTGGGGAAACGCCATGAGTCTGCGTGACAACGCCATCGTCGCCTATGCCGAAACCAAGGTGATGAAGAAAAGCGATCGCGACGTCTGGGTACTGGCCGGCGAAATTCTGGAAACGCTTATCGACAAAACCGGATTCGACAAGGCCGAGATCGACGGTCTGGTGATGTCCGGTCTCACCGGTACCGGCGGCGCCAGCATGTTCTGGGCGCAGAGCACGTGCGATATGCTCGGCCTCGAAGTGGGGTTCTGCGAGCAAGTGCACACCGGCGGCTGCTCGGCGGTGGGCGCGGTGGCGCGCGCCGCCGCCGCGATCGATGCCGGGATGTGCGAGGTGGCGCTCTGCCTCTACGCCGACACCCACGTGCGCGAGCACAACGGCCGCAACGACCGCAATTATCGCCGTGACTGGACCGATCCCTATGGCCTGATGGGGCCGCCTGGCGCGTTCGGCCTGCTGCAGCGCGCCTATGACGCCAAATACGGCGTCGATCTGCGCGCGCTTGGCAAACTTGCGGTGACGCAGCGAAATCATGCGCTCTTGAACGAGAACGCCTGCGAAGAACTGCGTGTCCCGTTAAGCATTGAGGACTATCTGAACTCGCGTATGATCGCCGATCCCATCCGGTTGCTTGATTGTGTCATGCTGGCCGATGGCGCGGCCGGGCTCATTGTGACCAGCAGAAAGCGCGCAAAAGAGAAGGGCCTGCACAATTGCGTCATTCCGATCGGGTACGCCGAGCGCACAAATTTTCTCGGTGGCGATAATCTCGTCGATGTCACCCGCAGCGGCCACGAAATTGCCGGCAAGAAGGCGCTGGCGGCAGCCAAGCTCGACATCAAGAACATTCGCTCATTCCATCCCTATGACGACTTTCTGATCGCGCTGGTGATTCAGTTCGAGGCGTTCGGCTTCTGCCAGCCGGGCCGGGGTATGGCATTCGCCCGCGACACCGACCTCTCGTACAAGGGGACGTTGCCGATGAATACCGGCGGCGGACAGATCTCAGCCGGCCAGGCCGCCTGCTCCTCGCACAACTTGATCGAAGCGGTGCGCCAGATCATGGGCGAAGCCGGTGAGCGGCAAGTCAAGGACACCAGCAATGCGCTGGTCACCGGCATCGGCTGGATCAACTACGGACGCAACTGGGGCAGCAGCGCCGCTTTGGCGCTGATCCCCAACCAATAGAGTGCATCATGACCGCCACGCTCAGCGACACGCTCAACGTCAAGCGCGACATCAAGCATTACGATTTCGGCATGCCGTTCTGGCAGGCGACGCGGCAGAAGAAGCTCGTCATCCAGTACTGCAAATCGGCAAAGAAATATCAGCACTTCCCTCGCCCGGTCAGCATCTTCACTGGGCGCCGCAGCGACATCGAGTGGCGGGAAGTCTCCGGCAAGGGAACGGTGTTCTCCTTCACCATCGTGCACCGTGGTCCGCCGGCCTTTCAGGGCACCGAGCCCTATGCGATCGCCAGCGTCACGCTGGATGTCGGCGTTAATCTCATCGCAGGCGTGGTCAACTGCCCGGCCGAGGAACTGAAAATCGGCATGAAGATGAAACCGTATTGGCATCCGCTCGACAACGGCGAGCATCTCCTGATGTGGCAGCCTGATGGAGACGCGACGTGAGCGGAGCGGAAGACGCCCGTGGCGCCAAGGCAGTAGCAAGATTCCTGAGGCCGCGTTCGGTTGCGATCGTCGGCATATCGACCCGCGCGGGCAGCGCCGGCCAGATCATCCTGCAATGCCTAAAAGCCAACCGGTTTGGCGGCGATATCCATCTGGTCGGCCGGACCGATGAACCGATTGATGGCAAGCCGGTGCTCAAAAGCGCCGACGAGTTGCCGAGCGGCGTCGATCTTGCCGTATTCACGCTACCGGCCGCCTCGGTGGGCGAGGCGATGGAGGGGTGCGGCCGGCGCAAGGTCGGCGCGGCACTGGTATTCGCCGCCGGCTTCGCGGAGACCGGCGATCAGGCCATGCAGCATAGCGTCGCCGCAACCGCGCGCGCCGCGGGACTGGCGGTCGTAGGGCCGAACTGCCTCGGCGTCACCAACAATGTCGACGGTTTGATGCTGCACATGCTATTCGCGCGCGAGGCGCTGCGAAGCGTCGCCGATGGCGTCGCTATCGTCGGCCAGAGCGGCGGCTTGCTCGGTCATTTCGAACGCGCCTGCGACGGCCGCGGCATTGCGTTGTCCTACGTGATCTCGACCGGCAACGAAGCGGGCCTGGAAACCACCGACTTTCTTGAATTTCTTATCGACGATCCCGCCACCCGCGTCATCGCGGCGTATTGCGAGGAGATAGCGCGGCCCCAAGCTTTTCTGGCGGCGCTCCGGCGGGCACGCGCCGTGGGCAAGCCGGTGGTGCTGATGCTGGTGGGCCGCAGCGTCAAGGCCCGCAGGGCGGCGCAGTCGCATACCGGTGCGCTGGTCGGTGACTTCACCATCGTGCGCACGCAGGTTGAGGACGCGGGCGCCATCGTCGTCAGCACCATGGACGAGGTCGTGGATCTCCTTGCCATCCTGCAGCGTTATCCGGTGCCACCCACCAAAGGCCCCGGAGTGATAACCGCCTCGGGCGCGTATGTCGGTCTGACCGACGATTTCGCCGAGGACCTCGATCTTGATCTTCCGTCGCTGGAACCGGCGACGTTGAACATCATCAGGGAAACGCTGCCGTCCTACGGCAACTATGGTAATCCGCTGGACACCACGGCCGGTTTCGCGCCGGCAATGTTGCCCGTCATAACCAAGGCGCTGATCGACGATCCTAATATCGGCATGCTGTTCATTTCGTTCCCGATCAGGACGGCGATACCCGTGAGGGCCTTCAACGAAGGCATGGCGCACTCGCCCAAGCCCAAAGTGATGGTCGCGCTCGGCGACAACTGGCCGCTCGGCGACGACGTGATATCGGCGGTGGCGGAAAGCCCCGCGGTGTTCTCGCGCTCTTCCGATCGCATGCTGCGGGCCATCGCTCTCTATACCAGATATGGGCGGCTCAACGCCCGGCCGCGCAATACCGTCGCGGCTCAGCCCATTGCCGGGCGTCCGAACCTCGGCACCGGCGCGCAGCCGGAATGGCTCGGCAAGCAGATGCTTGCCGCCGCCGGCATCCGCGTCCCCGACGGGGCGCTGGCGCGCTCACCGGACGAAGCGGCTGCCGTCGCCAAGCGGATCGGCTATCCAGTCGTTCTCAAGGCGCAGGCTGCGGCTTTGTCTCACAAGACCGAAGCCGGCGGAGTTGCACTCAACCTGGTCGACGAAGTCGCGTTGCGCGCCGCCTGGGACGCGACCATGCAGAACGTTAAGCGTGCGGCATCCGGCGTGACGCTTGACGGCATGCTGGTCGAAACGATGTTGCCGCGCGGCGTCGAACTTATGGTCGGCGCCAAGCGCGATCCCGGCTGGGGCACGGTGCTTCTGCTCGGCCTCGGCGGCATCTGGGTCGAAGCGCTGCGCGACGTGCAGGTACTGCCGGCGAGCGCCGATAGGGCGCATATCCTGGAAGCTCTCGGTAAGTTGCGCGCGGCAAAACTTCTTGCCGGCGTGCGCGGCGCGCCGCCGGCCGATGTCGAGGCGGTGGCGCAGGTCGCGCTGGCGATCGGTCGGCTCATGCAAAGCGTTGCCGATATCATCGAGATCGACATCAATCCGCTGATGGTTTACGCGAAGGGCAACGGTGCGGCGGCACTCGATGCGCTGATCGTCGTTAAGCAATAGACGTGCGCGCAGTGCGGGCTAGTTGCACGTCGTTATGTTGCCGTTTTGAGTGCACGCAAAGCCTGGGAGCGCCACAGGGACTACATCCGCCGCCGCCGCAGATTGCTGGGGTGCGGCTGCCGCGCTCTGTTGCGCCAACACGGAATTCTTTGAGTTCGCCCGCCGCTGACTCTCCGTTACCGCCTTCGACCACTTTTCGGCTATCGCGGCATTTCCTTCCGCGATTGTCATTTTTCCGTTTTGAATTTGCCCGGCGATGACCATGCTGTCCGCCATCACCGCCTGCACCAAATCTTGATCTGGTCCAAAGGTCGGCAATCTGATTGCGAATCCATCGTTGATGCATTTCCTTCGCACAACTGCCAATGTTGGATCGCCAGCCGGAAATTTGGCGTCACAGGCGGCCATGGCGGCCTTCGACTGTTCGATGAGCCGTGCGTTTAGAGCGGCCTGTTGCTTTGCCTGGTCATCCGCCTGGGGCCGTGGCGCGGTCCCGCAGCTGCACAGCGCAAGGCTAAGGGCGAACGAGGCGAGCGTAATGCGTTGCACGGCAGCGCCCATGTGTGTGGCACATGATAATCCAACCATTTCAACGCGATTCGCAAGTTGGGATCGCAGGTGGACGCCGGGTTCGTTTACTGTCGGGCATTGATCGCTGGACAGGCTGGCGACAAAATCCCGGGCTATCGGGAAGACCGCCAATCTCAAGCATCGCGGCCATGACCGACCGGCGATAACTGGTGACTGAACCGCAACTATTCGATATTCATAACCGGGGACGGCGGTGTCGCGGTCGGTTGAATGCAGTTCGAGCCAAAACGGCCGGAATCTGCCCGTCGTGCTGCACATTTGGCTGCCCGATTTATGCGGCTGCCCGCCCTGACTGTCGCTCGCTTGAGTTTTCCGCGGCCGGCTGTGGCGTTGCCGCTCGTCTTGGGGCTGTTTGCGTTGGTGTTGCGGCTGCACGGCCTTTCCGACAAGCCGTTTTGGTATGACGAGATCCTCAGTCTGAACCGGGCGCGGCTTCCGCTCGCCGATCTCGTTATCGACGCCCTCAGGCATAAGCACTATCCGACCTATTTTCTGCTGCTGCGAAGTTTTGCTCCGACACATTTCGATCCATGGATGCTGCGATTGCCGTCCGCTCTGTGCGGCGCCGGCTGCGTCTTTTTGGTGACGAGGATGGCGACCGATATCCGCGGCGCGCTCGCCGGCGTCGTGGCAGGACTGCTCATGGCGCTTTCGCCGCTCGAAGTGCAATACGGCCAAGAAGCTCGGGCTTACGCGCTGATTTCCTGCCTCGTGCTTATCGCGCTGTGGGGGTTGGTCGGCATCGCGCGAGAACCCGGGCGAACCGCGTTAGGCATGGCGCGACGCGACGGTCTGTGGTGGCCTTGGGCGGCCTATGTGCTCGGCACCATCGGCGCGCTGCTTGTTGAAAATAACACCGTCCCCTGGCTCGTGGCATCCAACCTCGCATTCGTTGCCATCGTACGCCGCGCCGAAACCGCGCGACGCGAGCTCATTCGAAACTGGGCTTGCGCACAGGTCTTTATTCTTGCGGTCTGGCTGCCCGCGCTTCTCATCATGGTCTTGCAAAACCGCGGCGCCGTTCTGACCGGACTCGAATGGGTCCCTCAACCAACTTGGGGAAATTTTCGTTCGATCGTCGCGGCGCTTTATCTGTTCCGAATATCGGACATGATGAGCTTCGGCGTTCTGCCGGCGCCACTGCCGCAATTCGGCGTTGTCGTTGCTGTACTGGCATTGTGGGGAGCTTGGCAGCTTCGGTCGAGCCCGCCGCTGCTGGCGGCCATCGGGCTTGCCTTTGTGACGATGCCAATCGCGCTTCTAGCCATATCGATGGTTCAGCCGGTCTTCGTGCCGCGGTATTTACTGTGGAGCACTGGCCCCTTTTTCGCGATGGCAGGCATTGGAGCGGCGGCGCTGCCAAAGCGGTTATCTCCGGCGGTCGCCGCCGCAATCGCGGTCGGCGGCGCGGTCAGCCTGTGGCCTTACTACGGCGCCGAGACCAAGCCGCGCTGGGACCAGGCGGCCAGCTATCTCCTGCGCAACGAGCGGCCCGATGATGCCGTCGTTGCGGAATATCCGTCTGTGGAATTCGTTCTGGATACCTACGCCGAACCGGGGCATTTGGCGGCGAAGTTTGCAACTCTGCCTTGGCGGGCGCATCGCAGTCCTGCAGATGTTGCGACCGGCGAGCGCACTTGGGTCGTATACGGCAGCGTCGGTCAGAGCACCCAGGAGTCCGAGGAGGAATTTCGACGAAAGTGGGCTGTCCTGGGCGACCCGGTCGATCAGATCCGTTTCGGAACCCATATCTTCATGTTGCGGTTCGACAGGCGAACGGTCGCGACGCGGTAGCGGAGCGACGACTATGCCGCCTGCAGGGTGAGGCGGTTCATCTCGCGCTGCACCAGTTGCCGATATAGTCCGTCGCGGCGCATGAGAAAGTCGGGCGCTCCGTCCTGAACGACGCGGCCGGCTTGCAGCACGACGATGCGATCGAAACTGCGCACGGTCGAGAGCCGGTGGGCAATAGCGATAACGGTGCGCCCCTTCATCAGTCGGCCCAGCCCTTCGCGGATCGCTTCCTCCGAATCGGAGTCGAGAGCGGAGGTGGCTTCGTCCAGCAAGAGCAGCGGCGCATCTTTCAGGAAGGCGCGCGCAATGGCGATACGCTGGCGTTGTCCGCCGGACAGCTTCAGGCCGCGCTCGCCGACGATCGTGCGCATTCCGTCGGGGAGCGTCTCGATGAAATCGCAGCGCGCCGCAAAAGCCGCCTCGAGCACTTCGTCGTCGGTCGCCTCCGGCCGGCCGTAGCGGATGTTCTCCATCACCGAGCGATGAAACATGGAAATATCCTGCGGCACGACCCCGATGGCTTCGCGCAGGCTTTCCTGGGTCACGCGCGCGACGTCTTGGCCGTCGATCAGGATGCGCCCGTTCTGCACGTCGTAAAAGCGTTGCAACAGCGCGAACAAGGTGGACTTGCCGCCGCCCGAATGACCGACCAGGCCGACCCGCTCGCCCGGTCGGAAACTCAAATTGAGCTCCTGAAAGATCTGCTGGCCGTCGGGATAGCGAAAATCGACATTTTCGAATTTCACGCTGGCGCCACGATGCACGAGCGTTTCCGCTTCGGGATGGTCGCGCAATTCGTGGGGAATGAGCAGCGTCGCGACCGCTTCGGCCAGCCGGGCAATGTGCTGGGTCATGTCGACGAGGGCGACCGCGAGATCGCGTGTCGCGCTTAACACCGAGATCGATAGTGTGCAGGCCAGCACGACGTCGCCGGTGGTCGCTTGACCTTGCGTCCACAGCATGATTGCCCAGGCCAGCAGGCCAAGCGTCAACAGGACGGTCACGACAGCGTGAAAAATGCGCAGCTTTTCCAAATAATAAAGGCTGCGCCGCCGCGCGGTCATTTCGCGATCGACCGTGGCGTCAAAGCGGCGGCGCTCGCGCAACACGCCGCCGAAAGCACGCACCAGCGGCATATTGGTAACGACGTCGACCATTTCGCCGTCGACCGTTGCCGCCTTGGTGGCAAAATCATGATGCAACGGGCGCCCCGATGCGGCGAGCCGAAAGAGCACCAAGACCATGATGCCGGCGACGATCGCAAGGGCGCCCGCCATGGGTAGGCTAATGGTGCAGACCAGAATGATCGCGGCGACGGTCGCGACGCACGGCGGCAGCACGTTCCAGACGAACATGTTCTCCGCGGTAAAGACTGCATTCGACGTCGCGGTGACCCGGCTCGTCAACATGCCGGGCAGCCGGTCGGAGAAATAGCTCGGCGAGTGGCCGATCAAATGACGAAACAAATCGCGCCGTAAATCCCCAGTAACGCCGACAAAGGCGTAATTGGCGATCCAGCTCGCGATCCGCCATAAGATATTGTCCGCCGCGATCAGCGACCCGAGCAGGCAGAATGCCGTCCACACCGCGGCATTGGCGCCGTTTGCAAGCGTATCGACCAGAAACTTCACGCCGTATTGGGTGCCTACCGAGCAGGCCACCGCGCCCAGCACGGCCGCGAGAATGCAGGCATGCGATACCGGCCGCAGCCGGATGTAACGATAAACGAAGCCGAGCGGGGAACCGGCAAAATGGGTGAGTTCAGCCATGCGAGCGATCGTTTCCTCAAAGGAAAGCAGAGAGAGACAATCCCCGGCCCTCCCATCAGCCGTGGTCGCCAAGACGTGCCGGAGCAAGCCTTGCGCGGTTCAAGACTTGCGCGAGACAAGACTTGCGCGAGAGATGTCGTGAATTGAACGAGTTGCCGTCCCGTCGAGTTCCATTGCGTCGCGAAACGGCGGCTTCAAGTTCCGCGACGGTTTGTTACACGGCGACTGCTGATGCTGGCGCCTCTGCTGTGGAGAGTTTCCGCGGACGGCGCCTGATTTTTGGGTGTTTATCAACGACGCCGCAGCGCGGAAAAAGTTCCATCCCTGCCGCAAAATTAAGTTCCCTCCATAAAATGAAATTTTCAGGGCTTGCGACGTTGTCCGTCTCGCCGGGTGAGAAATATCAAAGAACATCGAGGGACTTTGTATGCACATCGCACAGGTTGCGCCGCTTACCGAAGCTATCCCGCCGAAGTTGTATGGCGGCACCGAGCGCGTGGTGTCCTGGCTGACGGAAGAACTGATTGCGCTCGGCCACGAGGTGACGCTGTTTGCCAGCGGGGATTCGGTGACTTCGGCCCGGCTCGAAGCCGTGTGGCCGCGGGCGCTGCGGCTTGACGGGGCAGTGCGCGATCCCAATGCTTTGCACATGATGATGCTCGAGCGCGTCTATCGAGCGGCGTCGGATTTCGACTTTTTGCACTGCCACCTCGATTATTATCCCTTCTCGCTGTTTTCGCGTCAGGCAACGCCGTTCGCGTCCACGCTGCATGGCCGGCTCGATTTGCCCGAGCATCAGCCGGTCTTCGATACATTTTCCTCCGTGCCGGTGGTGTCGATCTCCAATTCGCAGCGGCGGCCTTTGCCGCAGGCGAATTGGGTGCGTACCGTTTATCACGGTCTGCCAGCCGATCTGCTGACGCCCAGGCCGATCAAGCCGTCTTACTTCGCGTTCCTTGGCCGCATCGCGCCGGAAAAAGGCTTCGATCGCGCCGTTCGCATCGCCCAGCACTGCGGTGTGCCACTCAAAGTCGCGGCCAAGGTCGATAGGGCCGATGAGGATTATTACAACGACCAAATCAAGCCGCTGATGGCCTCGGCGCAGGTCGAATATATCGGCGAGATCGGTGATAAGGACAAATCCGAATTTTTGAGCGGCGCCATCGCGTTGCTGGTGCCGATCGATTGGCCGGAGCCGTTTGGCTTGGTGATGATTGAGGCCATGGCCTGCGGCACGCCGGTCATCGCATTCAACCGCGGGTCGGTGCCCGAAGTCATCGACGATGGCGTGACTGGCTTTGTGGTTGAGGACATTCACGGCGCGGTGGGCGCGGTTGACCGGCTCGGCCATTTGTCGCGCGAAAAGGTCCGCCAACGCTTTGAGGAGCGGTTCACGGCGCGGCGCATGGCGCAGGACTATCTCGCCGTCTACCGAAGCCTGTCGGATGCGGCTACACCGCACCTGCGTCTCGTCGTCGACGACGCGCCGGCCTTGTAGAGACCGGCAGCCCCGACAGCGCCATTCACATCCGATTGGCTGGCGGATTTTAAAGCCAATACTCGACGGCGCAGCGGTCATTCTGCGCCGTCATTCGGCCGCGTCTCCGGCATCAATCGCCACAAGGTGACGAGACCGACGAGGGCGATTGCCGCCAAGGCTGCAAACGCCGCGGAACTGCTGAAACGATCCGCGACGTAACCGGCGAGTGTCGTCGAAAGCGATGCGCCAATGCCGGTCGCGGTGCCGAGGATACCCTGGCCGAGATTGAAGTGGCCAGTGCCACGGGTGAGATCGGCCACCACCAGCGGCACCATCACGGCGAAGACGGCGGCGGTTATGCCATCAAGGAGTTGCACGGCGAGCAGCAAATCCGGACTGGTGACACCGGCGAACAAGAGGCCGCGGATCGGCAGCGCGGCAAACCCGATCAATAGCAGCGGCCGCCGGCCCCAGATTTCAGCCCGCCTGCCGACCCATGGCGACAGCGCGGCGACGACAAGCTGCGGCACCACGATGCAGGCCGCGATGATGACGGTCGCCCAGTGGGCCGACCGCATGGTCACGGCGCTTCCTACCAAAGGCAGCATGGCCGAATTGGCGAGATGAAACAGCAAGAGGCAGCCAGCAAAAATCAGCAGCGGCTTATTACGCATCAAGGCGCCGGGCTTGGTGGGCGGCTTCGCGGGTTTTCGGCGTGGTGGCGCGCCGTGTGCGCGCTCGGCATCGATCTCGCTCGTCGAAATTGCGCGCAACGCAAAGAGCGCCGGCACCAGCAACAGCACCGTGACGACGAAAACCGCGCGCGCCGAGACGAAATATCCGCACGCGCCCATGGCGGCGGCGGCCAAACCATTGCCGACCGAAGCGAAGCGCGCGTTGCGTCCGAATCGCTCGCCGATCGCGGCGTGGCCGACGAGCCCAAGGCTGATTGCCGCCAGGGCCGGGCCGAGCACGCAGCTTGCCAGCGCGTGGAGCACCGAACCGCCGAGCACTACCGGGAAAATCGGCAGTGTCGCATAGCTCAAGGCGCTGATGCAGATTGCGGCGATCGAGAGGCCGGCAACGAATCGCTCGGAGCGGGCCGCGTCGACCAGGGCGCCGCCCGGCATTTGGCCGATCAATGAGACGAAACCGGCAGCCGACAGCACCAGGCCGATGTCGATCTGGGTCCAGTGCTGCGCGGTGAGATAGACCGAGACGAACGGTCCAAAGCCGGTTTGCACGTCGGCGACGAAGAATACGAACCAATCGAGCCCGCGCAAGCTTCTGCGCGACGGCGTCAGCGGCGGCTCGGCACCCTCGGGCTCCAGCGGGACCGTCACCTGCGCAGCTTCAGCTTTGCCGGGCACGTCGCCACGAATTTGGGGCCGTCCGCGAAAGCGGCGTGGTGCGTTCGGATCCAGGATCTCTCTCCGGCACGTTGTTTAGGACCCGTATTCGATCCGCTCCAAGCTGGCGCCCGCTTCCCCCCGAACAGTTGCGTTAATCCGCCGGCAGCGGCTCGAGCTTGCCGAGCGCGCCGAGAACGACCACGGGTTTACCTTCCTGAAATTCCGGCGCTGCCTTGACCTGGTCGCGCGTGAGGTCGAGCGTGATCTTGGCATCGGATTTTACCGGCGGCGGGAAGTGGAGCGCGTTCCAGTCTACCGCGATCTTGCGGCTACCGACGCCGAGAAAGCCGCCGAAATCGATGATCGCGGCGCGCACTTGTCCGTGTCTGTCGACCAGCACGTCGACAATGCGGCCCATATCTTCGCCGGCACTGCTGACGACTTCGCGGCCGAGGATGCCTTCGACCTCGTGATCGTTGAGGATGGTCACCGACGCCGGCGGCGATGGCGCCGGTGCGGGGCTCGTTTCTGTGGCGGCAGGCGGTTGCGCACTCGTTTTCGAGTCTTCGGCAGACGCGATGCCGACGGTGGCTCCCAACGCGACGAGGAGCGCGACGAGCAGGGCCGCCGTTACCTCGATTGCTGCCGGAAATTTAGGCTTGTGCCGATACATGGTGATGCCGGATTCCCATGGAACTCACTCAACTTAAGCCCGCACGGTGGCGCTGGTTCCAGCAATCGATCGTTCGGGCGGCAAAGCGGGCGCACGAGCCAAAAAGGCGCGGATCAGGGTGAAAACACGATCGACACGCGGATATGGCCGCTAATTCGGGTCGTTTCCAGCGCGATCGTCTCGCCGTGGCGGCGCAGGCGCAGATCGACGCTTGATGAGCCGAGCCGCAAGTCGCGCAATACCACTTCATCGAGGAAGGCCGGTAGCCGCGGATTACGCAGCCGGATTTCGCCACCGAAGGGATCGAACTCAAGCCCGAGCGACGCATCCAACAGTGCGAACGGGGCCGCGCTGGCCCAGGCCTGCGGCGAGCAGGCCACCGGATAAAGCGTCGGACCGTGTCCGCGTTGGCGCTGAAAGCCGCAGAACAATTCCGGCAATCGGCGCTGGTCCATATAGGTCGCGGCGCCAAACATTCCGGTAAATAGCGTGTCGATTGCCGGTTTGCAGTCATAGCGGGACAGGCCGAGTGCGATCAGTGCGTTGTCATGCGGCCACACCGAGCCATTGTGATACGACATCGGGTTGAAGCGCGCCTGATCTCTGGCAACCGTGCGAATCCCCCAGCCGGAAAAAAAGCGCGGCCGCAGCAAATCCTCGGCGACGTGCTTGGCGCGGTCTGGCGCGGCAATTCCCGAGAACAGGACTTGCCCCGCATTCGACGTCCGCACCCGGCAGGGCTCTTTGGCGCCGTCGAGCGCCAGCGCATAAGTCCCAAGCTCGGGACACCAGAACGCTGCTTCGAAGCGCTCGGCGAGGAGAGTAGCCTCATTATCGAGCCGTTGCGCCACGGCGTCGCGCTTGAGCCGCCGCGCGCAACGCGCCGCCATGCGCTTGGCGGCATAGACATAGCCCTGCACTTCGACCAGCGCGATCTCACCTTCGGCCAGTCGCCCGTCGGCGTGAAAGATCGCGTCCTGCGAATCCTTCCAACCCTGGTTGGCGAGGCCTTGTTCGCTGGCGCGTTTATATTCGAGGAAGCCGTCGCGGTCGGCATCGCCGGGGCCGTCGATCCAGTCGAGAGCGGCTTCGATATGCGGCCATAGTTCAACGATCGTCGCTACGTCGCCGGTGCGCTCGAGGTAAAGGCCTGCCAACAAGACGAAGAGCGGCGTCGCGTCGACGCTGCCGTAGTACAGACCGAACGGCACTTCCCGCAGCGCGGCCATTTCGCCGCCCCGCATCTCGTGCAGGATTTTTCCGGGCTGAGCGTCGGCGAGCGGATCGGTCGTCGTCGCCTGATAGGCAGCAAGGCGGCGCAGCACCCCGCGCGCCACTTCAGGAGACCACCACAGCATCTGTAAGGCCGTGATCAATCCGTCGCGGCCGAACGTCGTCGAGTACCAGGGGATGCCGGCATAGGGATAGCGGCCCTGCGGCGTATCCGTCATCAGCATCGCCAAGTCGGCGGCCGAGCGGCACAGGATCTCGTTGAAGCGGTCGTTGGAGGTTTCGACGGAGGTTCGTTCGCGGGTCGCCTCGCGCATTTCTCGGCGCGCCGCAATGAGCCCGCGCAGGAACGGCAGCGGCGGCATATCGGTGCGGTCGCAACTCACCGCAAGGAAGAGTGGCCGCATTTCGCCAGGCTTAAGCCGAAGCTCGTAGACCGCGGAGTCGGTCGCGAGCCGATCCGGCGGTGGATCGAAATTGAGCGCAGTGCGCCGGACCTTGCCGTCGAGGCCGTTATAGGTCAGCAGCACTTGGTCTGCGCCATGCAATTTCGCGCTCGCGGTGCCGCGGCGGTCGCGATGAGTGCCGCGAACCTCGAACAGATCGGCGAAATCGTTTGCGAACAGGATGGACAGGCGCAGATCGATCTCGCAGTCGCCGTAATTGCGCACGCCGAAGCGTTGATAGGCCGTGTCGCGCCAGAGAAAGATGGTGCGGCGAATGTGCACCCGGTCCTTTTCCATGACGATGTGCTGCCCCTGCATCAGATCGGGGTTGGTCAAATCGACAAAGAACGCCGAATTGTCGTCGCGCAGATTTGCACCGAGGAGGAGGGGAGGACCGCCATTGACTAGCAATTCCAACCGCGACAGATGGCGCGTGTCGTGGTGGAACAATCCGCCGGAATCGCTTGATGAAGTGCCAATGTCGCCGCGGCTGTCCAACACGATGAAAGTATCGCCGTATTTGAGCGCGCGCGGCGGGCCGCCCGACTGCGTTGCAGTGATGGTAAAAGCCGCCTCGGGAGGCGGCGGGACGGCAGTCAATTTTACCGCGGTCTTACTGGGCATTGCCGGCTTTTCACAAAGGGTTGCGGCATGGCGCTTATGGTCTCGTACTGCCGTGGATGATGTCGACGACGCGCATTTGAATCGGATCCACGACCACGAGGTCGCCCCGCACCATGGCGTATTTGAGGACCGTCTCGTCATCGCCTTGGCTGGGCAGGTCGGAAAGCTCCAAGGACCGGGATACGGTCGCACCGACCCTCGGATCGATCGCGGCCGTGGTTGCGCGCGCCCTTTGCTGCAGCACGGCATGGTAGAGCGCGCTCTTTTGGGCCGGCGTGAGTGTCGGGCCGCCTACGACACCGCCACGGCCGAATGCCTCGTCAGTCCCCACGCTCTGAGCAAAGGCGCCGGAACTTGCAAGGGGGATGGATAAGATCAAGGCGGGAATGGATAAAATAGCGGCAAAGGTCAAAATCCGCATGCAACGCTCCAGCGAGGATGGTGGCGACTCCTCCGTTAGCGAACGCGGAATGGCCCCGATGGGTTCAATCAGCTTTTATTGCGCTGCACACGGGACCCGAGAGGGTCCGTCCAATTGCGCCCGCGGTTGCGACCAATAGCCACGGTTGTAAAAGTTCTGCGACATTCTCGTCAATTGCCGAGCGATGCTGTAAAACCGTGTCCAAGAAGAACATGGATTAGGGATGAACGCTCATGACGGCAACGACTACGATGGCTCAACCTGCAGCGGCGGCAACGCAGTCGACGCGTTGGACTCAACTCGCCATCGCCATCATCTGCATGGTGCTGATCGCCAACCTGCAATATGGCTGGACATACTTCGTCAACCCGATGACCAAAGCGCATGGCTGGTCGATCGCGTCCGTTCAATTCGCTTTCAGTGTTTTCGTAGCGCTTGAGACTTGGCTGACGCCGATTGAGGGTTGGATCGCCGACTGTCTGGGAACGCGCCGGGGGCCGAAACTGGTGGTTGCATTCGGCGGCATCATGGTCGCGCTGGGCTGGATCATCAATTCGGCCGCCGATTCACTTGAAATGCTGTATCTCGGAAGCGCGATCGCGGGTGTCGGCGGCGGCGCCATCTATGCCACGTGCGTCGGCCTTGCGGTGAAATGGTTCCCGGACCGGCGCGGCCTCGCGGTGGGTTTGACCGCCGCCGGCTATGGGGCTGGGACTGCGCTGACGGTTATCCCTATCACCGCGACGATCAGTTCCTTCGGCTATGAGACCGCATTTTTCTGGTTTGGCTTGGTTCAGGGCGGCTTGGTGTTTGTTGTTGCCTGGCTGTTGCGGGCGCCGGACCCCGGCGAGATGGCCGGTGTTGCGGCACCGAAAGTCGCCCAGTCGACGCGCAACTTTTCGCCGATCGAGGCTTTGAGCACCCCGGTGTTTTGGCTTCTCTACATCATGTTCATTATGGTGTCGGCATCCGGTCTGATGGCGACAGCGCAGCTTGCGCCCATCGCCCACGACTTCAACGTCGGCAGCGTCGTAATGATGTCCGGTCTGACGACCCTCGCGCTGGCGGGCATTGTGGATAATGTCTGCAATGGCGGTGCGCGCCCGCTGTTCGGATGGATTTCCGACAATATCGGCCGCGAATACACCATGGCTCTGGCTTTTGGTCTCGGCGGAATTTCCTATTGGCTCTTGGGGAGCCTCGGCCATGCGCCTTGGGCCTTCATCATCTTTGCAGGCCTCATCTTCCTGACTTGGGGCGAGATTTTCAGTCTCTTCCCCTCGACCTGTACCGATACCTTCGGCACCAAGTTCGCTACCGTGAATTTGAGCCTGCTCTACACGGCTAAGGGCGCTTCGGCCTTCCTGGTGCCGGTTGCGAACCTGGTGAAGAATGCGACAGGCGGCTGGCACATGGTTTTTGTCGTCACCGCGATTATGAACTTCGTCGTTGTCGGCTTGGCTCTGTTCGTGCTCAAGCCGCTGCGTTCGCGATTTCTTGCCAGAGGCTGATCGACGGGCTGATGGCGCCGAAACGCCATCGGTGTCCTTGTGAGCGATGTTTCAGGCGCGGGTCTCATCCGCGCCTGATTGCTTCTAAATGGCGGAAATACGGCGTTTTCGCTCTGGTATCGTTTTCGCTCTGGTATAATGTATTACAGTGCGCTAAGACTGCCGCGCTGAACGCGACCCGAAGTGTCGCGGTGCAGGGTAGTGAGCGTCATTTCATGTCTTCGAGCGTGCATCATTTTTCCGTTGCCACGAGCGATGCCGTCACTGACGAAGCCGAGACCCGCGGCCGGATTTCGCCGACGCGGCCGCAGCTGCAACCGATCGACACCTCCTTCAGCTTCAAGAGCAAGGCCTATGCGGCGCTGAAGTCGGTCATCGTCGGCATGGATATCTACGGCAGCCGCAGCGATATCCGCCTCGACGAACGCTCGCTGGCGCACGACTTTGGCATCAGCCGCACGCCGGTCCGTGAGGCAATGGCGCAGCTCGAACGCGAGGGCTTCGTCCGCTCGGTGCCGCGGCGCGGCGTTTATGTCGTCCGTAAATCCAAGCGCGAGGTCATCGAGCTGATCACCGCATGGGCAGCGCTGGAAAGCATGGCGGCGCGGCTCATCACCGAAAACGCCAGCGACGACGAGATCGCCTCGCTGCGCAACATGTTCGCTACGTTCGAAAACGGCGAGCTGCGCGCGCATCTCGACGAATATTCCGAAGTGAACATCGAGTTTCACCAGACCATCCTGCGGCTCAGCCGCAACGGCGTGCTGATGCAGCTTGCGGAAAATCTGTTCACACACATGCGCATGATCCGGCGCAAGACGATCGGCGAGAAGGATCGTGCGGATCGTTCGATCCGCGACCATATTCACATCATCGAGGCCCTGGAGGCGCGCGACACCGAGCGCGCGGAGGGTTTGGTGCGGGATCACGCGCTGGGTCTCGCCGACCACGTCGCGAAATTTGCCGATTACTTGGACTGAATTCAGGGAGAGTTCCCATGGCTGATGCAGCAATGAAGGAGAAAGTGGAAGCCGCGGGTGCGGAGGAGCGCGAACTCACCGACGGTTTTCATCTCATCATCGAGGCCCTCAAGCTCAACGGCCTTGATACCATCTACGGAGTGCCCGGCATTCCGATCACGGATTTCGGCCGCATGGCGCAAGCCGAGGGCATCCGGGTGCTGTCCTTCCGTCACGAGCAGAATGCCGGCTATGCCGCCGCCATTGCCGGTTTCCTTAACAAGAAACCCGGCATCTGCCTCACCGTGTCGGCGCCCGGCTTCCTCAACGGCCTCACTGCGCTCGCGCACGCCACCACCAATTGCTTTCCGATGATTTTGATCTCGGGATCCTCGGAGCGCGAGATCGTCGACCTGCAGCAGGGCGACTATGAAGAGATGGACCAACTCGCCATCGCCAAGCCGTTGTGCAAGGCCGCCTACCGCATTCTCCATGCTCAGGACATCGGCATCGGCTTGGCGCGCGCCATCCGCGCCGCCGTATCGGGCCGTCCCGGCGGCGTCTATCTCGATCTGCCGGCCAAGCTTTTCGGCCAGGTGATGGACGCAAAGGAAGGCGAGAAGTCTCTGGTCAAGGTGATCGATCCCGCGCCGGCCCAGATTCCGGCGCCGGCCGCGGTCCATCGTGCGCTCGAGGTGCTCAAGGGGGCGAAGCGACCCTTGATCATCCTCGGCAAGGGTGCGGCCTACGCGCAGGCCGACGACGCGATCCGCGCGCTGGTCGAGAAAAGCGGCATTCCGTTTTTGCCGATGAGCATGGCCAAGGGCCTGTTGCCCGACACCCATCCGCAATGCGCCGGCGCGGCGCGTTCGACGGTGCTGAAAGATTCCGATGTGGTGCTGATGATCGGTGCACGGCTCAACTGGCTGTTGTCGCACGGCAAGGGCAAAGCCTGGGGCGAGCCGCATTCGAAGAAATTCGTCCAGATCGATATCGAGCCCAAGGAAATGGATTCCAACGTCGAGGTTGTCGCGCCGGTGGTCGGCGACATCGGCTCCTGCGTCGCCGCCTTGCTCGATGGCATGGGCAGCAAATGGCCGGCGCCGCCGGCCGACTGGACCGCCGCCGTCAGCAAAAAGCGCGAAGAGAACGTCGCCAAGATGGCGCCCCGGCTGATGAACAACAATACGCCGATGGATTATCACGGCGCGCTCGGCGTGCTGCGCACCATCGTCAAGGAACGTCCAGACGCCATCCTCGTCAATGAAGGCGCCAATACGCTCGATCTGGCGCGCGGCATCGTCGACATGTATCAGCCGCGCAAGCGGCTCGACGTCGGCACATGGGGCGTCATGGGCATCGGCATGGGCTATGCCATCGCGGCCGCGGTCGAGACCGGCAAGCCGGTGCTCGCGATTGAGGGTGACTCGGCGTTCGGTTTCTCCGGCATGGAGATCGAAACGGTCTGCCGCTACCAGTTGCCGGTCTGCGTAGTGATCTTCAACAACGATGGCATTTACCGCGGCACCGACGTCAATGGCGCGGGCGGGGCGGATCCGGCGCCCACGGTTTTCGTGAAGGGATCGCGCTACGACAAGATGATCGAGGCCTTCGGCGGCGTCGGGGTCAACGCCACGACCCCCGACGACCTCAAACGCGCGGTCAACGCCGCCATGGATTCCGGCAAACCGACGCTTATCAACGCGGTGCTCGATCCGGCGGCCGGCAGCGAGAGCGGCAGAATTGGCAACCTCAATCCGAAAAGCGCGCTGCGAAAAAAATAACGAATAAAAAATAACGAATTAGGGAGAAAACACATGGCTGTGAAAAAGAAAGCCAAGAGTAAAGCGAAACCCGCCAAGGCGAAAGCCGCGGCGAAGAATTCCGCCACAAAAGTCGTCAAACTGAAGGCGACAAAGTCGGCGGCAAAGTCCAACGGCGCAAAAGCAAACGGCAACGGTCTACCGCGGCCGTCCGCTAAACCGTGGGGCGAAGCGGGCAGGGCGCTCCAGGGCGTGAAAATCCTCGACTTCACGCATGTGCAGTCGGGGCCGACCTGCACCCAGCTCCTCGCCTATATGGGCGCTGATGTCATTAAAGTGGAACGGCCGGGCGTCGGCGACGTCACCCGGGGCCAATTGCGCGACGTGAAAGGCGCCGACAGCCTCTATTTCACCATGCTCAACGGCTCGAAGCGTTCGATCACCATCGATTCCAAGCATCCTACCGGCAAAGCCATTCTCGATCGCCTCATCAAGCAATGCGATGTGCTGGTCGAAAATTTCGCCCCGGGCGCGCTCGACCGCATGGGGCTCACTTGGGAGCACGTTCACAAGCTCAATCCGCGCATGATCGTCGCCTCGGTCAAAGGGTTTGGACCGGGCCCCTACGAGGATTGCAAGGTCTATGAGAACGTCGCGCAATGCGCCGGCGGCTCGGCATCGACGACAGGCTTCCGCGACGGACCGCCGCTTGTCACCGGCGCGCAGATCGGCGATTCCGGCACCGGACTGCATCTTGCACTCGGCATCGTCACCGCGCTGTTCCAACGCGTGCGCACCGGCCGCGGCCAGAAGGTGCTCTGCGCCATGCAGGACGGCGTGCTCAATCTCGCGCGCGTCAAGTTGCGTGATCAGCAGCGGCTCAAACACGGCCCGCTCACCGAATACAGCCAGTATGGCGAGGGTGTGCCGTTTGGCGATGCGACGCCGCGCGCCGGCAACGATTCCGGCGGCGGCCAGCCAGGCTGGATCCTCAAATGTAAGGGTTGGGAGACCGACCCCAACGCCTACGTTTATTTCATCACCCAGGCGCCGGTGTGGGGAGCCATCTGCGATCTGATCGGCAAGCCGGAATGGAAGACCGATGCGGATTATGCGGCGCCACCGGCGCGGTTGCCGCGGCTGCGCCAGATCTTCGATACCATCGAGCAGTGGACCATGACCATGACCAAGTTCGAGGTCATGGATAAATGCAATGCGCACGACATTCCGGTAGGGCCGATTCTGTCGATGCGGGAACTTGCCGAGGAAACATCGCTGCGCGCCACCGGCACCGTGGTCGAGGTCGATCATCCCGGACGCGGCAAATATCTGACCGTTGGCAATCCGATCAAACTGTCGGATTCTCCGGCCGATATACGCCGCTCGCCGCTTTTGGGCGAGCATACTGAGGAGATTTTGCGTGACGTGCTCGGCTATTCCACGAAAGAAGTCGCCGAGATCAAAGTATCGGGCGCAATAACCCCAGCCGAGAAGCCGGCCAAGGCGGCAGCCGCGTAACTTTCTTCTCCCTCTCCCCGCTGCGCGGGGAGTGGGTCGGGGTGAGGGGGCCTCTCGGCTGGGCTCCGACGTGAGGGCTCAGAATCGCGGAGAGGCCCCCTCACCCTCGCTTCGCTCGACCTCTCCCCGCACGCGGGAAGAGGTGGAAGATTATGAGAGAGGTTTTTCAAGATGCGTATCGTGGTTCACGGGCAGCAGGCATTCGGCAAGGCGGTGCTGGAAGCGCTGATTAAACGCGGCGACGAGGTCGTCGCCGTCTATGTCGCGCCGGAAAAGCCCGGAGCGAAGGCCGACCCGCTGAAAGAAGCGGCGCTGGCGGCGAAGCTTCCGGTCTATCAGCCCGACAATTATCGCAAGCCCGAAATCTGGGACGAGTTCAAATCGCTCAAGCCGGACCTGCAGGCGATGGCCTTCGTCACGCTGTTCGTGCCGGAAGAGTTCCTCAACATCCCGACCCACGGCTCGATCCAATATCATCCGTCGTTGTTGCCGGCCTATCGCGGCGCCAGCGCCATCAATTGGCCGATCATCAAAGGCGAGACCGAAACCGGTCTGTCGATCTTCTGGCCGGACAACGGCCTCGATACCGGCGACGTACTGCTGCAGAAAAAGACGCCGATCGGCCCGGCCGACACGCTCGGCACGGTGTATTTCGACCGGCTGTTTCCAATGGGCGTCGAAGCGATGCTCGAATCCATCGATCTCGTCAAAGCCGGCAAGGCGCCGCGCATAAAGCAGGACGAAGCGAAGGCCACCTATGAAGGCCGCTGCACGGCGGATAACGCCAAGATCGACTGGGGCAAGCCCTGGGAGCAGATCGATCGCCTCATTCGCGGCTGCAACCCGGCGCCCGGCGCCTGGACGACGCTCGACGGCAAACAACTGAAGATTTTTGACGCCAAGCCGCTGCCGGCCAAAGATCCGAAAGGGATCGCCGGCAAGCTCGGCGAGATCGCCGCGGTCGAAGCGGACGGCTTCACCGTGGTCTGCGCCGATGGGCGCTTCAAGGTCACTCGGGTGCAGCCCGCCGACGGCAAAAAGATCGAAGCCGGCGAGTGGGCGAAATCCGCAAGCCTCCAGCCCAAGGCTCGTTTCACATAATTCACTCCGTCATGCCCGACGCAAGATCGGGCGTGACGACCTCGGAACCCTGCCGGGTTTTCATTCAATCGATGGATCTTTGACATGCCCGCATCACAACATCAGTCGCCGAAATCCGATATTGAAATCTCGCAAGCCGCCAAGAAGCGGCCAATCGTCGATGTCGCCCGGGAAAAGCTCGGCATTGCGCCGGAAAACCTCGAACCCTATGGCCACTACAAGGCCAAGGTATCGATGGATTTCGTCAAGTCGCTGCAGAACAAGCCCAACGGCAAGCTGATCCTGGTCAGCGCCATCAATCCGACCCCCGCGGGCGAAGGCAAGACGACGACGACCGTTGGCCTGACCGATGCGCTCAATCACATCGGCAAAAAAGCGATGCTGTGCATTCGCGAGCCGTCGCTCGGTCCGTCATTCGGCGTTAAGGGCGGCGCCGCCGGCGGCGGCTATGCGCAAGTCGTGCCGATGGAAGACATCAATCTGCACTTCACCGGCGATTTCCACGCCATTACCTCGGCGAACAATCTGCTCGCCGCGCTGCTCGACAATCATATTTATTGGGGCAACACGCTCGGTATCGATCCTCGGCGCGTGGCTTGGCGCCGGGTGCTCGACATGAACGATCGCGCCTTGCGCTCGATCGTCAATTCGCTCGGCGGCGTCGCCAACGGATTTCCGCGCGAGGACGGTTTCGACATCACGGTTGCCTCGGAAGTGATGGCGATCTTCTGTCTGGCGCGCGATCTCGACGATCTCAAGAAGCGGCTCGGCAATATCGTGGTCGGCTATACGCGCGATAGGAAGCCAATCCGTGCCGGCGACCTCAAGGCGCACGGCGCCATGACCGTGCTCTTGAAGGAAGCGCTGGCCCCGAACTTGGTGCAGACCATGGAAGGTACACCGGCCTTCATCCACGGCGGCCCGTTCGCCAACATCGCGCATGGCTGCAACTCGGTGCTGGCGACAACCACGGCGCTGAAGCTTGCCGATTACGTCGTCACCGAAGCCGGCTTCGGCGCCGATCTCGGCGCCGAGAAATTCATGGACATCAAATGCCGCAAGGCCGGCATCGCGCCCGACTGCGTTGTGCTGGTGGCGACGATCCGCGCGCTTAAAATGCACGGTGGCGTCAAGAAAGAGGATCTCAAGGCCGAGAATCTCAAGGCGCTGGAAGCCGGCATGGCAAACTTGCAGCGCCACATCGAGAATATTCGCAAGTTCGGCGTCGTTCCGGTGGTCTCGATCAACCGCTTTTCCGCCGATACCGAAGCCGAGATCAAGCTGGTGACAGAAAAGTGCAAGGCGCTCGGTGTCGAAGCGCTGATGGCCGATCACTGGGCGTTGGGCGGCGAGGGCGCGGCCAATATCGCGCGCGCCGTGGTCAAGGTCGCCGAGAGCGGCGACAGCAAGCTCAAATTCCTCTATCCCGACGACATGCCGCTGTTCGAGAAAATCCGCACCATCGCCAGGGAAATCTACCGCGCCAAGGACGTCACCGCGGACAAAGCGGTGCGCGATCAATTGGCGAATTTCGAGTCGATGGGCTACGGTAAATTCCCGATTTGCGTTGCCAAGACGCAATACAGCTTCTCGACCAACCCCGACGCCAAGGGCGCGCCGACCGACCACGTCATCAACGTGCGCGAAGTGCGGCTTTCAGCCGGGGCGGAATTCGTTGTTGCAATCTGCGGCGAGGTTATGACCATGCCGGGATTGCCGAGAGTGCCCGCGGCCGACGTGATCGATGTCGGTCCCGACGGCAAGATTGTCGGATTGTTTTAACGAGACGCTCGTCCTCGCGAAGGCGGGGACCCAGACTGGATTCCCGCCTTCGCGGGAATGAGCGCACAATCTGCGGAAGCAGTGCAAGGAGAGACCAATGCTGAAATTCTACTATAGCGGCGCGCCGAACCCGACCAAGGTGGCGCTATTTCTTGAAGAGACCGGCCTGCCGCATGAGGCAATTCCGGTCGACACCCGCAAGGGCGAGCAGCACAAGCCGGAATTTCTGGCGATCAACCCGAATGCAAAACTGCCGGCCATTGTCGATGGCGACGCCACGGTGTTCGATTCGAGCGCGATCCTGCTCTATCTCGCCGAGAAGACCGGCAAGTTCTTGCCGGCCAAAACCGACAAGGCGCGGGGCGAGCTGTTGTCCTGGATGTTCTTTGTCTCGTCCGGCGTCGGGCCGTATTTCGGCCAGGCGGTGCACTTTCGCGTCTATGCGCCGGAGAAGCTGCCTTACGCCATCAACCGCTATGTCTTCGAGGGGAACCGTCACGCCGGTATCCTCGACTCGCGGCTTGGCCAGCACAAATATATGCTGGGCGACAGCTACACCATCGTCGACATGAACGTCTGGGGCTGGGCGCGCATGCTGCCGAACGTGGTCGGCGAGGGCGCCTGGGACAAGTACAAGAATCTGAAGCGCTTGGTCGATGAGATCAACGCTCGGCCCGCCGCGCAAAAGGCCGCTACGCTGAAGGACCGCCACAAGTTCAAGACCGAGATGGATCAGGAGGCGCTGCACGCCATGTTCCCGCACCTGAAGGAAAAGGTGGCGTAGGCCTGCGGTCGTATCCGCCAAAAAAGACGGCGCGGCATGGCCGCGCCGTTCGCTTTTCCGCGCGACTATCGGGTAGCGGCGGAGATTGCGGCAAAGCCGTAGTCCGGCAGCTGCAGCTTGTCCGCGATGTCGGCTCCAATGGCGTATCTCGCAATTCCCGGAATGCGGAACATTCTGATCGCTTGTTCGAGCAAGAACAGATTTAGCCGGCTCTTCGGTGCAAAGAAGCCGGCAAAACGCAAGGCGGCGCGTTGCTCCTTGGCGATATTGTCGCGCAATAATTCCCCGTAATTGCGAAAGGCGGCTTCGTAGTTTCCTTCGGATTTGGCCAGTTCGCCCGCAAGTACATAGGCGGCCGTCATTGCCAGGGCGGAACCTTGACCGCCCAATAGCGAAATGCAGAACGCGGCGTCGCCGAGCAGTGCCACACGCCCGCTCGACCAGCGGTCCATTGCGATCTGACTGACGCGATCGAAATAAAGCTCTTGCGTGCGATTAAGCGCGTCGAGGATGCGTGCGCTCTCCCATTCGACGCCGCCAAAGCTTTCGCGCAGCAGAGCTTTCTGTTTATCCAATGTGACGTTGTCGGCGGACTGATCTGTGTCGCTGGCAAAGACAAAAAGAAACTGGGTATTGTTGCCATGCAGCGCGAAGCGGCCCAGCTGGCGGCCGGGTTCGGTGTGAATGACATAGACCGCCTCGTCGCGCGGATGGTATCCGCCGCTCTCGAACGCGGCGACCATATAGCCGAGCTTTTTTTCAAAGCTGGCCTGCGGTCCGAAGGCCAGCCGGCGGACCGCAGAGTGCAGCCCGTCGGCCCCGATCAGCAGGTCGAAGCGCCGGTCGCCGCCGCGCTTGAGCCCAACCTGCACGCCGTCCGAATCCTGCTCCAGCGTGACGATTTCGTCGTCGAAAAGGACCTCGCAATTGTCCTTCACGCGGTCGAAGATAAGATGCGACAGGTCACTGCGGCCGATGGTCACGTAGCGGCCGCCGGTCAGTTCGCTGAATACCGCGGTGTCGAAGCCGGTCACACGCTTGCCGCGGCGATCGACCATGCGTAGTTCGCGTATGTGGTAGCCGACGCGATTGATTTCCCCGGCAAGTTCCATGCGCTCGGCAATGTCGAAGCCGAGCCCCCAGAAATCGATCACGTAACCGCCGGTCCGGAGCGCCGGCGCGCGCTCGACAAGTGTCGGCTGGAAGCCGGCTTTTCGCAGCCAGAATGCTAGGGTCGGTCCAGCTATGCCAATTCCAGAAATCAGAACGGTTTTGGCTTGCATCGCATCGCTCGATGCGCCGACGGCCGCAGCGCCGCCGCGCACCCCGCACATAAGACACTGCGAACGCAAACGCCAGCGCCGGATGAAGCCCGATGATGTGCAAACGGCGCGGCCTTTCAGCCGCGCCGTTCGTTCTTCGAGGACTGGAAGAGCTTTTATTGGAACAGCTTCATCGCGTTCAAGACCGTTTCCCAAACGCCCCACGCCAATGGGATTCCGACCCAGCCCCACGCCAGGACGAGATGCAGCGCGGTCGTGCCATTTTGATTTTGTGTGGCCATGACTCTCTCCTCAGGCTCCAGCCGGTTCGCCGGCGGCGTCGACTTCCATTTGCGCTCTGATCGCCTCGTGATCCGGCTTCATATGGAAGCGCGCATGCACGGCCTTGATCATCAGATTGCAGAAGAAGCCGATCACCAACAGCCCCGCCATGATGTACATGGTGATGTTGTAGGCATCTGCCTTCGGCACGCCGTGATCGATCTGGTACTGCCGGATGTAGTTCACCAGCACCGGACCGAAAACGCCGGCCGCCGACCAGGCCGTGATCAGCCAGCCGTGAATGGCGCCGACATAGCGCGTTCCAAACATGTCCTTCAGATAGGCCGGCACGGTGGCGAAGCCGCCACCATACATCGAGATGATCACCAGAAAACAAATCACGAAGCCGGCTACGCTGCCGATCGAGCCCGTATAAGGCACGGTGCAATACAGGATGAAACCGAGCACCATGAACGCGAAGTAGGTGTTCTTGCGGCCGATATAGTCGGAGGTCGAAGCCCAGAAGAAACGGCCGAGCATATTGAACAGGCTCAGCAGTCCGACGAACCCGGCCGCTGCGACGGCCGTCACTTTACCGGGGAACATTTCCTGGCTCATGGCGGACGCTTGCCCGAGCACGCCGATGCCGGCGGTCACGTTGAGGCAGAGCACCCACCAGATCAGCCAGAATTGCGGCGTCTTGATCGCGTCATAGACATAGACGTCGTTCCTGGTGATCAGCTTCTGTTCCACCACCGGCGGCGTATAGCCCGCGGGCTTCCAACCCGGCGCCGGAATGCGCACGATTGCCGCGCCGACCCACATGAAGATCAAATAGATAATGCCGAGACCGATAAACGCCTCGGCGACGCCGACATGGGTTGGCGTCGAGAATCTGGCCATGAGCCAGACCGAGAGCGGCGAGGCGATGAAGGCGCCACCGCCGAAGCCCATGATGGCCATGCCGGTCGCCATGCCCGGCCGGTCGGGGAACCATTTGATCAGCGTCGACACCGGCGAGATGTAGCCGATGCCAAGCCCAAGCCCGCCGAACACGCCGTAGCCGAGATAAACGACCCAAAGATTGTGGGCATAGACGCCGACAGCGGAAATGAAGAAACCCAGCGCCCAGGCGAGGCCGGCATAGAACATGGCCTTGCGTGGGCCGCCTTCTTCGACCCAGCGTCCGAGTGTCGCCGCCGAGACGCCAAGGACGAAGATGGCGATGGAGAAGATCCAGCCCAGCTCGGTCAGCTTCCAATCATCCGGCGTGGATTGGGTGATGCCAAGGAGCTTGGTCATCGGTAAGTTGAAGACGCTGAAGGCGTAGGCTTGGCCGATGCACAAATGGATGCACAAAGCCGCCGGCGGCACCATCCACCGGCTAAAGCCGGGTTCGGCGATCGTATGGCTGCGATCGAGAAAACTCATCGCGTGGTCCTCCTTGGTTTCCCCATTCGTCCGCAGCCCTATTTTTTCGTTTGGCTGGCGGTCTCGCCGCGCGCCTTCGGGATTCGGCGCAAACGTCGAACTCGGAAAAATCTCCTATAGCGTGAGGCGAATAGCAAGTTCGACCATCGTCTGGGCTGGCTCGCGGCGTGGATGATTGTCGGACTTGTGACGCAGGGGTGGAGTAAATTCAGCGCCCTATAGGCGGGCAATGAAGAAACTTTATCCCCTCAGGGCTTTGCGGATGAAGGCGAAAGCGACTATTTATCAATGTGTTGATGGTAGCAAGCAGGGCCTTGAATCGGAGCGGCGCGCGGAATTGGTAAGGTTCGGCCCGACCTGAGGCCAAGTGTCGCGGCTCCATGTGAATTTCGGCCGGGCGCTGGCGTATCGGCCGCAGTTCCCATTGAGCCTTGGGCACCTTAGAAAGAGATGATGAGCCTCACGACACCGCCGACAATGCCGCCCCAAACCGGTTCCGATCGCGGACATCCCGGCCGCCGCCGGCCGCCGCGCACGCCCAAAGGCCGTCAGGTTGATCCCACGGCGCTTGCGCAAGTGCGCGATTTGCTGATCGACCGGCCGCGCCGCCGCGACCTCCTCATCGAGCATCTTCACCTGATCCAGGACCATTACGGGCATCTCTCCGCCGCGCATCTTGCGGCACTGGCACAGGAGATGAAGCTCGCTTTGACCGAGGTTTACGAGGTCGCGACCTTCTACGCGCATTTCGACGTAGTGAAAGAGGGCGAGACGCCGCCGCCTGCGGTGACGGTCCGGGTCTGCGATTCGCTGTCTTGCGCGCTTGCTGGCGCCGAGCGACTGCTTGCCGATCTGACCCAAAAGCTCGGTCCCAATGTGCGCGTCGTGCGTGCGCCGTGCATGGGCGCTTGTGATCGGGCGCCGGTTTGCGCCGTCGGTCATGTTCAGGTGATGGGGGCGGACGCGGCAAAGGTTTCGGCGGCTGCCGCCAAGCCTGCCCATGCCGAATGCTATCCGACGCCCACCGGTTTTGACGCCTATGTAAAAAGCGGCGGTTACGAATTGCTCAAGGCCTGCATCGGCGGCAAGCGGACGCGCGACGACTTGATCAAGATCGTTAGCGATGCCGGCCTGCGCGGACTTGGCGGCGCCGGGTTTCCCACCGGGCGCAAATGGTCGCTGGTGCGTGCCGAGCCGGCGCCACGCCTGTTCGCAGTGAATTGCGACGAAGGCGAGCCGGGCACGTTCAAGGACCGCTACTATCTCGAACGCGACCCACATCGCTTTATCGAAGGCATGCTAATCGCGGCTTGGGTGGTCGAGGCGCCCGATACCTACATCTATGTCCGCGACGAATACCCGGAAGTCATCCTGTTGCTTGAGCAGGAAATCGGCAAGGTCGAAGAAGCCGGGCTTTCCAGGCATACCAAGATCCATATGCGCCGGGGCGCCGGTGCGTATATCTGCGGTGAAGAATCGGCGATGATCGAATCGATCGAGGGCAAGCGCGGCTTGCCTCGCCACCGTCCGCCTTATGTGGCGCAGGTCGGTCTGTTCGGCCGCCCGACGCTCGAACAGAATGTCGAGACCTTGTTCTGGGTGCGCGACATTGTCGAAAAAGGCGTCACTTGGTTCACCTCGCAAGGCCGCCACGAGCGCAAGGGCTTCCGCAGCTTTTCAGTGTCCGGCCGGGTCAAAAATCCGGGCGTGAAACTCGCCCCCGCCGGGGTTACCGCGCGCGAACTGATCGAGGAGTTCTGCGGCGGCATGGCCGATGGCCATACGTTCAAAGCCTATCTTCCGGGTGGCGCCTCGGGCGGCATCCTGCCGGCAGCCATGGCCGATATCCCCCTCGACTTCGGCACGCTGGAAAAATACGGCTGCTTTGTCGGGTCGCATGCGGTTGTGGTCCTGTCCGACAAGGACGATATGAAGGCTGTGGCGCTCAACCTCATCAAGTTCTTCGAGGACGAGAGTTGCGGCCAGTGCACGCCGTGCAGGGTCGGCACCGAAAAGGCGGCGGATCTGATGGCCCACGGGCCGTGGGACCCCGCCCTGCTCGACGAACTGTCGGCACTGATGCGCGACGCTTCGATCTGCGGGCTTGGCCAGGCGGCGCCCAATCCGCTTTTGAGTGTGCTAAAATACTTCCCAGACGAACTGAAGAAGCCGCTGGGGCATTGGTGATCCAAAGGTCCGCGCCATGAACGATCGCAAAGAACAGCAACCAGCCGGCTACGGCCACGATAAGAAGGGCGCCGCGGGCGGCGCCGCTTACGGTGATGGCAAGCCCGGCGTGGCGCACACCGCACCGGCCGACAAGCTCGCCGGCAAGGGCGAGGTCTCCACGGCCAAGACTTTCACCATCGACGACCGCGAGATCGATATCCGCGATGGCGAGACGATCTTTCGCGCCGCCGGCCGGCTCGGCATCGACTTGCCGCATCTGTGCTACACGCCGAAACCCGGCTACCGGCCCGACGGCAACTGCCGCGTCTGCATGGTCGAGATCGAAGGCGAGCGGGTCCTGGCCGCGAGCTGCATCCGTACGCCGTCGCCGGGCATGAAGGTCAAGACACAGACCGACCGCGCCAAGACCGCGCGCAAGATGGTCGCGGAACTGCTCCTGACCGATCAGCCGGATCAAGCCCACGCGCATGATCCGGATTCGGAATTGTGGAAGACCGTCACGCGGATGGAGCTCAAGCAGGGCCGTTTCCCGCGGCGCAATTCGCCGCCGCCGGACCGCAGCCACGTGGCAATGGCGGTCAATCTCGACGCCTGCATCCAATGCAATCTGTGCGTCCGCGCCTGCCGCGAAGTGCAAGTGAACGACGTCATCGGCATGGCCGGGCGCGGCCATGGCGAGAAAATCGTGTTCGACTTCGACGATCCGATGGGGGCTTCGACCTGCGTCGCCTGCGGCGAATGCGTCCAGGCTTGTCCGACCGGCGCGCTGATGCCGGCAACCCTTGTCGATGCCAACAATGTTTTCATCGGCAAGGCCGACCGCTCGGTCGACAGCGTGTGTCCCTATTGCGGCGTCGGTTGTCAGCTCACGTATCACATCAAAGACGACAAGCTGCTTTATGTCTCCGGCAAGGATGGCCCGGCGAACCAGAACCGCTTGTGCGTCAAGGGCCGCTTCGGGTTCGATTATGTCCACAATTCGCAGCGGCTCACCAAGCCGATGATCCGCAAGGACGGCGTGCCGAAAATTCCGCATGAATATATCGATCCGTCCAATCCCTGGACGCATTTCCGCGAAGCGACCTGGGATGAAGCGCTCGATCGCGCGGCGGTGGGCCTGAAAAAGATCCGCGACCGCGATGGATCGCAGGCGCTGGCCGGTTTTGGCTCGGCCAAGGGCTCCAACGAGGAGGCCTATCTGTTCCAGAAGCTGGTGCGCACCGGATTCGGCACCAACAATGTCGATCACTGCACCCGGCTATGCCACGCCTCGTCGGTCGCGGCGCTGATGGAAGGCGTCGGCTCCGGCGCGGTGTCGGCGACTTTCAACGAGTGCAAGAATTCCGAAGTGATTTTCGTCATCGGCGCCAATCCGACCGAAAATCACCCGGTCGCCGCGACCTTCTTTAAGCAGGCGAAAAAACGCGGCGCAACGCTTATCGTCGCCGATCCGCGCGGTCAGGCGCTCAAGCGCCACGCCACCCACATGCTGCAGTTCAAGAACGGCACCGACGTGGCGCTGCTCAACGGTATGCTCAATACTATCGTGGCGGAGAAGCTCTACGACGAGCAGTACATTCAGACCTATGTCGAGGGCTTCAAACAGTTCGCCGAGAGCGTCAAAGATTATACGCCGGAGGAAATGGAGCCGATCTGCGGCGTCGAGGCCGATGTCATTCGCGCCGTGGCGCGCAAGTTCGCCCGCGCCAAGTCGGCGATCATCTTCTGGGGCATGGGCATTTCCCAACATACTCATGGCACCGATAATGCGCGATGCCTGATCGCGCTGTCGCTGATCACCGGCCAGATCGGCCGGCCGGGCACGGGTTTGCATCCCTTGCGCGGTCAGAACAACGTGCAGGGCGCTTCCGACGCCGGCCTCGTCCCGATGTTCTTCCCCGATTACAAATCGGTTGAAGATCCGCAAATCCGCGCCCGTTATGAAGACGCCTGGGGCATCAAGCTCGATCCGAAAAAGGGCCTCACCGTCGTCGAGATCATGAGCGCGGTCCACGCCGATGTGATCAAGGGCATGTACATCATGGGTGAGAATCCCGCGATGTCGGACCCCGATCTCAATCACGCGCGCGTAGCGCTCGCGCATCTCGAGCATCTGGTGGTGCAGGACCTTTTTCTCACCGAGACCGCGGTCTATGCCGACGTGATCCTGCCGGCATCCGCATGGCCGGAGAAGGACGGCACGGTGACCAACACCAATCGCCAGGTGCAGATGGGCCGCCAGGCGCTGCCGCTGCCCGGCAATACGCGGCACGATTGGTGGCTCATCCAGGAACTCGCCCGCCGGATCGGCCTGAACTGGAACTACAACGGTCCGGACGAAATCTACACGGAGATGGCGTCGCTGATGCCGTCGCTCGACAACATTTCCTGGGAGCGCGTGCAGCGCGAGAGCGCGGTGACCTATCCGGCCGATGCACCGGACAAGCCCGGCCGTGACGTTGTGTTCGACAAGGGCTTCCCGCGTCCTGGCGGTTTCGGCAAGCTCGTTGCGGCAAAGTTGCAGCCGCCGGACGAGACGCCGGATGCCGACTACCCGTTCATCCTCACCACCGGCCGCGAGCTTGAGCATTGGCACACCGGCGCGATGACGCGCCGCGCCACCGTGCTTGATGCTCTCGAACCCGGAGCGGTGGCTTCGGTGTCGCGCGGCACGATTGCCAAGCTCGGCATCGAGCCTGGTGATATGGTGCGCGTCGCCACCCGCCGCGGCACTGTCGAGCTCACGGCGCGGCAGGACGATGCCATTCCGGACGGCGTGGTTTTTATTCCCTTCGCCTTTGTCGAGGCGGCGGCGAACCTGCTTACCAATCCGAAGCTCGATCCGTTCGGCAAAATCCCCGAGTTCAAGTATTGCGCCGCGCGCGTCGAGGCGATCGATCCGGCCACCCGGGTGGCGGCTGAGTAGTGCACGCCGGGCGACGGATATCGCGATGGACGACCGCGACCCGCACGACGAAATCGTGCGCCTCGAAGCGCGGATTGAACAACTGGCCGACAAGCTCGAGAACTGCCGCAAATTCATCCTGGCGGGGCGGGTGGCTGTCGCGGCGGGATTTATCGGTCTGATCGCGCTGTTATTTGACGCGATCCGCTTCGATCCGGCGGTGATGGCGTGCGCCGCCGCGGCACTGCTCGGCGGTTTCGTCGTCTGGGGCTCTAACAGCGCGACCGCGAATGAGGCGACCGAGGAGATTGCGGCGGCGGAGGCCCGGCGCGCGGCGTTGATCGGCGAGATCGACCTTCGGGTGATCGAGGGCGCTAAAACGCTGCGTTGACGGTTGCGGCCTAGACCATGATCCAATCAGGTTGAAGGGATCATGGTCTAGAGTCTTAGCTGGAGCATGATCTTTTCGGAAAGCCGGTACCCACTTTTCCGGATCATGCTCTAATCCTCTGTCTCGTCCTTGAAATAGGCCTCGACTGCACCCGTCAGCTTGATCAGCAGCGGATTGCCGTGTCGATCCCTGGTCTTCCCCGCCTCGACCCGGATCCAGCCCTCGCTGATGCAATATTCGGTTACGTTGGTTTTCTCGACGCCCTTGAAGCGTATGCCGACGTCGCGTGTGAGCACGGCCTCGTCGTAGTGCGGACTTTTCGGATCGGTGGACAGGCGGTCGGGCGGCGAATCCGGCATCTCGGGCTTCCTCACGATTAACTAGGCGTTTCGCACCGTAGCAAATTTCGTGGTCGGTCACTAACGGCGTCTTAAGCATTCAGGCCGGTTCCGAGCGGATTGCTCCGCGACTTTGACCTCGCTCAACATCTTCAGTCTCGGATCGGAGTTGGTTGTGACGAATTAGATGCCGAGGCTGCGTACAGTGCGGGAACTCCGCGGCAGGTGGCAAGCGAAACGGGCGTTATGAAGCGCGTGATGCAGGTGTTGAGCAAGCTCCGGCAATTCGTGCCGTGCATCGTAACGGCTACGATCGGGCTTGCCGTCACTGCGGCCGTAACGATGATCATTCTGGCGCGCGACGACGGCGATGCCGAGCGGCAATTCTCGGTGCTTGCCGAAAACCATTTCATGGTGCTGCAAAACGGCGTCAATGAATATGCCAATAGACTGAAAGCGGTTCGAGCCCTGTTCGATAGTTCGGCCGATCCGGTGACGCGCAACGAATTCGACGCCTTCACCCAGCCGCTTATCCACGAAAATTCCGCCATAGCCACGTTGTCGTGGGTGCCGCGCATCGCGAGGCAGGAGCGCGACGCGCATGAACGGCAGGGGGCGTCGCAGGGCCTTCCGGATTACCAAATCAAGGCCATCCCCCCCGACGGCAAGCTTGTTCGGTCGCCGGAGCGCGACGAATACTTTCCGATTTTCTACGCCACGGTGCCCAAGACATCGCCGCTTTACGGTCTTGATCTGGGCTCGGAACAGCCGACACTGGCTGAGCTTGAGCGCGCGCGCGACGAAAACCGGCTGTCGTTTTCTCCGGTTCCCAAACTGGTCAGCACCGGCGGCATTCAGCCAGGCTTCCTTTTTTCGCTGCCGATCTACAGACATGGCTCGCATCCCGATACGGTCGAAGCCCGGAGGCGCGATCTCGTTGGTTTCGTCCACTGGTCGGTTATCACTGCCACGATGGTCACTACGGTCATTCACAATAACAAAACGCCCAAAGGGCTCGATCTGTTTTTCTATTTGCCTGACAGCAGCGCGGCAGCGATACCGTTCTTCATGCACCCGTCGCGGCTTCGCACGTCGCCGCTTGCGCCAGTGTCGTTGGCGAAGGCCGCCTCCGGCAATTTTTGGCGGCGCGATCTCAAGGCGGATGGAAAAGCTTGGTTGACCATGGTCGCGCGGCCAATGCCTCGCGGCCCATTGGTCGCGCATCATGACCGGGCCTGGGTCGTATTGGGGTTCGGGCTTATCCTTACCGCGGCTGCCGTCATCTATATCCGTTCGGCCCGCAGCCACGCCTTCCGGATGATGCGGATCAATCAAAAAGTGTTCGACCTCGCGCAGAGCGACGCGCTTACCGCGCTCGCCAACTGGCGCGCCTTTGTGCAGCGTCTGCAAAATGTATTCGCGGCATGCCGGCGCGGCGCGGCGCCGTTCGCAGTGATCTATTTCGATCTCGACCACTTCAAGGACGTCAACGATACACTCGGCCATGCCATCGGCGATGAGCTGCTGCGGCAGGTCGCGGCGCGGGTAAAAGCCGCGGTTCGCGAGACGGACCTGGTAGCCCGTTTCGGCGGCGACGAATTCGCGGTGCTGCAAGGCGATGTCCTGGATCTTTCCGCTGCGGGGATGCTGGCCGCCAAGATCGGCCAGCTGATTGCGCAACCTTGTAAGATCGAAGGCAACGAGCTCCACATTTCCGCGAGCATTGGCATCTCCCGATACAGCGCCGATGTGGCGCGGCCGGACGAAATGATGATCCAGGCCGACCTCGCGCTCTATCGCGCCAAAGAGGACGGCCGCCATTGCTATCGCTTTCACAGCACCGATCTCGATCGCCAGGTGCAGGAGCGCGTTGTTATCGCCGAAGAGCTGCGCGGCGCGATCGACCGTGGCGAGTTGGAGTTGCATTATCAGCCGCAAGTCGAGTTGCGCTCGGGCCGCATTGTCGGCCTCGAGGCGCTGCTGCGCTGGAACCACTGCAAGCGCGGCCAAATTTCGCCGTCGGTGTTCATTCCGATCGCGGAGCGGTCGGGTCAGATCCAGATCCTCGGAGAATGGGTGCTCGATGCGGCTTGCCGGCAATTGCGGGCTTGGCGGGAAGCCGGCATTGCGCCCGAACTGTTGGGCGTCAACTTTTCCGCCTTGCACTTCAAAGGCTCCGGCGACCTTGATCGCGAGGTTGCCGCCAGTCTCGACAAGTGGGGCATCCCACCGGGCATGGTCGAGATCGAGCTTACCGAATCGGTGCTGATGGATATCACCCAGCAGCATGACGCGCGCTTTCAGCAGCTGCGCCAGCTCGGCGTGCGCATCGCAGTCGATGATTTCGGCACCGGTTATTCGTCGCTCAGCTATTTGGCGAACTATCCGATCAATCGGGTCAAGATCGCCCAGGAGCTGGTGTTCGCGGTCGACACCGACCCCCGCAATGCGGCCGTCGTGCGTGCGGCGATCAGGCTCGCGCATGAGCTTGGCATCGAGATCATCGCCGAGGGCGTGGAGACCGAAGGTCAGGAGCGTTTTCTGTTGTCGGCCGGCTGCGAATACGGCCAGGGCTACTATTACAGCAAGCCCATCGATGCCGAGCGGACGACCGAGCTGTTGCGATCCGGCAAGACTGCACCGGCGAAAAAGCCGCTCCGCCTCGTCGCGCCCACGGCTGCCTGATCGCGCCCTTCCCCCGGAGCCTGCCGCCGGTTAGATTGCGGCATGTCTTACGCTGCCGATCGCTCATTGCGTCCCGTGACGATGGACGCTCCCCGTCACGACTGGACCCGCGAAGAGGTGCGCGCGCTGTTCGAGCTGCCGTTTCCGGAGCTGATGTTTCGCGCGCAGGGCGTGCACCGACAGCATTTCGATCCCGCGGAAGTGCAGGTATCGACGCTCTTGTCGATCAAGACCGGCGGTTGCCCCGAGGATTGCGCCTATTGTCCGCAAAGCGCGCGCTACGACACCGGCGTGCGTGCCGAGAAGCTGATGGCGCTCGATGCCGTGCTGGCGGAGGCGCGCGCGGCTAAAGCCGCCGGCGCCAGCCGCTTTTGCATGGGCGCCGCATGGCGCGAGCCGAAGGATCGCGATCTCGACACGGTGTGCGCCATGGTGGAAGGCGTCAAATCGCTGGGTCTGGAAGCCTGCGCCACGCTCGGCATGCTCACTACGCCGCAGGCTCGGCGGCTGAAGCAGGCGGGCCTCGATTTCTACAACCATAACCTCGACACCTCACCCGAATTCTATGGCGAGATCGTCACTACGCGCACCTACCAGGATCGCTTGGAGACGCTCGATCGCGTTCGCGGTGCCGGCATCCATGTGTGCTGCGGCGGCATCGTCGGGATGGGCGAGACGCAAGAGGATCGTATCGGCATGATCGTGACGCTGGCGAGCTTGCCGGCGCATCCGGAATCGGTGCCGATCAACATGCTGGTGCGCGTTGAGGGCACGCCGCTCGCCGGGCAAGCCACGCTCGGCGGCATCGAATTTGTGCGCACCGTCGCCGCCGCCCGCATCACCATGCCGCGTTCGATGGTGCGGTTGTCCGCCGGCCGCGAAGATATGAGCGAGGAAACCCAGGCCTTGTGTTTCCTCGCCGGCGCCAATTCGATCTTCTACGGACCGAAGCTCCTCACTACGCCGAATCCCGGCCGCGATCGCGATCGCGAGCTGATGGACAAGCTCGGGCTAAGCCCGATGGAGTGATTTTTTTTTGGACTGCGCCGGTATCCTGTTCGTCCGTGCTGTCGAAAAACGCCAGCACGCACGGGCCAACACGAACAAATAACCGAGGTTGTTAATCCATGAGCGCAGAGCAAATCGCCGTAAGCCGGAAGCAGGGCTCTCTGCTCGCTTATGTTTGCGCCATCGCCGTAGCCTTCGGCTCGCTTTCGGCGGTCGCCTTCGGGCAGCAGCCGGACGATCTCCTCAGCCGCGACAGCGTGCTGCGCGATCCGGAAATTCCGTCTTTGGGGAATCCCGACGGCGACCTGACGGTGGTCGAATATTTCGATTATCAGTGCCCGTATTGCAAAAAGATGGCGCCGGAGCTCGCGCAATTGGTGCGGGAGGACGGCCATATCAGATTGGTCTTGAAGGACTGGCCGGTCTTCGGCCCGATGTCGACCGCCGCGGCGGAAATAGTGCTGGCGGCGAAATATCAAAACAAATACGCCGAAGCTCACGATGCCCTGATCGGAGCCGATGCCAAGCTCACCAAAGAGAGTATCACCGCGCTTCTTGTCCAGGCCGGGGTCGACGTCGACCTGGCGATCAAGGACCTCCAGGCGCATCAAAAGACACTCGACAAGCTATTGGCCCGCAATGAAGCGCAGGCCGACGCCTTTGGATTTGAGGGGACGCCCGGCTTCATCGTCGGCACGTTCCGAGTGCCGGGCGCTGTGGAAATGAAAGTGTTCAAAGTCATAGTGGCCGACGCGCGGGCGCGGGCGAAAAAGAGGCACCATTCTTAAAACGCTCGGCGGCGTATTTTTGCGTGTCGGACGCGCTTATGCGCGCTCGCCGGGCGCTGGCAAAGCCTAATACAGGTTTGGACCTTTGAACCGGATTCGGGACAATTTTAGACACCATGTCGAAAAAAGCTTCACCTTTGCGGGTTAGGCTTGCTTGGGTTCCAGGTGGTGGCCGATGCGTCAATCCCAGTCGACAATCGAATATTTTCTTCGCGAGGCCAAGCAACAAGTCTCGCAGCGCGACGTCAATGAGAGCCTGATCCGGGCGATCAACGAGCTTATTCGCGAAGTCAAACGCATTGACGACACGGTTCAGAGAGCACGGCGCGATATTCAGATCAGCCGCCGCTTTTAAGGGCGTTGGCTACACTCCAGCGGTCCCGCCGTCGGCGCGCGGATCGTGCGCGGCTTTCCCATCCAATGGAATCCTGCTGATCCAAGCCGCGGACTTGATCGTATACCGGTATTCGGTATATAGCCTAGGGTGATGATCAGATCGTTCGGCGATGAAGCCACCGAGGCCCTGTTCAACGACCACCGGGTTCGCCAGTTCGAAGGGATCGCCCGAAAGGCGAAGCGCAAGCTTGAGGCGTTGAATGCAGCAAGCCGGCTTGAAGATTTGACGGAGCCGCCCTCGAACCGGTTGGAAAAGCTTTCGGGTGATCTGAAGGAGTTTATTCGATCCGCGTCGACAGGCAATGGCGAGTCATTTTCAAATGGATCAATGGCGAGCCGCGCGACGTTCGGATCGTGGACTATCATTAAGGGGAGAATGATGATGAAGAACGAATTCGCGCCGGTCACGCCTGGTGAAATGCTGAAAGAGGAGTTCCTCGCTGAATATGACCTCTCGCAGAACCAGCTTGCGAGGGCCATAGGCATTTCGCCGAACCGCATTACCGAAATTATCAACAATCGGCGCCGTATCACGGCTGATACCGCGCTCCGGCTCGGCCTGTACTTCGGCAACAGTCCGGAATTCTGGATAAATCTTCAGAGCCACTACGATCTGAAATTGGCGCGGCGGAATCTCAAGCCGAACGATGCCAAGCGCATCAAGACTGTTCGGGCCGCTTAACCTTTGCGGGCGATCCAACAGACATCGCTGCGCGTCGCACGAGTGATCGGCTAGGCCCCCGCCGCCCCGCCGTCGGCGCGCGGATCGTGTGCGCCTTCCAAACCGCCGTTGGGGTGCAGCACTACCGCGCCGGCGTGACCCATGACGTCGGAATAGGGTTCCGCCAATACATCGAGGTCGTGACCTGCTGCCATGAGTGCGTCGATGAGAGCGTCGTCGAACCGCGGCTCGAGCCGCAGCGCCGTGCGCGGCGCGCCCCAGGTGCGGCCGAGCACCCAGCGCGGCCGTTCGAGTGCTTCCGCCAGCGGCTCGCGGAAATCGATAGCGCGGGTAAACAGCGCCGCTTGCGTCTGCGGCTGGCCGTCGCCGCCCATGCAGCCATAGGCCATGATCCGGCCGTCCTTGAGGACGGTAAGCGCGGGATTAAGCGTGTGAAACGGCACGCGGCCGGGCGCGAGGGCGTTGAGTGCGCCGGCTTGAAGTGAAAAGCTCGCGCCGCGATTCTGCATCAATATGCCGGTCGCCGGCAACACACAGCCGGAACCGAATTCCCAGTACAGCGACTGGATATAGGACACGACGAGACCGCCGGCGTCGGCCGCGCCCATCCAGATCGTGTCGCCGGCGCCGCCGCCGGCCGGCCAGGGCGCCGCCTTCTTGCGGTCGATCTGCGCGGCCTCGCTCGCGATGAACCGATCCGCGAGAAAGCGCTCGAGCGGCGCGGCGAGATATTTTGGGTCGGTGACGGAGCGGTCGCGAACCCGCAAAGCGCGCTTGGTTGCCTCGACCAGGCCGTGAACGTGGTCGAAGCTTTCCGCCTGGGTCACGTTGAGCCGGGCAAACAACGAAAGAATCATCAGCGATACGACACCCTGCGTCGGCGCGTCGGTGTTGAAGACCGTGCCCGACGGCAGCGCCACGTGCAGCGGTTCGGCGAGGGTAGCGCGATAGCGCTCCAGATCGAGCCGCGTCACCGGACTTTGGATGCGATCGAGATCGGCGGCGATCTCGCGCCCGATATCACCGCGATAAAAATCGTCGAGCCCGGAATGCGCCAAATGCGACAGCGTGGCGGCAAACGCAGTCTGTTTCAGGAGGTCGCCGACAGCCGGCGGTTTGCCGTCCGGCAGGAATGTCGCAGCAAAGCCAGGAAGGCCTTGCAGCCCGGCGACATGCTCCTGCGTCAACCGCGCCTGGCTGCGGGTCACCGCATAGCCATTTCCAGCCTGGGCGATGGCCGGGGCCAGGAGAATGTCGAGCGGCAGTATCCCGCCGTGGGTACGTGCAGCCTCGAGCGCCAGCGCCCAGCCGCCCACTGCCCCGGGCACCGTGAGCGCCGCGAGCGGCCCGCGCGGCGGTATCGTTTCGTCATCGCGGTAGAGTTCGGGCTTCACCAGCGCACCGGCCGGGCCCGCCGCCATGATGGCGCGGACGCGGCCGCTGGGCTCGCGAATGAGCCAAAACCCATCGCCGCCGAGATGGTTCATATGCGGGTAAACCGCGGCGATCGAGGCGGCCATGGCCACCATCGCCTCGATCGCATTGCCGCCTTCGGCCAGGATCGTGCGGCCGGCCTCGACCGTGGCGAAGTGCGGCGCGCAAACAACGCCGCGGCGATGGCCGCCGCTGTGCAGGTCGCTCATGCTCAATCGGCCGCGGCCGCGAAGCCGCGCTTGCGCAGCAGCGCATCGGCGCTGGGCAGCCGGCCGCGAAACGCTTTATAGGCGTCCGCCGGCTCCTGCGAGCCGCCGGCGGCATAGATGCAGTCGTGCAGCCGCTTCGCCGTGGCGGGATCGAAGATATCGCCGGTCTCTTCGAAGGCGGCGAAGGCATCGGCGTCGAGCACTTCCGACCACATGTAGCTGTAATAAGCCGCGGCATAGCCGCCGCCGGAGAAGATATGGGCAAACTGCGGCGGCCGGTGCCGCATCGCGATCTCATGCGGCATGCCGATGCCCGACAGCGATCCGGCTTCGAAGGCGGCGGCATCGATCCGTCGCGGGTCCGTGAGCGAATGGAAGTCGAGATCGACCACGGCGCAGGCGATGTATTCCACCGTGGCGAAGCCCTTGTTGAAATTGCGAGCGGCAAGGAGCCGCCGCAACAGTTCGTCCGGCATCGGGGCGCCGGTCTGATAATGGCGGGCAAACCGGCGCAGCACGTCCGGCTGCTCCAGCCAGTGCTCGTAAAGCTGGGACGGCAGCTCGACAAAGTCGGTGGCGACGTTGGTGCCCGCGATGGTGGGATAGGTGACCGACGACAACAGCCCGTGCAAAGCGTGGCCGAATTCATGAAACAGCGTGCGCGCGTCATCGAACGACAGCAGCGTCGGCTCGCCGGCGGCGGCCTTGGCGAAGTTGCAGACATTAACGATCAGCGGCCGGATCTCGCCCGACAGCCGTTCCTGATCGCGCAATGAGGTCATCCAGGCGCCACTGCGTTTGGACGGCCGCGCGAAATAATCGCCGAAGAACAGCCCGACGTGTTTGCCATCGGTGCCGCGGACGTCCCAGGCGCGGACGTCGGGATGCCAAGTCGGCACGTGACTGGGGGTGAATGTCAGCCCGAACAGGCGCTCCGCCGTGTAGAACGCCGCTTCGATCATGCGTTCGAGATCGAGGTACGGCTTGATTGCCGCTTCGTCGAATTCGCATTGGCGCTGCCGCAGCTTTTCCGCGTAGTAGCGCCAGTCCCAGGGCTCCAGTTTGAAATTGCCGCCTTCTTCCTGGATCAGCGCCTGCATGGCGTCGCGATCGGCGAGAGCGCGCGCGCGGGCCGGGGTCCATACCGCATCGAGGAGTTGGCGGGCGGCCTGCGGCGTCTTCGCCATCGCGTCATCAAGCCGATAATGGGCGAAGTCGTCGTAGCCGAGGAGCCGCGCGCGCTCGGCGCGCAATTGCACCGTTTCGGCGATGATCGCCTTGTTGTCGGTTGCGCCGCCGTTGTCGCCGCGCATGACAAAGCCGCGGAACACCTTTTCGCGTAAATCGCGGCGGTCGGCGAATTGCAGGAACGGCTCGACACTGGAACGCGACAGCGTCACCGCATGGCCGGTAAGGCCGCGGTCGCGCGCTTCGGCGCGCATCGCATCGCGCATGAAATCGGGCAAACCGGCCAAGTCCGCTTCGTCCGTCAGCTCAAGGACGAAAGCCTGCTCGTCGGCGAGCACGTTCTGGCTGAACGACGTGCCGAGCTCAGCCAGCCGTCCAATGATTTCGCCGAGGCGGTTTTTCGCCGGCTCGTCCAAGGCCGCGCCGGCGCGGCGGAAGCTCGTGTGGTAGCGCACGGTCACCCGCATTTGTTCGGCGTTAAGCCCAAGACCGTCCGCCTCGCGCATCAGCGTATCGATGCGGCGGTACAGCGCCGCGTTGGTATGGATTCTGTTCCAGTGCAGCGCGATCTGGGGAGAAATCTCGCGCTCGATTTCGAGCAGCGCGTCGTTGGTATGCGCGCCGGCGAGCAGCCAGAACACGTTGCCGAGCCGCTCAAGCGCCCGGCCGCTCAATTCCAGCGCGGCGATGGTGTTGTCGAAGGTCGGCGCTGCGGCAGCGCCGGCGATGGCCGCGATTTCGGCGTCGTGCTCGGCAAGCGCCCGCGCGTAGGCGTCCCGGAAATGCTCCGGCGCAATACGCTCGAACGGCGGCACACCGTCGGGGGTGTTCCAGGCCTCGAAAAACGGATTGGGGGCGGCGGAACCGGCAGGCGCTTCGGACATTGGGGGGTCTTACCAACAGCAGGGGTAGGCGTGATATATGTCTTTCTGCGAGCGCCGCAAAAGCGTCAAGGAAAGCGAAAATGCCCCGTCATGCCCATTATCTGCCGCACGGCGTCATTCCGGCCGTTATCCTGCCGTTCACCGACGATTTGGCGATCGACGAGGCCGGCTTTCGCAAGCACCTGCGTGACGTTGCGGCCGTCGACGGGCTTTCCGCCGTTACCATAAACGCCCACTCGACCGAGGTGGCCTCGTGCAGCTTCGATGAGCAGCGCCGCGTCCTCGACGTCGCTCAGGACGAGATTGGCGGCCGGCTGCCCATCGTCAACGGGGTCTGGGCGGACGGCAGCTTGGAAGCGGCGCAGATCGCGCGGATGGCCGAGGCGGCCGGCGCCTCGGCGCTTCTGGTATTCCCCCCGGCGCCGTTTACGCTCGGCCAATCGCCTGCCATGGCGATCGAGCACTTCAAACGCATCGCCGACGCATCGAGCCTGCCGCTGATCGCGTTCCAGTATCCGCTCTCGACCGGCCAGGGCTATCCGCGCGACACCCTCCTGCGGATGGTCGACGAGGTGCCGACCATCCGTGCTATCAAGGACTGGTGCGGCAATGTTCCGCAGCACGAAATGCACGTGCGCGAGCTGCAAAGCCTCAAGCGTCCGGTCAATGTCCTGTCGACCCACAGCGCCTGGCTGTTGAGTTCTCTGGTGCTCGGCTGCAATGGGCTTCTCTCGGGCTCCGGCAGCGTCATCGCCGACCTGCAGGCGTCGCTGTTCCGGGCGGTCAAGTCGAACGACCTCGCCGAGGCGCGCCTAATCAACGACCGCATTTATCCGCTCGCCAAGGTGTTCTATTCCGAGCCCTGGGCCGATATGCATAACCGGATGAAAGAGGCTCTGGTGCTGCTCGGCCGCTTGCCGCGCGCGGTGGTGCGGCCGCCGCTCGTTAAAATCGGCCGTGCCGAAATCGAGCGTATCCGCTTGGCGCTCACGGAGGCCGGTCTGTTGACCGCCAAAGCCGCGCGGGATGCGGCGTAACTGTCGAGAATCGGACTTATGGACAACACCACGCAGCTGCGACCCGCCCGGCGTATCCTCTGGCCGAACGTATTGACCGTGTTCAGCGCGGCGATCCTCATCAGCGCCGAAGTATTCGGCGCGGCGTTTGCCGGCAGTTGGGCGATCGCCAACCTGTTCGCGCTCGGCACGCTGGGCGCGCGTGTGCTCGACGGTCTCTTCATGGCGTGCGGCATCGCCGTGATGGTGCAGTTCATCCGCGCGGCGCATCGCGTCGAGCCGTTCTTCAGAGACTGACACGACGCTCGGGCATCGCGACCGGCTTTTACACTTCCTTAAAACTAAAAAGCTTGCACGCATAAGCTAAATCGCTTATTGCGGATTTGCCCAATTTCGCACGTGCCTGTGGCCGTGTGTCGGTCGGTGGGCATCCGGACAAGAGGCCGGACAGCCGCCTAAGGAAG
>DATAWA010000117.1:0-25477 GCA_036267435.1 Xanthobacteraceae bacterium | reverse complement strand
GCCGTCGGCAAGAACCCGGTGTCGTTCGTCGTGCCCTGCCACCGCGTCGTCGGTAAATCCGGTGAACTCACCGGCTATCATTGGGGCATCACCAGGAAGCGCGCCATGCTCGGCTGGGAAGCCGGCCAGGTGGCGGCGGCGTAAGGCCGCCGGCGCATTGCCGATGCCTTGCGGCGCATTGACCCTTGCCGCAATCCGCCATACCTCGGGTTCATCGTAAGTCCGAGGATATCGCACCATGCAGCGCCGCCGCCCGGTCATGCTCGTGATATTGGACGGCTGGGGCTGGCGCGAAGACCCTGCCGACAATGCCATCCGCCAGGCCAAGACGCCGACCTTCGACCGGCTCTGGCAAACCATGCCGCACGGCTTTCTGCACACCTGCGGCAAGGACGTCGGCCTGCCGGACGGCCAGATGGGCAATTCCGAAGTCGGCCATCTCAATATCGGCGCCGGGCGCGTGGTCACGCAGGATCTGCCGCGCATCGGCGCCGCGATCGCCAAGGGCGATATCGCGCGCGCGCCGGCACTTACCGATCTCATCACCAAGCTGAAAGCGAGCGGCGGCACCTGCCATCTCCTCGGCCTGGTCTCGCCGGGCGGCGTGCATTCGCACCAGGACCACGCCGCGGCGCTGGCGAAAATTCTCGCCGCGACCGGCGTGCCGACGCTCGTCCACGCGCTGACCGACGGCCGCGATACGCCGCCGCAGTCGGCGGCCGACGACATCAAGCGGCTTATTGCGGCGCTGCCGGCGGCGGTGAAGATCGCGACGGTGAGCGGCCGCTATTATGCGATGGACCGCGACAAGCGCTGGGACCGCGTCGAGAAGGCCTACGACGTCATCGTCAAAGCCGACGGCCCGCGCTTTGCCGATGCCGGCGCCGCCATCGCCGACGCCTATGCCAACAAAAAGTTCGACGAGTTCATCGTGCCGGCGGCGATCGGCGACTATCGCGGCATGAAAGACGGCGACGGCATATTGTGCTTCAACTTCCGCGCCGACCGGGTGCGCGAAATTCTCGGCGCCATGCTCGATCCGGATTTCGCCGGCTTCCCGCGCCAGCGCATCGTCAAATTCGCCACCGCGGTCGGCATGGCGCAATATTCCGAGGCGCTCGACAAACTGATGGCGACGATCTTCCCGCCGCAGACGCTGCACAACATCCTCGGCGAAGTGGCGGCGGAGGCCGGCCGCACCCAGCTGCGCATGGCGGAGACCGAGAAATATCCGCACGTCACGTATTTCCTCAATGGCGGCCGCGAGGAGCCCTATGCCGGCGAGGAGCGCATCATGGTGCAGTCGCCGAAGGTCGCGACTTACGATTTGCAGCCGGAAATGTCGGCGCCGGAATTGACCGACAAGGCGGTCGCCGCAATCAACTCCGGCAAATTCGATCTGATCGTTCTCAACTACGCCAATCCCGACATGGTCGGCCATACCGGCAGCCTGCCTGCTGCAATCAAGGCGGTAGAGACGGTGGATGCGGGGCTTGGCCGCATCGCCGAAGCGATCCGGAACGCCGGCGGCGCGCTTCTCGTCACCGCCGATCACGGCAATTGCGAAATGATGCGCGATCCGCAGACCGGCGGTCCGCATACATCGCACACCACGAATCCGGTGCCGCTCCTTCTTGTCGGCGCGCGCAATCGCGCGCTCGACGGCGAAGGCCGGCTCGCCGATATCGCGCCGACGCTTTTGGAATTGATGGAATTGCCGAAGCCCAAAGAGATGACCGGCACGTCGCTCTTGCGCGGCAACTGACTGCCATTTTTCGCCGCCCATTCGGCGGGCGGCTGCCGGGGTCTGCCGTCGCGCGGCCGCCGGCCAATTCCCCGCCGAAAAGCGTCATTTTGTGATGCCAGTCACATTGTTTCTTGCCGGAATGCCTATGTTGGGCAATGCCGGATATGGAGATTAGCCATGACCACCATCGCTCGGAAGTTGACCAGCCTGAGTTTTCTGCCCCGGCAGCGCGGCCTGGACGACGTGGACCTCAACGCCCTGAGCGACCGGTGCCTCAAGGATGTCGGTTTCAAACTGGAGCGGCGCGACCTGACCTCCGTCAAGCCGTTCTGGATGGCCTAACACCAATTCCCTCGTAGCGACGCTGAGCCTGCCACGGTCCCCAAACTCCCCCAATGGCAGGTTCGCAACGGGCCCCGGAACCCCCTCCGGGGCCCATTCTTTTGGCGGGCAACCGCGGCGCCGGGTAAACCAAAGTACGACCCGTATCCCCTCTTTGGGGAATAACCGGCTGGTTTGGCGGTCCTTATCTACAGCGCATAAGCCTCGCGCGGCGTTAAAGCCCCGGGCGATAGAGGAGATAAAAACATGATCGGAAGTCGAAGCACCACGATAGCCAAGATTCTGCTCTTGGCCTCGATGCTGGCTGCCAGCGCGCCAGCGATCGCGGCGGCCAACGCTCCAGGCGGAGCCTATATCCAGTGCGACCCGCGCAATCCGTCGTCGCCGGTGCGGTGCAAGGCGGATGGCTGGTGAGCGGAGAACCGGACACGCACTCTGCGTGTCCGCTCTATCTCGCCGCCGAATATTTGGACGTCGGATTTGCTAATCCGTTTTAATCCAGAGCTTGCGCCGTCATATTTCTTGATGCGAGGCATGCTCCGACCTGCCTGATTGGAGCATGCCCGAAACGGCGATTCACCACGCCGTAGAGTGCGGGACCGCTCGCGCGCGCCGATTGAAGCGGCGGCCGGCGAACTGGACAATATCGATCCCCTCTGCAACAACACGATTGCGAGTTGGAGCATGATTTTCCCGGAAAACCGGTGCTCGGCTTTCCGGGTCGTGCTCAAAAAAAGACGCAATCCGCAGAGGGAGGACGAGGTGAATTCCGTGCCAGAAAAGTTGGCGGCAACCGCCGCCGCGGGCGTTTTGGCCGCGGCGCTGAGCTTCGGCTCGGCGCAGGCGCAAGACAAGACGTTCGTGATGAAGATCACGACGCCCACCATCCACGCGGTGCTCGACGAATACGGCAAGGCCTTCGGCGAGGCAGTCGAGAAGGACTCGGGCGGCCGCATCAAGGCGCAGCTCTATCCGGCGAGCCAGCTCGGCACCATCCCGCGTCAGATCGAAGGCACGCAATTCGGCGCCATCCAATGCGCCGTCATCCCGCCTGAGTTCTTCGTCGGCGTCGACGAACGTTTCGAGGTGCTGGCCGCGCCCGGTCTCGTCACCTCCGCGGCCCAGGCCGAGAAGGTCGCCGCCGATCCGCAGGTGCGGAAGTTTTATCTCGGGCTCGGCGCCAACAAGGGACTGCACGGCGTCGCCGTCGGCTATGCCGAGGAGTCCGAAGTGGTCTCAAAGGATGCGATCCGCCGTCTGGCCGATTTCAAGGGCAAGAAGATTCGCATTTTCGCCTCTGAGTTCCAAACGAGGTCGTTCAGTAAATTGGGCGCCACCCCGGTCGCGATGTCGCCGGGCGACGTCGTCGCCGCTCTCCAGCAGGGCGCGCTCGACGCCTCGGTGGCCGGCGTTCAGCTCCTGAGCGGCCTGCATTTCTTCGACGCGGCAAAATACATCACCCTGACCAACCACGCCGCCATCTTCTATGTCGTCGAAATCAGCAAGAAATGGTACGACTCGCTGCCGCCCGACTTGCAGCAGATTGTCGACCGCGACGCCTCCAGCACGGCTGCCAACTTCAATACGCGCGCGCAGGAGATCGAGGACGCATCGATCAAGGCCTGGACCGCCGGCAAAGGCGAGTTCATCAACCTGCCGCCGGACGAACAGGCGGACATGATCAAGACGATGTCCAGCGTCGGCGCCGATATCACGAAGGAAAAGCCGGCGGTTGCCGAGGCCTTCAAGATCGTGAGCGACGCGGCGGCGCGGGACAAGTAACTGTCATCGTCCGCGCATGCTGGACGATCCGGTAAACTAGCGGCATCGGAATTTTTTGCAGACTGTTCGCGACTACTGGATGCCCGCGCACGCGGGCATGACAGGGATCAAATATCCCGATAATTCACGCGGTCGTGATTTTGCCCGATCGTTCGGAAGCCATTGGCGGCTTCCGCGGCGCACCGGCATTTGTTACGGTGTGCCGCTGTCAAACGTTCATCGGCCAGATGCCGAAATAAGAAATTTTCTCTCCTGGATATCGTCGCGCATAACGTTCGAACAATTCGACCGGATATAAGGGCCGATGAGGCTCTCGGCCCCAGATATGGAGGCTCATCATGTCGCGTATTCCTACGTCAGCGATCGTTGCGGTATTGCTCGCGGGCTTCGTCAGCATGGCTATTGCCGCGCAGGACAAGTACTCGCTGAAATTAGGCAAGCTCTCGTTTGGCGATTTCAGAGGATATGAAAACTGGGAGAATGTCGCGGTCAGTCAGACCGAAAAGCAGATGAAAGTCATCTTGGCGAACGACGTGATGATGAAGGCCTACAGGAAAGGCCTGCCCGCCGACGGTAAGCTGTTTCCTGAAGGCTCGAAGATCGTGAAGATCGAGTGGTCGTTCAAAAGAAATACCGTGTCGCCGTATTTCGTGAACGTGCCCGACGCTCTGCAGGCGGTCGACGTCATCGAAAAAGACAGCAAGCGATTCCCGGATACGCACGGATGGGCCTACGGCGATTTCAACTATGACGCCGCCTCCAACACGTTTACGCCGCAGGGAACCGATTCGAATTGCGGCTACGCCTGCCACACCACGGTGGCGAAGCAAGATTACATTTATACGGCCTATCCGAAGCGGTGAGTCGGGCTAAATATCCTGCAGCCCCAGCACGTCTGCCATCGCATAAAGCCCCGGCCTCTTGTCGCGCGCCCATAAGGCTGCGTGCAGCGCGCCGCGCGCGAAGATCATGCGGTCCTCGGCGCGGTGCGTCAGCTCGATGCGCTCGGCCGGGCCGGCGAAGATCGCCGAATGATCGCCGACCACGGTGCCGCCGCGCAGCGAGGCGAAACCGATATCGCCGGCGCGCCGTGCCCCGGTGATGCCGTCGCGGCCGCGTACCGAGCGGTCGCCGAGATCGACGCCGCGGCCGTCGGCGGCGGCACGGCCGAGCATCAGCGCGGTGCCCGACGGCGCGTCGATCTTCTTGTTGTGATGCATTTCCAGAATTTCGATGTCGTAGTCCGCATTCAGCGTCTTCGCCACGCGCTTGGTCAGCGCCGTGAGGAGGTTGACGCCCAGGCTGAAGTTGCCGGCCTTGACGATAATGGCGCGGCTCGCGGCTTTGGCGATGACGGCTTCTTCTTCGGCGGAATGGCCGGTGGTGCCGATGATATGCACCTTGCCGGCAGCCGCAGTCAGCTCGGCAAAAGCCAGCGTCGCCGCCGGAATAACGAACTCGATCAGCCCGTCGGCGTTCTTGAGCAGCACCGCGACGTCGCTTGTGACCTTGATGCCGTTCGGGCCGAGGCCGGCGAGCTCGCCTGAGTCGCGGCCGATCACCGCGGAATCCGCCGCGTCCGCCGCACCGGCGAGAGCGAGCCCCTTGGTCGCGGCGACGGCATGGATCAGCGTGCGGCCCATGCGCCCGCCGGCGCCGGCGATCACCACCCGCATGTCGGAATTAGCCGCTGCCATCGTCACATCTCCGGTCGAAGCGGGTATAGCGCGGCAGGCGAGGAATTAAAACTTCGGCCCGCCGTAACCCTCGACGATGACCAGATCGGCCACGGCGCTGGCGTCGCGCAGCCGTTTTGCGGCCTGATAGTCGGGCGAACGGTAGCAGGCGAGCGCTGTGTCATAGCCCGGAAATTCGAGCACGACCGTGCGCGCCCGCACCTTGCCCTCAGGCACCTCGCGCCCGCCGCCGCGTACCAGAAAACGGCCGCCAAACTTTCCGAACGCCGCCATGTCGGCGGTCATGTAACCCTTGTAGGCCTCCGGATCGGCGACATCGACATGGCCGATCCAATAGCCTTTAGCCGCTGCGGCCGCCGGCGGCACGCCGGGCGGCGGTGGCTGCACGCCATCGTAACCTTCGGCGATAACGAAATCGCATTGCGAATGCGGCAGGCGCAATAGCCGGGCGCGCTGGTATTGCTCGGAGCGGTAGCAGGCGAGCGCGGCGGCGTAATCGGGAAATTCGCGGATCACGGCGCGCGAGCGGCCGCGGCCCTCGACGATTTCGAGCTTGCCGCCGCGCACCAGCGCAACGCCGCGATATTTCTCATGCGCCGGCGGGGTCGCCGCCATGTAGGCTTTGTAGCCTTCCATGTTGCTGACGTCGATCTGCGGCAGCCAATAGCCCTTGAGCATCGCGCGCTCCCCGGCTGACGGTTACAGCTGCGGACCGTCATAGCCCTCGACGATAATAAGATCGATGTCGGCGTTACCAAGACGCCGCTTGATGTTGTCCTGATATTCAGGAGACCGATAGCAGGCGAGGGCTGCAGCATAATCGGGAAACTCGACGACGATGTTGCGCGAGCGCGAATTGCCTTCCATCGCTTCGAATTTGCCGGCGCGCACCACGAAACGGGCGCCGAATTTTTTGAAGATCGCGGGATTGGCCGTTGCGTAATGCTTGTAGCCGTCCTCGTTGGTGACATCGACGCGCGCGATCCAGTAACCCTTGGCCATGTCATCCCTCCTTGGCTGATTGTTCGGCAATTTCCGCGACGATTGCTTCCGCGGCGGCTTTGGGATCGGGCGCCGCGATCACCGGGCGGCCGACCACGAGATAATCGGCGCCGGCGGCGATCGCCGCGGCCGGCGCGGCAACGCGCTTCTGATCGCCGATGTCGGCGCCGGCCGGGCGAATCCCTGGAATCACCAGACAAAGCTTGTCGCCGACGATGCCGCGCACCGTCGCCGCCTCTTCCGGCGAGCAAACGATGCCGTCGACACCGAGGTCGCGGGCTTGCGCGGCACGGCGGGCAACGAGTGCCGCCACGGTGGTTTCGTAGCCGGCCTGCCGCAGGTCGGCGTCGTCCATCGACGTGAGCACTGTTACGGCAAGAATGCGCAAACGCCCTTCCCGCGCCTCGGCCGCCGCCTTCATTGTCTGCGGATAAGCGTGCACGGTCAGGAAGGCGGCGCCGAGCCGCGCCACGCTCTTGACGCCCTGTGCCACGGTGTTGCCGATGTCGTGCAGCTTGAGATCGACGAACACTTCTTTGCCGGCGTCGATCAGCGACCGCGCCAGGACCAGTCCGCCGGCGAAGGCAAGCTGATAGCCGATCTTGTAGAACGTGACGCTGTCGCCGAGCCGCGCCACCAGCGCCTGCGCCGCGTCGATCGAGGGCACATCGAGAGCAACGATCAGACGGTCGCGCGGTTTGAGCTGCATTGCTTCTCCAGTCTATCCTAACCCGCTCATTCCCGCGCTACTTCATTACCGCCGCCAACTCCACCAGCCGGCGCGCCATCGCTTTGAGCGCCGCGGCGGCGGTTTCGTCCTTGAGGTTGTCCATCTCGTCGAACGCCTGCTCAGCGCGCGGCACCGACACTTGCTCCGGAATGACCAGAGCGCCGCAGCCCAGTTCCAGAATTTGCCGGAGCGCCATCATCGAGCGCACGCCGCCGCTTGCACTCGCGGTCGCCGAACCGAGCGCAAAGACGCGGTTCTTGAACGCGGCATAAGTCGGCTCGCCGCTCTCGCGCACGCGCGACACCCAATCGATGGCGTTCTTCAGAAGCGGCGTCACCGAGGCTGAGTATTCGGGGCTCGTGATGAACACGCCCCGATGCGCCATGATCATCTGCTTCAGCCGCACCGCCGGCTGCGGCAGGCCTGCCGAGGCGAGGTCGGCATCGAACAGCGGCAGCGGATAGTCTTCGAGCGAAATGCGCGTGACCTCGGCTTCGGCCAGCGTCAACTCCTTGGCCGCGAGCGCGGCCAGCCGCACATTGTGCGATCCGGTGCGCAACGAACCGGGAATGATCAGGATTTTCGGGGTGGGCATCGCGAATGAATTTTCGATTGCCGAACGATGAACTTCGCCCGCTCATTTCCGCGCCAGCGGGAATCCAGTGCGGGGTGCCCGCTTATGCGGGGACGAGTGGAGAAATGGGTTGCGCCTTCCGATAAACCCACACCCGCGCCGGCGGAATGTTCAGCCAGATGCGTTCGGACGCTTCCGCGGTCAGCCAAGCCAGGCGCTTGGGCACCGGCGAAGCAACCGAATAGGTGAATTGCACGAACGGCGCGCCCGGCAGCATCAGATCGAAGGCGTCGCGCAAGAGCCGCATGCGCATCGTCAAAGGCTTGGTGATCAGAGGCAGACCGGAGACCACAGCGGCGGCCGGCTGGATCAGGAGCGTCTCGAGAAGCCGCCGCAGGCTGTAGGCATCGCCTTGCACCAGCGTCGCTTCAGGATAGCGGTTGCGCAGAATACGGCAGAACGTCGGGTCGAATTCGACCAGCACCAGCCGCGCCGGATCGACCCCGGCCTGGACCAAAGCTTCGGTGATCGGCCCGGTCCCCGGGCCGAGTTCGACCACCGGCCCGGTCGAATGGGGATCGACATAGCGCGCCATGGTGCGGGCCAAAACCTTGCCGGATGGCGTCACCGCGCCGATGCTCAGCGGTCGCCCGATCCAGGAGCGAATGAAGCGCACTTCGTCATCGAGGCGGATGCCCCTCGCCCGCTCGAATTGTTTGATCTGGTGCTCGATCTTTTTGCCGATGCCATTGCGCTTTTGCTCGAACAGCCGGATCTGGCGCTCGATCTTGCGTTCGATGAGGTTTTTACGGACCTCGAGAAGGCGAAGCTGCCGCCCGATGTTTTTTTCAAATTTTTGCAGGGCCGGAAGAGGCATCGGATTCACACAAAAACCTTGCACAAGTCTGCACGCGACGAAATCGTGTCGGTTTTAAATCATCCCGAAGGCAATGACCATATGGGGCTGGGATGGGGCTAGTCAGCCTCGGCTCGGCCGCCAAGCCCGTCAAGAAATTCCTTGACCTTGCCCAGGAACCCCGACGATTCCGGCTGGGTTTCCGTCGACGACAGGCGGTCGAACTCGGCCAACAGCTCGCGCTGTTTCTTGGTGAGCTTTTGCGGTGTCTCGACCACCACTTGCACATACATGTCGCCCGACTGCCGCGCCCGCAATACCGGCATACCTTTGCCCTGCAGGCGAAAGCGGCGGCCGGAATGCGTGCCTTCCGGAATTTTCACTTTGGTCTTGCCGCCGTCGATGGTCGGAACCTCGCACTCGCCGCCGAGCGCCGCGGCGACCATCGAAACCGGCACCCGGCAATGCAGATCGGCGCCGTCGCGCTGAAAGAACGGATGTGCGCCGATCGACAGGAAAATATAGAGATCGCCCGGCGGCCCGCCGCGCACCCCAGCCTCGCCTTCGCCGGCCAGACGGATGCGGGTGCCGTCCTCGACGCCGGCTGGAATGTTGACCGCCAAATTGCGCTCGCGGGTGACGCGGCCGGAGCCGGAGCATGACGGGCACGGGCTGTCGATCGATTGACCGCGGCCCTGGCAATTCGGACAGGTCCGCTCCAGCGTGAAGAAGCCTTGGGCGTGGCGCACCCGGCCGTGACCGCCGCACATCGGACAGGTTTTCGGCTTGGTGCCGGCCTTGGCGCCGGAGCCGGAGCACGCCTCGCAGGTCACCGACGTCGGGATGCGGACTTGCGCGTTCTTGCCGGCATAGGCCTCGGTGAGGCTGATTTCCATGTTGTAGCGGAGATCGGCGCCGCGTTCGCGGCCGGTGCCGCCGCTGCCGCGCCCGCTCTGCATGCCGAAAATGCCTTCGAACAGGTCGGAGAACGCGGTGCCGAAATCGGCGCCAAAGCCGGCCGCCGCGCCACCCATGCCCTGCTCGAATGCGGCGTGGCCATACCGGTCATAGGCCGCGCGCTTGTCGGGGTCCTTGAGAACCTCGTAGGCTTCGTTGATTTCCTTGAAGCGGTGCTCGGCTTCCTGGTCGCCCGGATTACGGTCCGGATGGCAGACCATGGCCTGCTTGCGAAAGGCGGCCTTGATGTCGCCGTCGCTCGCCGTCCGTTCGATCAAGAGGGCTTCGTAGTAGCAGCGCTTGGCCATTGCCGAATCTCTAACCGAGAGAAATGTGGGAATGGTTTCTACGCATGCAAAGCATCACAGTTCACCTCCGGGCCGCGCTTTGCGCGCGCAGGCGCAAGCCCGGCGGGTGTCGACCGCAAGCGGCCAGGAGGGGATTAAATTGCATCTCCCCGAAAAGCGAGGCCCCCTCCGCAACCCTCCCCCTCAAGGGGGGAGGGACTATGGTGAGGGGCCTGCTCATCAAAATCCGCCGTCCAATCAAGCGGACTTTTTGTTCTTCTTGTCGTCGTCGACCTCGGTGAATTCCGCGTCGACGACGTCTTCTTTCTTGTCCTCGGCGCCGCCACCGGGTGCGCCGCCGCCGGGCTGCTGCTCGGCGGATTGCTTATACATCGCCTCGCCGAGCTTCATCGAGGCTTGCGCCAGCGCATTGGTCTTGGTGGTGAGCGCTTCCGCGTCGTCGCCCTTCAAGGCCTCCTTGAGGTCGGCCATCGCATTCTCGATGGCGCGGCGCTCGGCTTCGCCGACTTTGGAGCCGTGCTCGGCCAAAGTCTTCTCGGTCGAATGAACCAGAGATTCGGCGTGGTTCTTGGCCTCGACCTGCGCCTTGCGCTTCTTGTCGTCTTCGGCGTGGGCCTCGGCGTCCTTGACCATCTTCTGGATATCGGCCTCGGACAGACCGCCCGATGCCTGGATGCGAATCTGCTGCTCCTTGCCGGTGCCCTTGTCCTTGGCCGACACATTGACGATGCCGTTGGCGTCGATGTCGAAGGTGACCTCGATCTGCGGCACCCCGCGCGGCGCCGGCGGCAAGCCAACGAGATCGAACTGACCGAGCATCTTATTGTCGGTCGCCATTTCGCGCTCGCCCTGGAACACGCGGATCGTCACCGCGGTCTGGCCGTCTTCGGCGGTGGAGAACACTTGGCTCTTCTTGGTCGGGATCGTGGTGTTGCGATCGATCAGCCGGGTGAACACGCCGCCCAGCGTCTCGATGCCGAGCGACAGCGGCGTCACGTCGAGCAACAGCACGTCCTTGACGTCGCCTTGCAAAACGCCCGCCTGGATCGCGGCGCCGATGGCCACGACCTCGTCCGGGTTGACGCCCTTGTGCGGCTCCTTGCCGAACAATTGCTTCACCACTTCCTGGACCTTGGGCATCCGGGTCATGCCGCCGACCAGAACCACTTCGTTGATCTCGGCCGCAGTGAGACCGGCATCCTTGAGCGCCTGCCGGCACGGCTCGATGGTCTTCTGGATGAGATCGTCGACCAGCGCCTCGAATTTGGCGCGGGTGAGCTTCATCGTCAGATGCTTCGGCCCGGAGGCGTCGGCGGTGATGAACGGCAGATTGATTTCGGTCTGCGTGGTCGAAGACAGCTCGATCTTGGCCTTCTCCGCGGCTTCCTTGAGCCGCTGCAGCGCGAGCTTGTCGCGGCGCAGATCGATGCCCTGCTCTTTCTGGAACTCGTCGGCCAAATAATTGACGAGCCGCATGTCGAAATCTTCACCGCCGAGGAAGGTGTCGCCGTTGGTCGACTTCACCTCGAACACGCCGTCGCCGATTTCGAGTACGGAAATGTCGAACGTGCCGCCGCCGAGATCGTACACCGCGATGGTGCCGGTCTTGCTCTTGTCGAGACCGTAGGCGAGCGCCGCCGCGGTCGGCTCGTTGATGATGCGCAACACTTCGAGGCCGGCGATCTTGCCGGCGTCCTTGGTGGCTTGGCGCTGCGCGTCGTTAAAATAGGCCGGGACGGTGATGACGGCCTGCTCGACCTTGGTGCCGAGATAGGCCTCCGCCGTCTCCTTCATTTTCTGCAAGATGAACGCCGAAATTTGCGACGGCGAATAGGTCTTGCCTTCAATCTCGACCCAGGCGTCGCCGTTCGAGGCGCGCGAGATCTTGTACGGGACGAGCTTCTTATCCTTCTCCACCATCGGATCGTCGTAGCGACGGCCGATCAGGCGTTTGACTGCGAAAATCGTGCGCTCCGGATTGGTCACCGCCTGGCGTTTTGCCGGCTGACCGACCAGCCGCTCGCCCTCGTCGGTGAAAGCGACGATGGACGGCGTGGTGCGCATCCCTTCAGCGTTCTCGATGACCTTCGGCGTCTTGCCTTCCATGACGGCGACGCAGGAATTGGTGGTCCCGAGATCGATACCGATGACCTTGGCCATGGTTGTAACATCCTCTCTTTTGCGGCAGGTCGGCTGGCCCCAAAGGCGCCGAGCATCCGACCCCCTTATCACTCATCGTCCTGGTCGGGTTTGATGGCCCGGTTGACTGGCCCGATTTCAGTTGGCTGGTTTGAGACGCCTGCCCCAAAACCGCTCGCCAAAACCGCTGCCCAAACCCGATGCCGCGGACGATTTCCCTTGGCTCATATAGGAGAGCCGCAAGGGCCTGCAAGGCAGTCATGCCGGCGTCTTGCCGATTTGCCCTCGCCGATTTGCAGCCGTTAACGCCGGCCGCCCGGAGCGCGGCAAAGCCGCCCCGCCAAAGCGCCGCTTTGGCTTCGCATACGGCATCGCGGTCAGGGTCTCTTAACGGTGCCGCGGGCAGCTTCCGAGCGCGGCCCGATCAACGTCCCCGTTCGTGCGGTCTTTGGCGCCGCGGTCTTTGGCGCCGCGGTCTTGGCGCCGCGGTCTTGGCGCCAAGGGCTTAATCCAGTGGCCCGGCCGGACGATCGCCCGGAAACCGCCGCCGCTCACTGATAGCCGCGTTTGCCCTCCACCGCCGCGACATAACGGGCGACCGATTTTTCCAGCACCGCTTTGCCATCCGTGGCGATGACGCGATCGAAATAGTGGCCGTAGATGGTCTCGAAGGCGAACGGCTTGAGTGCTGCACCGATGCGCTCGACGGTGCGCGCCGACAGCGGAATGAGATTCGGATAGCTGCGCATGAACGACAGCCACTTGCGGTCGGTGGTCACGGTCAGAATGTCGCCCGAGCAGACAACGCCGCGGCCGCCCGCCCCGCCGGCCCAATGCAGCACGGCGCCGCCTTCGAAATGGCCGCCGCAGCGAATGAGCGTCACGCCGTCCCACAGCGCGTTGGTTTCGCCGTCCCACAGCGCAATGGCAGGATCGTTGCGCATGATCCATTGCGCGTCGGCGGCATGCAGGTGAATGCGCGCCGCGAACGCGCGCGCCCATTCCACCATCGTCGTATAGAAATGCGGATGCGAGATGGCGATGGCATCGATGCCGCCGAGACCCTCGATCATCGTCACCGTCGCGTCGTCGAGCGTGGCGATGCAATCCCACAAAATGTTGCCGCTCGGCGTGCGCAGAAGCAACGCGCGCTGACCGATGGCGAAGGCCGGCGTCGCGCCGAGGCCGATGATGCCCTTTTCGTACTCGCGGAAGGTATTGCTGTGGCTTCCCCGCAGCGCCTCGAGCGTGGTCCAGGTCTGCCCGCGCGGCGGCACGTATTGCCGCTCTTCTTCGCAGATCAGGCATCGCGCGGGCGCTCGGTCGCTTTGCGCATATTGCGTGCCGCAGGCGGTGCAGATGAAGTGAGGCATCGCGCCGGATCCCTGGTTAGACAGAACGAGCCGGCCGGCCCGCGCGCCGACAAGATCACGCTCCAGTGAAGAATCCTAGACGGAGGCCGCTGGCTGCGTCACAAGGGCGAGGTTCGGGACGGCTTTGGCGAGGCAAAAGACCGTGCCGAACCGCGACGGCGAACCGGTAAAATCCCAAACTGGTAAAATCCGATGAAAGCAGCGTTTGACCAAACTTTCGAGCCGGCATTCGGCGCCGACTTTGCCCGCAGCGATCCGACGCCTGCGGGTTTGCGCATCTACCCGGGCTATCTCGACCGCACGCGCCAGGACGATCTGGTCGCCGCGCTCCACGAGGTCATGATGGCGGCGCCGCTTTACACCTCGCGCATGCCGAAATCCGGACGGCCGATGTCGGTGCGCATGACCAATTGCGGTGCCTTGGGCTGGCTGTCCGACGAGCGTGGCTATCGCTATGCGCCGGCCCACCCCGAGACCGGCCGGCCGTGGCCGCCGATCCCCGAAACGCTGATCGCCATCTGGAACGATCTTGCGCAATATCCGCACCCGCCGGAGGCCTGTCTGGTCAATGTCTACGGAGCGGCGGCGAAGATGGGCCTGCATCAGGATCGCGACGAGGCGGACTTTGAGGCGCCGGTGGTGTCACTGTCGCTTGGGGAAGCCTGCCTGTTCCGCGTAGGCGGGCTAAAGCGCGGCGATCCGACGCGATCGTTGCGCCTTAATTCTGGCGATGCGGTGGTTTTGGGTGGCGACGCCCGGCTGTGCTTTCACGGCGTCGACCGCATCTATCCGGGAACGTCGACCTTGCTCGCCGGCGGCGGACGGATCAATCTGACCATGCGGCGGGTGACGCAGCCATCGCGGCCCGCGCAAGCTCTTCAAGATCGGCAATGATGCGTTCAAGCAACCCCTTGATGACCCGCGGCTGCGCAATTGTTGCCGCGAGCCTGTTCGCTTTCGTTATCTGGACCAGTCCGGCGCACGCCGCCGATCCAGTTTTTCCGATCGGCTCACGGATCGGGCTGGTGCCGCCCCCCGGCATGTCGCTCAGCACCAGATTTGAGGGCTTTGAAGATACCGCCGACAACGCCGCCATTCTGCTGGCGACGTTTCCGGGGGACGCCTTCGCCGCCCTCGACAAGTCCATGGTCCCGAGCGCGCTGGCGAACCAGGGCATCGACAAGCGCGAGCCGTTCCAGGCCACGGTCGGCAATGGCTTTCTTCTCACCGGCCAACGGCAGGCGGGGCCGCTGACCTTCCGCCAGTGGATGCTGATCGCGCCGGCTGGCAATGCGACGGCGCTGGTCACGGTGCGGGTTCCGGCGCAGGACAGCAAATACACCGATCAGATTGTGCGCGCGGCACTGGCGACGGTGGCGGTCCGCGCCGGCATACCGGACGCCGAGCGGCTGAGCCTGCTGCCGTTCACGGTCGGCAACCTGGCGGGCTTCAAGATCGAAGACGTGCTGCCGGGCCGCGCTTTGATGCTGGTGCATCTGGCCCCGCCGCCGCCCCAATCGGATAAGACTTCAGCCGACAAGACTCCGGCCGACAAGAATTCATCCGACAAGACTTCGGCTAGCGCGAGTTCGGCGAACGATACGGATATCGAAGGCGAGCCTGTCGATGCGCGGTTTTTGATCGCGGCACTGCCGGGCGGGCCGTCCGACGCCACGGACGATGACAATTTTGCCCGAACCACCTTCAATCAGATCGGTGGCATCAGCGATGTTCGGGTCCAGGACGCCGAGCCGCTGCGGCTGAGCGGCCAGTCAGGCTACGAGACGCTCGCCAAAGCCAAGGATGCGGCGGGCAAGACCGACCTGATGGTCGTGCAATGGCTCCGCTTTGGCACTGGCGGCTACATGCAGATGATCGGGACCGCGCGGGCCGACATATGGACCGACGTGTTCATGCGCATGCGCACGGTGCGCGATAGCATCGGCAGCAAGTGAGGCGGGTGAGGCCGGGGTTTTAGTTCGCCGGCGATTTGGCGTTGTCGTTGGTCGCCGAAACCGGCGCCGCCCGCGGTCCGCCCTTCGACACGCCGACCAAAGCCGGGCGCAGCACCCGCTCGCCGATCATATAGCCGGGCTGCACCACTTGAACGACGCTGCCGGCCGGCACCGTCACGTCGGGCACTTCGAACATGGCCTGATGCAGATTGGGATCGAACTTCTCGCCCTGCGGGGTGAATTGGCGGACGCCGTTTTTTTCCAGCGCCTTGAGCAGTTCGCGCTCGGTCAATTCGACGCCGTCGATCAGCGCTTTGACGCCGCTCTCCGCGCTCGCCCGCAACTCCGGCGCCACTGCGTCCAAAGCGCGCCGCATATTGTCGGCGACACCTAGCACATCGCGGGCGAAACTTGAGACGCCGTAAAGCCGCGAATCGGCGACCTCGCGGTCGGTGCGTTTGCGCAGATTTTCCATCTCGGCAAGCGTGCGCAGCAGCCGGTCTCGCATCTCGGCATGCTCGCGCTCCAGCGCCGTGGAGGGCGCCGGGTCGGCGGCCGCGGATTTTTGCGGCATGGCCGCATCGTCCTCAGCGCGAGCGGTCCCTTCGGTCATGACGGTCCATCCTCTTCGACGCCCCGCATATCAGGGCTCAATCGGCAAAAATCAAGTCAACCGGCTGCCCGGGCCGCAGCAAAGGGCCATAGCCGGCCCCAGTGCAAGACGGGTTAACCCGTCAGCCGCCCAACAGTTTGCTGACCACTTTGGCGGTGTAATCCACCATCGGAACGATGCGCGCGTAATTGAGCCGGGTCGGGCCAATGACGCCAAGCACGCCAACGATATGGCCCGAGGCATCGTGATACGGCGCCACGATGGTCGAGGAGCCGGACAGCGAAAACAGCTTGTTTTCCGACCCGATAAAGACGCGCACCCCCTCGGCCCGCTCGGCACGGCCGAGCAGATCGATGACCTCGCGCCGCGTTTCCAGATCGTCGAACAAGAGCCGGACGCGTTCCAGGTCGGTGACGGCTTTGAGATCCTCGAGCAAATGCGCCTGGCCGCGCACGATGAGCTTGCGCTCGTCAAGCTCGCCGCCCGACCAGCTCGCCAGGCCGTCGGCGACAACACGTGTCGTCAACTGGTCGAGTTCCGCCTCGCCCTCCTTGAGCGTCCGTTCGATCTCGGCTTTGACTTCATCGAGAGTGTGGCCGCGGATGCGGGCATTGAGAAAATTGCCGGCCTCGGTCAGCGCCGAGGTCGGCAGGCCGACCGGAGTATGCAGCACGCGGTTTTCGACCTGGCCGTCCTCGCCGACCAGGATCGCCAGCGCGCGCTCCGGCTCGAGCCGGACGAATTCGATATGCTTGAGCCGCGGATTGGCTTTGGCGGTGAGCACGACGCCGGCTGCGCGACTCAAGCCGGATAACAGGCCGGAGGCTTCGGTCAGCACCGCCTCGACCGATTTCGCGTGCCCCGCGGCGGCGACCTGCGCCTCGATCGCCTTGCGATCCTGCTCGGTGAGGTCGCCGATCTGCATCAGCGCGTCGACAAAGAACCGCAGCCCCATTTCGGTCGGCAGCCGGCCGGCCGAAGTGTGCGGCGCATAGACCAGACCGAGCTGTTCGAGGTCGGACATGACGTTGCGCACCGAGGCCGGCGACAACGTCATCGGCAGGATGCGCGACAGATTGCGCGAGCCAACCGGCTCGCCGGTCGCGAGATAGCTCTCGACGACCCGGCGAAAAATCTCGCGCGAGCGCTCGTTGAGCTGGGCGAGACCTTGCTGGTTCACGCCGAGCGGAAAATCATGGCTGGCCAAACCGCGCTCCCAACCGATGCCGCACCATCGCCTGCGACTGTATCATTCCGCCGCCGCCATCGCGCGCGCCGGCGGCGCGCCCCGTAACAGCGCCATGAGCGCGCGCACCGAGCCGAAGTCCTCGAGCCGATCGACCGCGGCGATGACGTCGTCGATATGGGCGTCGGCGATGACGCCGTCGGCATAAGTGCGGAATTTGTGCTCGACTTGGCCGCGCGACAGCGGATTTTCCGGCGAGCCGAGCGGATGTTTGCAGCGCGCCGAAAAGCGCGTGCCGTCGTCCATGGTCACGTCCACTTGGGCTTGCGAGCCGGCGATGCCGGCGTCGGCGTGGACCTCGACCTTCTCGGCGGCGAAGCGGCGCAGCTTCGGATCGTCGTAACGGCCCGGCGTGAATTGCGCCAAGGTCAGCGCCCGATCGTGCAGGATCGCCGCGGCGCCATAATGCGCCGACAACAGCGCCTCGAATTTTGCTTGGTAACGGCCGAAGCCGCCATGAAAATCGAAGGTCGGCGGGCTTAGCGCGATGTCGACCTTGCGCACGCGCGCGGGGTCGATGGCGTGCTTTTCCACAATCTCGAACAGCGCCGTGTTCAGCCCCTGGAGCAGCGACGCCGAGGGCCATAGCCGCAACGCGATTTGCTCGAGTTCGAAGCGCCGCCCAAGTTCGCCCGTCGCCAGTTCAGGCTTTCCGCCATTGGCATAGGCACTGTAGAGGCCGCCGTCTTTGGCGGTGAGAAACTGGCGGGTGGCGAGAAAGTTCTGTTGCGCCAGCAAAGCCGCCATCAAGCCCGACAGCGCGCCGCGGCACTGATGGAATTTCACCGTCGGCGTGCCCCAGGCGGCGAAGGTGCCGGCCGCCTGGCTGCCGGCGAGACCGAACGCCCGCGCCATGGTGTCGGCATCGAATTTCAGCAGGCGGCCGACGGCGGCCGCCGCGCCGAACGGGCCGAGCACGCCCGGCCCGTGGAAGCCGCGAGCGCGGAAGGCGGGATAGTCGAGGCCGAGCCCGATCCGCGTCGCCACCTCGGAGCCGGCGGCGAGCGCCACCAAGAGGTCGCGGCCGGACAGGCCGTCGCGTTCGGCGATGGCGAGCGCCGGCGGCACCACCTCCGGCGTGATGTGGGTCATGGTGGCGCGATGCGCGTCGCACATGGTCACCGCGGTGACGAGATAGCCGTTCAACAGCGTGGCGCCGGCAAGCGACAAATGGCCGCCGCCGATCACGCTCGATTCGGAGCTCTCCGCCAACGCTGAGGCGAGGCCGGCCATCTGGCCGGTTTCCTCGCCTTGATGGCCGGCAACGGCGCAGGCGAGCGCATCCAGCAACAGCTTCTTGCAGTGCTCGCGCGCGCTCTTCGGCAAAGCGTCATAGTCGAGCTTGGCGGCGAATTGCGCCAGCGCTTGGGTCGCTTCTTGCGTCGTTTCCTGCGTGGCTTGTTGCGGTGTTTCTTGAATTGACTGCGCGGCCATGGCGAACTCCCGACGATCTCCCGCTGAACATCAGTGCCTTAAAGGTAGCGGTTAGCCGCGGCCAAAGCCAATCATGAGTTATGGCGCTGTTGAGCGCCCTTGTAGGCCCCATCCCTTGTGGGAAGCATGGCCGACACACTAAAAGCGGGATGCGCCAGCGCCATCGCCGCCGGCCACCGGGAGACCCTTATGCGGCCAAGCCGCCGACAACCTGATGAGTTACGTCCCGTCTCGCTCGAGCGTGGCGTCGTCAAATTCGCCGAAGGCTCGTGTTTCGTGAAATTCGGCGAGACCCATGTCTTGGTGACGGCGACGCTCGAGGACCGCTTGCCGCCGTGGCTCAAGGGTCAGGCGCGCGGCTGGATCACCGCCGAATACGGCATGCTGCCGCGGGCGACGCTCGAGCGCACCCGCCGCGAAGCATCGGCCGGCAAGCAGAACGGCCGCACCGTCGAGATTCAGCGCCTGATCGGGCGGAGCCTTCGCTCGGTCGTCGATCTCAAGGGGCTCGGCGAGCGGCAGATCACCATCGACTGCGACGTGATCCAGGCCGACGGCGGCACCCGCACCGCCTCGATTACCGGCGCCTGGATCGCGCTTCACGACTGCCTCGCCTGGATGAAGGCGCGCTCGATGATCGAGACCCAGGTGTTGCGCGATCACGTCGCGGCGATTTCCTGCGGCGTCTATTCGGGCACCGCCGTGCTCGACCTCGATTACGCCGAGGATTCGCAAGCCGACACCGACGCCAATTTCGTCCTCACCGGGACAGGCGATATCGTCGAGGTGCAGGCGACCGCGGAAAAGACCCCGTTCTCCGAGGCGCAGTTCTCGGCCTTGCTGGGTCTGGCGCGCAAAGGCATCACCAAGCTGGTCGATTTGCAGAAGATGGCGGTGATGTAGCGGAATGACGGAAGACAAACGACAGCCGGCGGAGAACCGCGACGCGACGCCGCCTCGGGTCATCCGTCCTCCGTCGTCTGGCCGCTGTCGCTTAATTACCGGCCGTCTGGTCATCGCCACGCACAATCCGAGCAAGCTCGCCGAAATGCGCGACTTGCTTGCGCCCTATGGAATCGACGCCACATCCGCTGGCGAGCTTAAGCTCGAAGAGCCGGACGAAACCGGAATGACTTTTGGCGACAACGCCCAAATCAAGGCCCAAGCCGCGGCGAACGCCACCGGCCTGCCGGCGTTTGCCGACGATTCCGGGCTGGCCGTGGATGCGCTTGACGGCGCGCCCGGGATTTATTCGGCCCGCTGGGCCGGGCCGGCGAAGGATTTTGCGCACGCCATGCGGTCGATCGAAGACAAGCTGCAGGCGCGTGGCGCGACCACCCCCGACCGGCGCAAAGCGCATTTCGTCTCGGCGCTCTGCCTCGCCTGGCCGGACGGCCATGTCGAGGCCTTCGAGGCCCGCGTCGACGGGACGCTGGTCTGGCCGCCGCGCGGCGACAAGGGTTTCGGTTATGATCCGATGTTTCTGCCCGACGGTCATGATCGGACTTTCGGCGAAATGGACAGCGTGGAGAAGCATGGCCTGCCGCCGCGGGGCAAGGGATTGTCCCACCGCGCCCGGGCCTTTCTCAAGCTGGCGGAGGCGTGCCTTTGAGCGACGCTGAACAAGCCTTCGGTGTCTATATCCACTGGCCGTTCTGCCTGTCGAAATGCCCGTATTGCGACTTCAACAGCCATGTGCGGCACGCCGCCATCGACGAGCAGAGGTTTCTGCGCGCTTTTCACACCGAGATCGGCAAGACGGCGGAGCGCCTGCGCGACCGCACCGTATCGACGATTTTCTTCGGCGGCGGCACGCCGTCACTGATGCAGCCGGCGACCATCGCCGGCGTGCTCAATTCCATCGCCCGGCAATGGCGGGTCGCCGCCGACGTGGAAATCACGCTGGAAGCCAATCCGACCAGCGTCGAAGCCGAGCGATTTCGCGGCTATCGCGCCGCCGGCGTCAATCGCGTCTCGCTCGGCGTCCAGGCGCTTGACGACCGGGCGCTGGCCGAACTCGGCCGCACCCATACGGCGCGCGAGGCGCTTGCCGCCGTCAACATCGCGCGCACGGTGTTCGGCCGCTACTCCTTCGACCTGATCTATGCGCGGCCGAACCAGCAGCCGAAAGCATGGGCCGAAGAGCTCAAGGCCGCGCTTCTGGAGGCCGGCGAGCATCTGTCGCTCTATCAGTTGACCATCGAGCCGGACACGCCATTCTTCGCGTTGCGTGCCGCCGGCAAATTGCGCCCTCCCGACGACGACACCGCGCGCGCGCTTTACGACGTGACCCAGGACATCTGCGCCGCACACGGACTGCCGGCCTACGAGATCTCCAATCACGCCCGGCTCGGCGGCGAATGCCGGCACAATCTCGTTTATTGGCGCACGCACGAATATGCCGGCATCGGCCCCGGCGCTCATGGCCGTCTCGATATCGACGGCGACCGCCATGCCACCGCAACCGAAAGACGCCCCGAATCCTGGCTCGAGCTGGTCGAGAGCCAGGGACACGGCGTGATCACCGACGACGTGCTGACCCGGCAGGAGCGGTCAGACGAGTTCCTGCTGATGGGGTTGCGGCTGGCCGAAGGGATCGATCTGGCGCACTATGCCGAGGTCTCAGGGCGGCCGCTCGATCCGGTGCGTATTGCGGCGCTGTGCGGGCACGGACTGGTGGAAACCACCCCCGAGGGACGCCTGCGCGTCACCCTCCCCGGCTTTCCGGTGCTGGACGCGGTAGTTGCCGATCTCGCCGCCTAAGCGCGATTCAAAGCCGATTTGAGCCTGAATAATTCATAAGCTTGCTTACTATTGGCCGTCTGGTTGTTGGAAATGCGCGGGGAAATGGCTCGCGGGCCGATCCGGCGCCAATAGCGTGGGCAACCGCTACCCAGGCCCTGCTTTCAGCCCGAATAATTCATAAGCGTACTTATTATCCCGCGGCCGACCCGGCAAAGCTATGCGGCGCCGGGGAGACGACTTGCGGGCCGGCCGCGGCAACGCGCAGCACCGCGAGCCCGCGCTCATTGGTGCCGTCGGGCCGGAACCGAAACAGCCCGTCGATGCCGGAAAAGCCGGACGGATTGGTCAGGATTTGCGGCGAAAAGGCTTGCGCCCCTTGCGTTTTGACCAGCGCGGCAATCAAGGCAACGGCATCGTACGACAGCGTCGCGGTCCGCACCGGGTCCTGGTTGTAGCGCTGGCGGTAGCGGGTGGCGAAATTTCGGTAGCCGGTGCCGTCGGGCGCCGCGTACCAGCCGCCGGCAAGCGCGGCGGTGGCAAAAATCCGCGGATCATCCCACAGGCCGGTGCCGAGAAGCTGCAGCCGCCGCAGATTTACGCCGTCGGCAATCAGCCCGGCAACCACATCGGGAACCGAATCGCCGCCGTCGGGAATGAACAAGACATCCGCGCGGGTCGAGCCGGTCGCGATATTGCGGATCGGGGCGGCCATGGCGGCCTTGTCGTGCGGGTAGCGTTCCAGCGCCACAATCTGGCTGCCGGACCGGCGGGCGATGGCCTGCTTGAACGCGGCTTCGACCACGGTCCCGTAAGGGTTATCGGGAATGAGCGCCGCATAGGACCGTTTTCCGGTCGAGGTGGCATATTGCACGATGCGGTCGACGTCGGACTCCGGCAGGAAGCTCAACAGATAGACGCCGCTCGCGGCGACATTGGCATCTGTCGAAAAAGCGATGATCGGGACGTTGCGCGGCCGCGCCACCTGGGCGACGAAGCCGACCGACTGCGAAAACAGCGGACCGAGAATAATTTGTGCGCCTTCGTCGAGCGATTGCTGCGCAGCAATTCGCGCTGCTTCCGCGGTGCCGCCGTCGTCTTTGACCAGCAGCTGGATGTTGGGATTTTGGAATTCCGCGACCGCCATTTCCGCGGCATTGCGCATCGACTGGCCGGCCACGCCGGCATTGCCGGGGGCCGACAGCGGTAAAATCAGGCCGGCCTTGATTTGACCGGCGCCGATGGTGGCGCCCGGCGCGGCTTGCGTGCTTTGCGGCCCAGGCGCGCTCGACAGATATTGTTGCTGCGAATTGCTGGAGCAGCCGGTGAGCAGCGCGCCTGCGGTCGCCAGCAAGCCGGCAATCGAGCGGCGCCGCGTTGGCATAACCGCCGCTCCCAAAGACTGCCTAGACGCGGACACGGCGATTCTCCCCACGACGCCCCGGACGTCGATGCTACGCCATTCAGACATAATGGCGGCGAATGGTTAACTAAATGAAAAGGATGGGGAATTTCCCGCGGCATGACGCCACAAGTCGGGACCGCTAGAGTAATCGGCATGAGCTATGCCGGACAAAGTTCCCCGCCGAGAGACGACCTCCGTCCGCGGAACTTTGTCCTTGAGGGCCAGACGATCGCGGCCGCCCGGCTTGCCCCCGGCCTGCACATTGTCGCCACCCCGATCGGCAATCTCGGTGACATCACGCTACGCGCGCTCAAAACGCTGGCCGGCGCCGACCTGATCGCCTGCGAAGACACCCGCGTTACCCACAAGCTGTTGGATCGCTATGCGATCGCGACGCCGCTGACGCCGTATCATGAGCACAACGCGGCGAAGGCGCGGCCGGCATTGCTGCGGCGGCTGGCCGAAGGCGCCTCGATCGCGCTGGTCTCCGATGCCGGCACGCCGCTTGTTTCCGATCCGGGATACAAGCTCGTTCGCGCCGTGCAGGAGGCCGGCCATCTGGTTTCGGCGCTGCCCGGCGCCTCGGCGGTGCTCACGGCGCTCGCCGTCGCCGGCCTGCCGACCGACCAGTTCCTGTTCGCCGGCTTTTTGCCGCCCAAGGAGGCGGCGCGGCGCGCCCGCATCGCCGAACTCGCCCGCGTGCCGGCCACGCTGGTCATTTTCGAATCCGGCCCCCGGCTGGGTGCGAGCCTGACCGATCTCGCCACGGGGCTTGGTCCGCACCGCGAGGCAGCAGTCTGCCGCGAGCTCACCAAGCTGCACGAGGACATCCGCCGCGGCGAGCTCGCAAGCCTCGCCGAGACGTATGCCGGCGAGACGCCGCGCGGCGAAATCGTGCTCGTCATCGCCCCGCCCGGGCAAGCGCCGGCGGTGAGCGCAGCCGAAGCCGAGACGCTGCTGCGCCAGGCGCTCAGCCGCGTCTCGCTGAAGGACGCGGTCGGCGAAGTCGCCGATGCCACCGGGCTGCCGCGCCGCGAGATTTATCAGCAGGCGCTCGCGCTCGCCAAAGCCGGCAAGTGAGAGAGCCCATGGCCAAGGGAACGGCAAAGGGAACGGCCAACACGGCGACAAAGAAAACCCTGGCGCGCCGCGCTCAGCCCGGAAAGCCTCCCAAAGCCGCGCCGCGCCCGGAGCGCGTGGCCGCCTTCCGGCTCGGCGTCTCGGCGGAAAGCCGCGCCGCGCTTTTTCTGCTGGCCAAGGCCTACCGCATTGTGGCGCGGCGCTTTAGAACGCCCTTCGGCGAGATCGACATCGTGGCGCGCCGCCGCCGCACGCTCGTCTTCGTCGAGGTCAAGGCGCGCGATACGCTCGACGAGGCGGTGACGGCGGTGACCGAACGGAGTAAGCGCCGCATCGTCGATGCCGCGCATTTCTGGCTGGTTCAGCGCCCCAGTGACGCCGAGGCCGAGATCCGCTTCGATGTGATTGTGGTCGCGCCGGGAAAAATACCACGGCACATTGCCAATGCCTTCGATGCCACCCCGTAACACGTAACCCGACATAGCCTTGTTGAAAAACCCTCTTCACAAAAGCCCCGACCCAGAGCCCCGACATGCCCTTGAACGCCGCCGTACAGATGGACCCGATCGAGCGGATCAATATCCGCGGCGATTCCACCTTTGCGCTTTTGCTTGAAGCGCAGGCGCGCGGCCATGCGCTCGCCTATTACACGCCCGACCGGCTGGAGCTGCGCGACGGCAAGGTGTCGGCCCGGGTGCAGCCGGTCTCGGTGCGCGACGAGGTCGGCAATCATTTTGCGCTGGGCGAGCCGCGCCACGTCGCGCTCGACTCGTTTGACGTCGTGCTGCTGCGGCAGGATCCGCCGTTCGACCTCGCTTACATCACCTCGACCCACATGCTCGAGCGCGTGCAGCCGAAGGCGCTGGTGGTCAACGATCCGGCGCATGTGCGCAACGCGCCGGAGAAGGTCTTCGTCACCGAATTTCCCGACTTAATGCCGCCGACGCTGATCACCCGCGACCTCGAGGCGATCAAGGCGTTTCGCGCCGAGCACGCCGACATCGTGATGAAGCCGCTCTACGGCAAAGGCGGCGAGGCGGTGTTCCGGCTAGAGCGCGGCGACCTTAACTTCGGCTCGCTCTACGATCTGTTCGCCGTGACTTTCCGCGAGCCGTGGGTGGTGCAGAAATATCTGCCTGCGGTGAAGGACGGCGACAAGCGTATTATTTTGGTGGATGGCGACTTCGCCGGCGCCATCAATCGCGTGCCGGCGCCGGACGATCTGCGTTCCAACATGGTGCGCGGCGGCGTGCCCAAGGCCACCGACTTGACCAAACGCGAGCGCGAGATTTGCGCCCGGCTCGGCCCGGCGCTGCGTGAGCGCGGGCTCTTGTTCGTCGGCATCGACGTGATCGGCGACTACCTCACCGAGATCAACGTCACCTCGCCGACCGGCATCCGCTCGGTAAAGAATTTCGGCGGCGCCGACATCGCGGCGCTGATCTGGGACAAGATCGAGGCGAAGCGGAAATAAAAGTTAAACTCAGCCTTCGCT
>DATAWA010000116.1:0-8546 GCA_036267435.1 Xanthobacteraceae bacterium | reverse complement strand
TATCCGACGCCCGACGGCACCTGCATTCGCGACTACATCCATGTCGCCGATCTCACCCGCGCGCATTCCGATGCGTTGCGCTATTTGCGCGGCGGCGGCGCGCCGCTGACGCTCAATTGCGGCTACGGCCATGGCTTCTCGGTTCTGGACGTTATCGAGACGGTGAAGAAGGTTTCCGGCGCCGATTTCGAGGTCGAATACGGACCGCGCCGCGCGGGCGACCCCGCGCGCATCGTCGCCGCCAGCGACCGCATACGCGGCGCGCTCGGCTGGCAGCCGCGCCTCGACGATTTGGCGACGATTGTGGCGAACGCACTCGATTGGGAGCGCGAACTCGCGGGCCGCCGGTCGATCGCACAATTGCAGAGCGTGACCGCGCCGGCCCAAATTGCGGCGCCGGCCAGCGCGGCGAAACGGCCCGCCTGAACCGCCGGCGCGGGCGGAAATCTTCCGTCCGATCAAGAGCAACCGGCGAATTCACTTGAAAACCGGTGACGCCGCGGGCATGAACGCGCGACCATTGCTATTGCAGTGCAGCGCGGGTGCGGGCACAACGGAGCAGCATGAAAGCCGACACGGCCGGTTCCCTGGACGAATACTCGACCGTCACGCTGGTCCGCCGCCTCTTGTTCGACGAGGCGCTCGGGCACTGGCCGCGCTACGCAATTGCCTTCGGGCTGATGTCGATTGCCGCCGCCGCCACGGCGTTGACGGCCTATCTGCTTGGCACCATGACGAACGAGGCGTACGTCAACCACAACTTCCACGGCATCGTCGTCATCGGCCTGATCGCCATGGTGATCTTCACCACCAAGGGGTTCACCACCTACGGCGCGTCAGTCATGCTGTCATCGATCGGCAACAGCATCATTGCCGACAACCAGCGCCGCCTGTTCCACAAGCTGTTGCGGGAGAATATCGGCTTCTTCGCTGACCGGCATTCGAGCGAATTCATCGCCCGCCTCACCACCGGCGCCGCCGCCGTCAGCCAGGTGATCAATCTGCTCATCACCGCGATCGGCCGCGATTTGTTGTCGCTGATCGGCCTTTCCGTCGTCATGCTGATCCAGGACCCGGTGATGTCGCTCGCCGGCTTCATCATGGCGCCGCCGGCGTTCTACGTGCTGCGCAAGCTCATTCGCCGGGTGCGCAATATTGCCCGCATGCAGTTCAACGGCGGCACGCGCATCATCGAGACCATGCAGGAAGCCCTGCAAGGCATGCGCATGGTGAAAGCCTTCGCGCTGGAAGACGAGATGCAGCGGCGGCTGGACAAGAGCGTCGCCGATGTCCAGCACGAATCCAACAAAATGGCGCGGGTGGCCAACCGCGCCAGCCCGCTGATGGAAATGCTCGGCGGCTTCACGGTCGCGCTGGCCACGATCTATGGCGGCTACCGCGTGATCGAGACCGGGGCGACCCCGGGCGAGTTCGTGTCCTTCATGGCGGCGTTTTTGCTCGCCTACGAGCCGGCCAAGCGGCTGGCGCGGCTCAACATCGACCTCAATAACAGCCTGGTCGGGGTGCGCGTGCTGTACGAGGTGATCGACAGTCCCGCGGGCGAACCGGACGACGACGACCTCCCGCCGCTGCACTTGAGCAACGCGCGCATTGAATTCGACGACGTGCATTTTGCCTATCGTGCCGATACCCCGGTGCTGCCCGGCATGAGCTTTGTCGCCCAGCCGGGCAAGGTGACCGCGCTGGTCGGCCCGTCGGGCGGCGGCAAGTCGACGGTGCTCAATCTTCTGTTGCGCTTCTACGAGGTCAATTCCGGCCGCGTGCTGATCGACGGCCAGAACGTATCCGCCGTATCGCGCCGTTCGCTGCGCCACGCGATCGGTTATGTCGGACAGATCGTGCATTTGTTCCGTGGCACGATTCGCGAGAACATCGCGCTCGGACGGCTCGACGCCACCGAAGCGCAGATCGTCGCCGCCGCCAAAGCCGCCCATGCGCATGATTTCATCATGAACTTCCCGGCCGGCTACGAGACGCAGGTCGGCGAGCATGGCCTCCAGCTGTCCGGCGGCCAGCGCCAGCGCATCGCCATCGCGCGCGCGCTGATCAAAAACGCGCCGATCATTCTGCTCGACGAAGCGACCGCCTCGCTCGATTCGGAATCCGAGCGTCACGTCCAGGAAGCGCTGGCGGAGTTGTGCAAGGGGCGAACCACGCTGGTCATCGCACACCGCCTGTCCACCATCGCCCACGCCGACTGCATCCTCGTCGTCGAGAACGGCGGTGTCGTGGAGTCCGGCCGGCACGACGAATTGCTGCGCAAGGGCGGCCGCTATGCCGTGTTCTACCGGCTGCAACTGCGCGAACAACCGCCGCCGCTACTTGAGCCGGTGGCGGCGTCCGGCTAAGCGGTCAGTAACGCCGCGGATTGACCGAGACGGCGCATTCGCTATAAGCGCCACGCATTCCCGCCTTCTCTCATCACGGAAACGCCGATGAGCACCGACACCAAGAACTATGTCATCCCGCAACCGCCGCAGGCCGCCATCCCGGTTGCCGGCGGCGACAAAGCTTTTCCGGTGCGCCGGCTGTGGTGCGTCGGCCGCAATTATGTCGAGCACATCAAGGAGATGGGCAACGACGTGCGCGAGCCGCCGTTTTTCTTTGCCAAGCCCGCCGACGCCATCGTGCCGGACGGCGGCACCGTGCCCTACCCGTCCTTGACCAAGGATATGCACCACGAGGTGGAGCTCGTCGTCGCGCTCAAAAGCGGCGGCCGCAATATCAAGACTGAGCGCGCGCTCGACTGCATCTATGGCTATGGCGTGGGTATCGACTTGACGCGCCGCGACCTGCAGATTGCGTCACGCGACATCAAGCGGCCGTGGGAGGTCGGCAAGGCGTTCGATCACTCGGCGCCGTGCGGTCCTTTGAAGCCGGCGAGTGAGATCGGCCATCCGTCGAAGGGTCGCATCACGCTTTCGGTCAACGGCAAGCTGCGCCAGGACGGCGATCTCAATCAGATGATCTGGAACGTGCCGGAGATCATTTCCAAGCTGTCGGAAATGGTCGAGCTGGCGCCGGGTGACATTATCATGACCGGCACGCCGTCGGGCGTCGCCGCCACCGTCGCCGGCGACAAAATCGCGTGCGAGATCGACGGCGTCGGCAAGCTCAGCGTGACCATCGGGCCGCCGCTGTAATCGGACGATTGCGGAAAGTCGTCCGTCTTTTGCCATTCGATTCTTGCTTGTTGCGCTCAAGTCAAAGCGCCGTACACGCGGCTGTCCATAAGGGCGCGGCTGCGCCGCGATTCGTGGAACTTTTCGTCAAATCGGCGCGTTAGGACGGAACCATAGTCCGATAGGAGCTCGCCATGGGCGCCCGCCGTATCACGTTGCGCGTTCTACCCCCGGTCCCCTACGGAGACGTCGCTTTGGTGCCAGCACCTTTGAGCGGGCGGCCGGAAGCCGACATGGCCCGCGCCATGGCCGCGGCGCTGGCCGATATCGAGGCGCCGACCGCTGCCGATGTCTACAACCGGCTGCGCCAAGCCTTTCCGATGGCGCCGTTGAGCGCGCGGGTCGCGGCGCTGTCGACGCTGATGGAGCGCATTCGGCGGCCGGCCCATTAGCCAAACGCGTCTCACAGGCCGAGATAAGCGCTCCTCACCCGGTCATCGGCCAAAAGCTCGGCGCCGGTGCCGTTCAAAGTGATCCTGCCGTTTTCCAGCACATAGGCGCGGCTCGCGAGCTTGAGCGACAGCGCCACATTCTGCTCTACGACAACGCAAGTGACGCCGTCGCGATTGAGGTCGCGGACGATGTCGAGCACGTTACGCGCGATGGCCGGCGCCAAGCCGAGCGAGGGCTCATCGAACATGATCATTTCCGGCGCACCCATCAGACAGCGCGCAATGGCGAGCATCTGCTGCTCGCCGCCCGATAGCGTGCCGGCCGGTTGACGGGCACGTTCGGCCAGCACCGGAAACATCGCCAAAACACGATCCCGATTTTTGGCCCGCGTGGCGCGGGCGCGCGGCAGCATGGCGCCGACTTCAAGATTCTCCTCGACCGACAATGTCGGGAACACCTGGCGGCCCTCCGCCACCTGGCCAATGCCGAGATCGCAGACGCGGTAACTCGGCCAGCCGGAAATGTCGACGCCGCGATAGGATATGCGGCCGCGCATCTGGCGCTGCATGCCGGCGAGCGCGCGAATGAGCGTGGTTTTGCCCGCGCCGTTGGCGCCGACGATCGCGACCAGCGCGCCGTCCTCGACCTCGATCGAGACGCCATCGAGCGCCTGCGCGTCGCCATAGAACACATCGAGGTTTTCGACCGTCAGCATCAACCCGCCCCCAGCTCGTGATGCGACTGGCCGAGATAGGATTGCACCACCGCCGGGTCGCGCACCACCGCCTCCGGCGCGCCCTCGGCAATGACCGTGCCGTGGTCGAGCACGAGGACGCGCGAAGCCAGCGCCATCACCGCGCGCATGACGTGCTCGATCAGAAGTATGGTGATGCCGGTCTGCCGGTTGATGTCGCGCAAGGTCGCGACCATGCGGTCCGTCTCGGTCGGCCGCAGGCCTGCCATCACCTCGTCGAGCAGCAGCAAGCGCGGGCCGGTGGCCAATGCGCGCGCGACTTCGAGACGCTTGCGGTCCGGCAGCGTCAGCGTCGCGGCACGCTGGCGCCGCTTGTCGAACAGATCGAGCCGCCGCAGCACCGCGTGCGCGTGCTCGCGTGCGGCGCCGACGTCATGACGATGCAAGAGCGCCCCGACGATGACATTGTCCTCGACGCTCAAGCCCGGGAACGGCCGCACCAGCTGAAAGGTGCGGGCAATGCCGCGCCGGCAGATCGCATCGGCCGGCAGGCCGCCGATCGGCTCGCCGGCGAACACGATGCTGCCGTCGTCGGGCCGCAGCGCGCCGGCGATCATGTTGAACACCGTCGTCTTGCCGGCGCCGTTTGCGCCGATCACCGCGAACAGCGTCCCCTCCGTCACCTCGAAGCTGACGCCGTCGACGGCGAGGAGACCGCGAAAACGCTTGCTGACAGCGGAAAGCGAGAGCAGCGCGGTCATGTCGTTTCACCCGCAATGCCACAGCGCCGCGCCAGCCACGGCCAAATGCCTTCCGGCAGCGCAGCGACGACCAGCAACAGACAGACGCCGTAAAACACCTGCTCGGCGCCGGGCATGTCGATGCCGAACGCGGTGAGCCCATCGTTGAGCGACTCGGCAAGACCGGTGAGAACAAAGGCGCCCAGGATCGGTCCGAACAGCGTGCCGACCCCGCCGATGATCGGCCCCAGGATCATCTGGATCGACTGGGAAATGTTGAAGACCTGCTCCGGAAACAGGTTGTTGTAAAAAAACGCATAGAACACGCCGGCAAACGACGTGACGACGGCGGAGATCATCACCGCGAACATCTTGTAGCGGAACGTCGCGATCCCGGCGGCGCGGGCGGCCTCCTCGTCCTCGCGAATGGCGAGCCAGAAATAGCCCATCCGGCTTGTCAGCAACAGGCGGCACAGCACCAGAGCGGCCAGCGTCGCCGCCAGGATCACGTAATAGAACATCGTCGGATCGCCGCGCAGCCGCCACAGGTCGTTATGAGAAAATTGCGCGACCGGCAGAAACAGTCCCGCGGAGGCATTGACGATGGTGAGGTGATCGAAGCCGATGCGCGCGAACTCGGCAAAGGCAATGGTGAGGATGGCGAAATAGACGCCAGTCACGCCGAAGCGGAAGGCGAGAAAGCCGATGGCCGCGCCGCAGGCCGCGGCAACCGGCGCGGCGGCGAGAAAACCGAGCCATGGACCGATGCCGTAGCTGGTGAAGAGGAAGGCCGAGATATAGGCGCCGAGCCCGGCATAAAGGGCGTGGCCAAGCGAGAGTTGGCCGGCAAAGCCCATCATGATGTTCCAGGCTTGGCCGGTGAAGGCCAGATAGAGAATGAGAATGAGAACGGTGATGAGATAATCATTGACGATCCAGGGCGCGATGAGGAGCGCCGCGAGCAGCACAACAAGCGCGACCACGGTCTGGCGCGGCAGACCGTCGGTCAGGCGCGCGGCGATGGCGGCCATTACGCCGCCCTCTTGCCGAGCAGACCCTGCGGCCGGAACAGCAGCACCAGCACCAGGATGCCGAACGCAAACATGCTCTTGGCCGACGGCGTGAACAGCAAGCCGGCGAGCGCCTCGGTCAGCCCGATCAGAATGCCGCCCAACAGCGCGCCCGCCATCGAGCCGAGCCCGCCGGTAATGACGATGACGAAGGCCAACAGCGTGTAGGTCGGGCCGATCATCGGGGTGACATCGACGATCAGCGTCATCATGACGCCGGCGGCGCCGACGCATGCCGCGCCGATGCCGAACGTCAGCGCGTAGAGATGCTTGACGTTGAGCCCGACAACCAGCGCACCGGTATAATTGTCGGCGCAGGCGCGGATCGCGATGCCGATGCGCGTGTAGCGGAAGAACACGAACAGCAAGATTGCCACCGAAATCGCGGCGGCGCCGGCGTAGACTTTCGACGCATCGACGATCAGCGGCCCGAATTGAAAGCTGTCGAAGGCATAAGACGTCTGCACCGTGCGGGCGTCCGGACCGAAAACGATCAGCAGCACGTTGACGATGATGAGCGCCACCGCCACCAGGAGCAGGAACTGGCTGTGTTCCGGCCGGGTGATGAATGGGTTGATCAGCCCGGATTGCAACGCATAGCCGAACACAAACAGCACCGCCGCGATCGGCACCATCATGATCAGCGGATCGAGATGGAAGACCGAAAACAGCACGACCGCGAGAAACATCGCGATCGACATCATCTCGCCATGCGCGAAATTGACGACCCGGATCACGCCGAAGATCACGGAGAGACCGAGCGCCATCAGGCCGTAGACCAGCCCGGTTAGAATGCCGCTGACGGCGACGTTCAGATAAACGTCAAACGGCACCGGAGGGGCTCAAGCGCGGCTCTGATACGGCTTCAACGGCCATTCCGGCTTGGCGTTGGCGGCCTCTTTTGGCGCCACCACCACCGGCTTGCCGGTGCGGTTTTGCATCCCGCCATCTTTCACTTTCATATTCTGGCCCTTGGCGTCGAACGCGATACCGCCGCCGATGCTGGCGTTGTCGGTGATGTTGGTGGCGCGGATGGCGTCGGCCAATTGCTTCGGATCGGTCGAGCCAGCGCGCTTGTAGGCGTCGGCGGCGACCAACAGGGCTTCGAACGTATAGACATGATTGGTGTTCAGATTGACGCCCGGATAGGCCTTACCGAGCGCGGCTTCGAGCTGCTGGGCGAGCTTCTTGTTCGGATCGAACCATGGCGCGAAGCTCAACGGGCCGTCGGCCAGCTTGCCCAGCGTCTTGAAATATTCGTCCTCGTACCAGCCGGGTCCCATGCTCATGATCGCCTGCGGAGTCCAGCGCTGCTTAACGAGCTCGCGCGTGATCAGCATGGCGTCGTTGAGCCGGCTGACGACCAGCAGTGCGTCGGGATTGCTGGCCTTGGCCTTGGTCACCTCGACGGAGAGATCCCGCGCCGCGGGATCGTAGGAAATTTCGTCGAGAATCTTATAGGGCATGTCGAACTTCGGCATCAGGAAGTTGATGCCTTTCGACATTGCCGTGCCGAAGGTATCGTTGACGTGCATGAACACGACCGTCTTCGGCGATTGGCCGACCGAGGCGAACACTTCCTTCTGATCGGTGAAGGCGTCGCTCAGAATCATTGCCGCGGTCGGGAAGTTGCGGAACACGAATTTGTAGCCCTGCTCGGTGAGCTGCGGTGCGGCGGCGATGTTGACGATCAGCGGCACGCCGTTCTGCTCGGCGACTTGGGCGATCGCCAGCGTCTGGCCGGAATCGAAAGCGCCGACCAGGCACTGAGCGCCGTCGCTGATCATTTTGGCGGCACGGGCGCGCGCGGTTTCGACGCTGGATTCGGTGTCGCCGTCCATGATCGAAAGCTCGGGCAGGCCGAGCGACTTGAGGATCGGCCCGGCGATGGCGACGCCGCGCTGGCAGTCCTGGCCGATGCCGGCCTCGAAGCCCGAGCGCGGCAAAAGCACACCGACCTTGAGCGGCCCGCCTTGGGCGCGGCCAACCGACGGGGCCGCCAGACTGGCTGCCGCGGCGGCAGCGCCGGCAACGACATGACGACGATTGAGTCCTATACGATCGGATGACATCGCTTCCCTCCCAGATTTCTGCCGATGCTAGGAAAGGTCTGCCGCGACCGCAAGCCGACTTATGGTCTAAAGAGGGCCATTGTTGCCGCAGCGGCGCGCAGTAACTTGCGGTCCTGCCCGTTCCGCGCGATCAGCATCAAACCCGCCGGCATGGTCCCGACCTCAACCGGCAAGGGCAGCGAAATGGCGCAAAGATCGAAGAAATTGACGATCGAGGTATTGCGCAACAATGCCGCGTTGCGCGCCGCGAAGACTTTTTCGTCGGCGACTTCGGCGATGGTCGGCGCCACGATCGCGGTCGTCGGCATGACCAGCGCATCGAGCGTCGAAAGCCGCGCATCCATGGCGGCGACGAGCCGCGACCGCTCCTGCAT
>DATAWA010000115.1:0-3001 GCA_036267435.1 Xanthobacteraceae bacterium | reverse complement strand
ATGCGCCGACAGCAATTGACCCAGACCCAAATCGCCGCGCTGTTCGATCCGCCCACAGAGCCGCGTGAACTGGTTCGCCATTACACGCTGACGGAGACGGATCTCGCGATGATCCGGCGCTGCCGCGGCGATCACAGCCGGCTCGGCTATGCGCTGATGCTGTGCTATCTGGGTTATCCCGGGCGGTCGCTGCGGTCCGATGAGCGGCCGCCGGCGGCGCTGGTCTCATTCGTCGCCGAACAGGTCGATGTGCATCCGGAGGCCATCGATCACTATCTCGCCTCCGAGCAGAATCGCCGCCGGCATGCCGCCGAATTGCAGGACCGGTTCCGCCTTCGCCCCTTCGGAAAACACGCCGCGGCCGAACTCGCCGATGCCCTTCATCCGCAAGCACTCGAGAACGATCGCCTCTTCCATCTGACCGAGCTGGCTATGGAGGAGTGCCGCCGGCGGCGGATCGTCGTTCCGGCGCCGCGGCGCCTCGAACGCCTCTGTGGTGATCTCCGCTTTCGGGCGCGGCGGGAGATCGAGCGACGGCTGACCGACGGCCTGTCCCCCGAGCAACGGCGGCGGCTGGACGCATTGACGCAGCGCCGGGCGGAAAGCGGGCAGAGCTGGCTCGTTTGGCTTCGCCAGATGCCGCAAGCGACGAAACCCGCCGCGATGCTCGGCCTGATCGAGCGCCTGAACCATGTCCGGGCAATCGGCATCGATATCGGACGCGGCCATCGCGTGCATCAGACCCGCCTCGCGCAGCTTGCCCGTGAGGCTGGACGGACGACAGCCCAGCATATCGCAGGCTATGAGCGGCAGCGCCGCCATGCTGCCCTGGTCGCGATCACCCTCGAGCTCGGCGCCACGTTGACCGACCAGGCCATCGATCTGTTCGAGCGGCTCGTCGGAACGATGTTCTCCAAGGCCGAGACGCGGCATGCCCGCGCCTTTCAGGCCGACGGACGCGCCATCAACGAGAAGGTCCGTCTCTATGCCCGCGTCGGCGCCGCCCTGATTGCGGCGCGCGAGGTTGGACGGGACCCGTTCGACGCGATCACCGCGGTCATCCCTTGGGAGCGCTTTCGCGCCAGCGTCGGTGAAGCGGAAGCGCTCGCGCGCCCGGAGAACTTCGATTCCTACGAGGTTCTGGGCGAGCATTACGCCGCGGTGCGGCGCTGGGCACCGGCCTTCCTCGCCACCTTCTCCTTTCAGGGCGTCCCTGCCGCCGCCTCGCTGTTGGGTGCCGTCGAGATGCTGCGCAAAATGAACGAGGCTGCGTCTCCCAAGCTGCCGAAAGCCGCGCCGACCGGGTTCGTCCGCGAGCGGTGGGCCCGGTATGTGATGCCCGGCGGCGCGCTCGACCGGCGCTATTACGAGCTCTGCGTGTTGGCGGAGCTGTGCGGCCGGTTGCGCGCCGGCGACGTCTGGGTCGTCGGCAGCCGCCGCTATCGCTCCTTCGAAGAGCGCCTGATCTCGCGCGAGGTTCTGCAGGAGCTGCTGCAAAGCGGTACCCTGCCGGTCGCGGTCGATCCCGATTTCGAGCGTTTCATCGCTGGCCGCCGCGCCCTTCTCGACGTGCGTCTGGGGGCGGTCGACGTCAAGGCAAAGGGCGGCTTGCTGGCCGATGTTTCGCTTGAGAGGGGCGTGCTGAAGATCACGCCGCTCGAAAAATCGACGCCGCCGGACGCCACGATGCTCGCCGCCCGCCTCTACGCGATGCTGCCGCGCATTCGCATCACCGACCTCCTGTCGGAGGTGGCGCACTGGACGCTTTTCACCGACTGCTTCACTCATTTGCGCAGCGGCGAAACGGTCGCCGACCGGCGAATCCTGATGGCCGGCCTGCTGGCCGACGGCCTCAATCTCGGCCTTACGCGCATGGCCGAAGCCTGCACTATCGCCAGTCTCGGCCAGCTCGCCTGGGTTGCCGATTGGCATATTCGCGACGAAACCTACGCCCTCGCCCTGCGGCATCTCGTCGATCATCAGCAGCGCGAGCCGCTGGCGGCCATATTCGGCGGCGGCTTTGCTTCCTCCTCGGACGGACAATTCTTCCGGGCCGGCGGCTTCGGCCACGACGCCGGCCGCATCAATGCCCATTACGGCGACGACCCGGGAAGCAAATTCTACACGCACGTCTCCGACCGTTTTGCGCCGTTCTACACCAAGGTGATCGCGGCGACGGTGAGCGAGGCCCTGCATATCCTAGACGGCCTCCTGTATCACCAGAGCGAGGTCACGGTTCGCCGCCACCACACCGACGGCGGCGGCGATTCGGAACACGTCTTCGCGCTCCTTGCCCTGCTCGGCCTTCAGTTCGCGCCGCGCATCCCGGATTTGAAGCACCGCCGGCTCTATAGCTTTGCCAAGCCATCAGACTATCCCACGCTCGAACCGCTGATCGCCGGCCGCATCAACGTCTCGCTGATCCGCGCCCATTGGCCGGAAATCTTGCGGGTCGCCGCCTCGATCCGGACCGGGACGGTGACAGCATCGCTGATCATGCGTCAGCTGGCCGCCTACCCCCGGCAGAACGGCGTCGCCGCGGCGCTGCGCGAATTGGGCCGGCTGGAGCGTACCCTGTTCACGCTCGATTGGATTGAGGACCCAGAGCTGCGCCGCGACACGGGCCGCGAGCTGAACAAGGGCGAGTCGCGCAACAGCTTGGCGCGCGCCGTCTTCATTCATCGACTCGGTGAAATCCGCGACCGCACTTACGAGAACCAGCAGCACCGCGCGTCCGGCCTCAACCTCCTCGTCTCGGCCATCACCCTGTGGAACACCCGCTATCTGAACCGCGCGGTCGCTGCCCTGCGCCAGACCGAGGACGTTCCCGATCGCCTCCTCGCCCACTTGTCGCCGCTCGGCTGGGAGCACATCAATCTCACCGGCGACTACGTCTGGTCGCCCGCCGACGAGGCTACGGAAAACCATGACGGATTCCGGCCCCTCCGGCCCGCTCCGGATCCCTTACTCCTTGCAGCATAAGTTCGTGATTTGTCCGCCT
>DATAWA010000114.1:0-5293 GCA_036267435.1 Xanthobacteraceae bacterium | reverse complement strand
CTCGCGCGCTTCCTTATGGGCACGAACGTTGAAGCCGATCACCGCCGCGCCGGAGGCTTCCGCCAGCGTCACGTCCGACTCAGTGATGCCGCCGGCGCCGGCGAAGATGATCCGCGCCGCGACTTCGTCGGTGCCCATTTTCTCCAATGCGCCGACAATCGCTTCAATCGAGCCTTGCACGTCGGCTTTGATCAGCAGCGGAAATTCCTTGCGGCCGGTGGTCTTGAGCTGATTCATCATCTGCTCGAGCGAGCCGCGCAGGCCGGTCTGCCGCGCCGCCATCTTGTCGCGTTTCTGGCGGGAGCGGTAATCGGCGATCTCTCTCGCGCGTGCTTCGGTGTCGACGACGGCAAGCCGGTCGCTGGCCTCGGGCGTGCCGTTGAAGCCCAAAACTTCAACCGGCATCGAGGGTCCTGCCGCCACGACGGAATGGCCGGTGTCCGACATCAGCGCCCGTACCCGGCCCCATTCGCTGCCGGCGACCACGATATCGCCGGGCTTCAGCGTGCCGCGCTGCACCAGCACGGTGGCAACCGGCCCGCGCCCGCGATCAAGCCGCGCTTCGATCACGGTGCCTTCGGCCGGGCGGTTCGGATTGGCCTTCAATTCGAGGATTTCGGACTGCAGCGCGATCATATCGAGCAGCTTGTTGAGATTGGTCCGCTCTTTGGCCGATACTTCGAGTTCGAGGACGTCGCCGCCAAGCGATTCCACCTGGATTTCATGCTGCAGCAATTCGGTGCGCACGCGCTCGGGCCGGGCGTCGGGCTTGTCGATCTTGTTGATGGCGACGATGATCGGCACCTTCGCCGCCTTGGCGTGTTGAATCGCCTCGACCGTCTGCGGCATGACGCCATCGTCGGCGGCAACCACCAGGATCACGATATCGGTGATCTTGGCGCCGCGGGCGCGCATGGCGGTGAACGCGGCATGGCCGGGAGTATCGATAAAGGTAATGCGGCCGCCCGACGGCGCGGTGACCTGATAGGCGCCGATGTGCTGGGTGATGCCGCCGGCCTCGCCTGCCGCGACTTCGGTCGAGCGAATGGCGTCGAGCAGCGACGTCTTGCCGTGGTCGACGTGGCCCATGATGGTGACCACCGGCGCGCGCGACTGCAGGCTTTCCGGAGCATCGGCGACGTCGAACATTCCCTCTTCGACGTCGGACTCGGCGACGCGCCGCACGGTGTGGCCGAGCTCTTCGGCGATCAGTTGGGCGGTATCGGCGTCGATCGTATCGGTGATCTTCGCCATATGGCCCTGTTGCATGAGAATGCGGATGACGTCGACCGCCCGCTCGGCCATGCGATTGGCCAGTTCCTGAATCGTGATGGTCTCGGGGACGGTCACTTCGCGGGCGATTTTTTCCTTGGGCTCGTCGCGGTGGCCGGTCATGCGCTGCACACGCCGCCGGAACGAGGCCACCGAACGTTCGCGCACTTCATCGGCGGACAGTGCGGTGACGACGGTCAAGCGGCCGCGGCGCTTTTCGCCGCCGACGGTGCGCGTCGGCTTTGGTGCCGGGGCCGGCCGGACGATCGCGCCGCGGCGGGTGGTGCGAGGGGCTTCCTCTTCTTCGACTTCGAGCGTCAAACGCTGCGCGCCGGTCTTGGGTGCCGTTGTCGTTTCCGCGCCGAAGCGTTTTTTGGCGACCTCGTCGGCTTTGCGCCGGGTTTCTTCGTCGTGCTTGCGGCGTTCTTCCTCGTCGCGCTTGCGCGCTTCCGCAGCGGCGCGCTCGGTGCGCTCGGATTCCTCGCGCGACATACGAGCGCGAGCTTCTTCCTCGGCGCGCGAGCGCTCTTCGGTTTCACGCAGCCGCGCATCGGCCAGCGCGTGGGCGCGGGCGTTGCGTTCATCATCGGTGAGGGTGCGTAAAACGACGCCGGAAGCTTTCGGCGACGCGGCCGGTGCGGCCGCCGCAGGGGCCGCCGCGGCGGCGGCCGGCGCCTTTACCGGCGCGCGCGGGGGCGCGCGCTCCGCCGGAGCGGCGGGCTCTATTCTGGCTTCGCCCGGTCCGGCGACACGGCGCTTGACCTTCTCGACGACGACCGCCTTGCTGCGTCCGTGGCTGAAGCTTTGGCGCACGACGCCCTGCTCAACGCCGCCGCGCTTGAGCGTCAGCGTCTTGCTTGGGGTTACGCTCAGCTTTTCACCGCTCGTTTTGGTCGTCTCAGTCATTCGTATCCAGTTCCATACACGCCGTTATTTCGTATTCGGCTTCACTTAATTCGCAAGGCCGCCGCCCGGCTTCGGGTCGCCATGACCGTTTCGAAAGCGCTCCAAGCGCCCCAAACGCGCCAAAAACGTGTCGCTTGCGGGCCCGGCAAGCAGGGCTGCATGTACCACATTTGGGCGTCCCAATGCCAAATCCAATTGCGCCAGGGTCAGACAGCGGATTACGGCCGCCGATTGGGCCTCCCCGGCCCGGCGCATCGCGGCCTCGAGCTTTCGCACCCCGTCGGGCGCCGCCTCGGCCGCATGCAGAACACCGACGACGTCATCCTGCGCCAAGGCATTTTCCACCTTGGTAAATCCGGTGGCTACCAGCCCGGCTTTGCCGGCAATTGCCAGGGCGTCGAGCGCCGAACGCTCGAGCAGGCGGTCGGTGCGGCCGACCAGATCGAGCGGGACCCGGACATCCCGCTTGAACCCCCGCGGGAAAGCTTTGCCCTTGATCGCCTCGGCGAGTGCGTCCTGGGTCCCGGTCACCCACACCCCGCGTCCCGGCAGCCTGCTTTTCAGATCCGGCACGGCTTCGCCGTCGGGCCCGACGACGAAGCGGATCAAATCCGCAACCGGCCGCACCGTGCGCGTCACCACGCACAACCGCTCGGGGCTACGCGCTCCGGGTCCGTTGTCGAGTTCGATCGCAGTCGGTGCAGCGGTCATATCGATGGGGCGCTCCGGTCACGGTTGCGCGGCGGCGACCGCCGTCTCATCGGCGGCCGGGGGCGGCGGCGCCAGATCGGCCTCGGTGACCCAGCCGGCCTTGATGCGCGCATTCATGATGATGGCTTCCGCCTCTTCGCGCGAGAACTCGAAGCCATCGAGAATGCCGGCTTGGCGCACCGCCTCGCCGTCTTTGCGTTCGGTCCAGCCGACCAGGTCGTCGGTGGCACAGCCGGCAAGATCTTCGACCGTCTTGATCCCGTTCTCGCCGAACCGCACCAGCATCGCCGTGGTGACACCCTCCACCTCCCGGAGCGCATCCTCGACGCCGAGCTCCGTGCGCTTGGCATCGAGTTCGGCCTCGACCTTGTCCAGATAATCGCGGGCGCGGGTCTGCAGTTCGCCGGCCGTATCTTCGTCGAAGCCTTCGATATTGGCGATTTCCTTGGTGTCGACCATCGCCAGCTCTTCGACCGAATTGAAGCCTTCCGACGCCAACAGCTGTCCGATCACCTCGTCGACATTCAGCATGTCGATGAACATCCGGGTGCGGTTTTCGAATTCCGCCTGGCGGCGCTCGGATTCCTCCTGCTCGGTGAGAATGTCGATATCCCAGCCGGTCAGCTGCGAAGCCAGCCGGACGTTCTGGCCGCGCCGGCCGATCGCGAGCGAAAGCTGCTGGTCCGGAACCACGACTTCGATGCGTTCGCGCTCCTCGTCGAGCACCACCTTGGCGACTTCGGCCGGAGCCAGCGCGTTGACGACGAAAGTGGCGATGTCGTGCGACCACGGAATGATGTCGATCTTCTCGCCCTGCAGCTCGTTGACCACCGCCTGCACGCGCGAGCCGCGCATGCCGACGCAGGCGCCGACCGGATCGACCGACGAATCGCGCGATACCACCGCGATCTTGGCGCGTGAGCCGGGATCGCGTGCCACCGCCTTGACCTCGACGATGCCGTCATAAATTTCCGGCACTTCCTGGGCGAACAGCTTCGACATGAATTGCGGGTGGGTGCGGGACAGGAAAATCTGCGGTCCGCGCTGCTCGCGCCGCACGTCATAGATATAGGCGCGGATGCGGTCGCCGTTGCGAAACACTTCGCGCGGCAGCATTTCGTCGCGGCGGACGATGGCTTCGCCGCGGCCGAGATCGACGACCACGTTGCCGTATTCGACGCGCTTGACGATGCCGTTGACGATGTCGCCGATGCGGTCCTTGTATTCGTCGTATTGCCGGTCGCGTTCGGCCTCGCGCACCTTCTGCACGATCACCTGCTTGGCCGACTGCGCGGCGATGCGGCCATATTCGAGCGGCGGCAACGGATCGGCGATGGTGTCGCCGACCTGCGCGGCGGGATGGCGGCGGCGGGCCTCCTCGAGGCTGATCTGGGTCGCCGGATTTTCGACGACATCGACCACCAGCATATGGCGCGAGAGGTGCAGCTCGCCGCTCTTCGGATCGATCTCGGCGCGGACCTCGGTCTCGCTGCCGTAGCGGGAGCGGGCGGCCTTGGCGATGGCGTCTTCCATGGCGCCGAGCACGATCTTGCGGTCGATCGCCTTTTCACGGGCGACCGCGTCGGCGATCTGTAACAGTTCAAGTCTGTTGGCGCTTACGGTCGCCATCGGTCAGTCTCCCTTGCGGTGATTCTGCTTGCTCTTGCGCAGCGATTCGGCAACGAGCGCGTCGGTGAGTACCAGCTTGGCTTCGATCATGTCGTCAATCGGCAGCAACGCTTCGGCATCCCCGTTTGCCGGGCCGCGAATGCGCGCGCATTCGCCCTGCGTCCCAACGAGCTCGCCGCGGAAACGCTTGCGGCCGTCGATCGGCGTTTGCATTTCCACTTGCGCGACATGGCCGGCATAGCGGTCGAAATCCGAATGCCGGACCAGCGGCCGGTCGATGCCCGGCGAAGAAACTTCCAGCCGATACGCGCTGTCGATCAGATCGGCGACGTCGAAGACGGGCGACAGTGCCCGCGACGCCGCCTCGCAATCCTCGATCGTCATGGTGCCGTCCGGGCGTTCGGCCATGATCTGGACAGTGCAGCCGGCAAAGGCCGACACGCGTACGCGCACCAGCCGGTAACCGAGCGAAGCCAGCACCGGCTCAGCCGCAGCGGCGACGCGCGCTGCGCGCCCCGGCTCGGTGATAAGCCGCGGTTCATCGCTAAAGGTCGTAACACTCGCCGGCCTGTCGTCCATGCTGCTTGGCCACTCGATTCCATAGACTTGGATTGCAAAACAAGAGACTTGGACGGCAAAACAAGAGTTGGACTGCAACACCGTCTGGCCTCGGGTAATAAAAAAGAGCGGGTCCCGGGGGAACCCACTCTCAAAACCGCTCGGATCAACCGACCGTTATGAGGTATCCATGACGGATGAGGCGAATATAGCGGCT
>DATAWA010000113.1:0-9094 GCA_036267435.1 Xanthobacteraceae bacterium | reverse complement strand
CTTGTGATCCGACTGCGTGATGCCGCGGAAGTTATAATCCGTCATCAACGCGGCGCTGATCGCGACATCCCATGGCGAGGGCGGCGGTGCGGGCGGTGCCGGAGGGGCTTTGGTTGCCATGTCCGCCGCCATCGCGGAGGTCGTCGCAAACGCCGCCAAAACCAACGATAAAGCCACTTTCTTCATAACTGAGCCCCTTCTTTTGTCCCAACTCCGAAACCGTGCGACGTCCCCCGTCGACATCCGATAACCGAGCCAATTTCCTGCAAGCGCCAAACTTCAAATGCGCAGCGTTAACCTTCACGAATTCTTCAATTTTGTTGTTCCGGAGCCAAGATTAAAACGTCGGCAAATGCTGACTTTTTATGCGTTTGCGGGATAACTTCACCGTTTCTTCGAAAGTGTGGCACGCAAGATACACTTTCCCCCGGCTTTTACGTCTTCGTGCGGGACTTTGCGCTCGAAGCCTGGAGCGGCCGAACCCATATACTGGACTCTACGGACCCCACGGAGCGTGACCCATGAAAGCGGTAGTCGATGGCAAAACCGTCGCTGAAAGCGATGAGATCGTGGAATGCAAGGGATATCAATACTTTCCGCCGTGGGCGGTGCGCCTGGAATGGCTTGAGAAGACGGGCAAAACCGCGGACGACTTAGCCTGTCCGCATGGCGTGCAGTTCTACGATGTCGTGGTCGCCGGCGTTCGGCACGCGCGTGCCGCGTGGTGCTATGAGGCGCCACGGCCGGAGATGACGGCCGTCGGCGGCCGATTCGGCTTTTGGCAGGACGTGAAAGTGACCTGAAAGCTCCGTCCCCCCAAGGACGGCCCCATTTCGGGAAGAAGACGTTCCGCCCTCGAATCAAATCCGAGGGCGGGAGCGTCGGGTTATGACTTTAAGCCGCCTGCTTTTTGCGATTGGCGTCGAGGCGTGCATCGACCAGCGCCACTGTGGCGTCGAGCACTGGATTACTCACACCCTTCTGCTTGCCGAGCAGTTGCACCAGTTTGTCGGCGCGTTCGATATTGGGTGCACCGTTTTGCAACGCACGGGCTGCCGACGCCGGCCGCGTCAGCGATTGGGCGGCAGCCGCGTATTTCTCGAACGGCACCAGGTCTTCCGGCTTGGCGCCGAGCTTGACGCAGAGATCGTTGACGAAATTATACACGGAGCGCGACGTCTCAATGTCGCTATGCACGGCCTCTTGCGCGGTGCGCATGCCGTCCTTGGTCACGCAGCGATAATTGCCAGCGCACAGCATCGCCCATTTGGCGAGCGGCACGAAAATCGATTCGTAGACCCTGAGCTTGACCGGCAGCTCGATCTTGCCCTCCGGCGTATCGAACCGCGCCGCTTCGACGTCCTTCTCGAGCTGGCGGATGATCGCGGTGTCCTTGTCGTCCTCGAAGCGAGCGCATTTGAAGTTCGTCGGCAGCGTGACCAGAAGCTCATTGGCTTTGCCATCCGGCGGACGAATCGCCTGCGGGTCCGGACTGTTCAGCGTGATCTTCTTGGAATCGACCGAATCCCAAACGCGCGGATCGGTGTAGGCCGCTTCAAGCGCTTTGAAGTCGAGGCCTGGGATACGTTTGATATAAGGCAGCGGCGGCATGTTCATGATCGACATGCAGGGAACATGCGACTTGCCGACCGCCTCGAGCAGCTCACGCACGCCGGGCGAACGATATTGCGGTTCCTGCATGCACAAACCGATGAGGTCGTATTGTTTCGGATCGACCCCGGCCGCCGGACCGGCCGTGACCTTGCCGGGCAGCTTGCGCGACTCCAAATGGACGGGATCCTTGCGGCCGCGGATCGGCAAGCGGACCTTGAAGCCCTCGGCGTTGATCAGATCGGCTTCGGCGGGAAGACAAACCAGATGAATGGAATGCCCACCGAAAAGTAGCTTCGACGCAAGCAGCGATCCATAGGAAGCGCCCATCAGAAGAATGTTGTAGCTCGCCATAACGCACCTCCTTTAAAGATCGCAACTCGGCCAGCTTGTGGCCTGGCGAAAACCTGATCTCCAAAACCTGTCCAAAGACCGGGCCGGCGCTCGCCGAACCCGGCTGTCCACGGACCGGCGTCCTTGCCGGTCATCCTTAATGCTAGGGACCCCGCAGTGCCTGTGCAATGCGTGGCGGTCGCGGCGCAGAGCGCCGCGAACCATTTGACCCGGCCGGCGAAATCAGCTGCTGCTGCCGCCGCCGAAGCCGGAACCTGCGGGCGGCGTCCATGCCGGTGCGGGTTCAGGTGCCGGTGCTGGCGCCGGCGCTGCCGCCACGGGCTTTGGCCGTGGCGCCGACTTGCGCTTCGGCGTCGCCTTCTTGGCTGCTTTCTTGACGGTCTTCTTGGCTTTCGCCTTTGCCTTCAGCAATTTTTTCTTCTTGGCCGGAGCGGCCTTCTTCTTTTTCGGTGATTTCTTCTTCGCCTTCGCCTTCTTCGCCATGATCGCCTCCCGATCTCGCTATCGCCATTCGATCCATGCGGCCCCCCGAAAATCCAATCGGGAGAGACCGTCAATCCAAGACGCTGCGGCCAAGCCCACTCAGTCCGCGATCGTCTTGACGGTGCACTGCCGCAGGCGGCCGGTGCTCCCGCAACTTCGGCGGACAAGGCCCCCCGGTGGCCCAATCGATCAACTCGATCGTATGGACGATCGGAAGCGTCGTGCCCGCTGCGATTTGTGTGATGCAGCCAATATTGCCCGCTGCAATCACATCAGGTCGCAATCTTTCGATAGTCCCGACTTTACGCTCGCGCAACCTCCTTGCGAGGTCGGGCTGCAGAATATTGTAGGTCCCGGCGGAGCCGCAGCACAGATGGCCGTCCGGAACGTCCTCCACTGCGAAGCCGAGCTTGGCGAGAAGCTCCTTCGGCTGACGGTTGATGCGCTGGCCGTGCTGCAGTGAACAGGCAGAATGGTAGGCGACGGCAAGCCCCGTTGCGCGATCGTTGGTCGGCGTCAGCGTCAGCCCGGTAAGGTACTCGGAAATATCCTTGGTCAGGCCCGCTATCCGCGCGGCGCGAGCGGCATAGTCCGAATCGCCCCGCAGCATGAAGCCGTAATCCTTGACCGTGGTTCCACAGCCTGAGGTATTGATCACGATGGCGTCGAGGCCGTCGATGGCCGCCCAGGCGTCGATATTGGCCCGTGCCTGATGCAGCGCTTCGCGCTCCCGACCCATGTGGTGAACAAGCGAGCCGCAGCAGCCGACGCCCTCAGGCAGCACCACCTCGATGCCGTGGCGCGTGAGCACCCCGATCGTGGCCGCATTGATCTGCGGCGACAACAGATCGTTGACACAGCCGGCCAGAAGAGCGACGCGGCCGCGTCGTGGACCGAGGGCCGGGAATGTTTGCGGCGCCAGGGGACGATGTGGCGCTCGCCATGGCGACAGGCGCAGCATGGCGGCCAGGCGCTTAAGGCCGATCGCCCCGGCGAGCGGCGCAAACGGCTTGCCAAGGCGCGCCGCCTGCAAGGCGAGCCGGAACCGCCGCGGATAAGGCATCAGCGCCGCCAGGATATTGCGCAGTGCGCGCTCGGCGGGCGGCCGGCGATAAGTCTTCTCGATATGGGCGCGCGCATGATCGACCAGATGCATGTAGTGCACGCCGGACGGACAGGTCGTCATGCAGGCAAGGCAGGAGAGACAGCGGTCGATATGCGTGACCACGTCGGCCGTCGCCGGCCGGTCGTGCTCCAGCATGTCCTTGATCAGGTAGATGCGTCCGCGCGGCGAATCGAGCTCGTTGCCGTCGAGCACATAAGTCGGGCAGGTCGCGGTGCAGAAGCCGCAGTGCACGCAGGCGCGCAGAATCTTCTCTGACTCCGCGACATCCGGATCGGCAAGCTGCGCCAGGGTGAAATTCGTCTGCATGCCGCGCCCTACTTCACGCCCCCGCCCACATGCGCCCGGGATTGAGCACGCCATGCGGATCGAAGCCGTCACGCACCCGTCGGCTCAACGCCGCGAGCACCGGCTCTTGCGGCGTAAACACTGCGACCTTGGCGCGCACGGCGGCCGGTGCGCGAACGAGTGTCGCATGCCCCCCATGCTTGGCGAGGGCAGTGTGAACGGCCGTTGTATTGGCGTCGTCGGCCGCCGGCATCGCCGCCCAAATCAGGCCGCCGGCCCAGTCGTAAACCAGTTCCGCCTGCGTCGTGCGCGTAAGTTCTTCGGCGAGTTTTGCGCCTTGGGTTGGCGCGGTGGATATGCGCCACAGATCGCGCGCGCCGAGTGGGCCGTTGGCGGCGAATGGCGTCACGTCGCGGATGGCGCGCCACAGCGCGCGCGAGGTTACTTCGTCGAGGGTGCCAAGCGATCCGAAGGCTGCGAGCAGGTTTTGCAGAATGCCTTTGCGCTGCGCGACCGAGGGCGCCACGCCCTCAAGCCGCAACGCGGTCACCGCCGCCTGCGCGGACGCGGTTTCGGCGATCCGCGCCGCCGCTGCGGCCGGCAGATGCGCCGCCGCGGACACGTCGGCGAACGAGCCCATCGCCGCCGCCATGATCTTGATCGCGGCGTCATCCTGGGCGCCAAGGACCAGGACCGTTTCCTCGGTCTCGGCCCTGGGCAGGGTCTTGATGGTGACGTCGGTCATCGCCGCGAGCGTGCCCCACGAGCCGGCGATAAGTTTGCATAGGTCGTAACCAGTGACGTTCTTGACCACCCTGCCGCCGGATTTGAAGGTTTCGCCGCGGCCGGACACGGCGCTGAAACCGAGAAAGTGGTCGCGTGCGGCACCGGCTTTGATGCGGCGCGGTCCCGATAGATTTGCCGCAATCGTGCCGCCAATCGTGCCGGCGCCGGTCTCGCCGCCGAGCAGCACGGCATAGTCGATCGGCTCGAAGGCAAGCTGTTGTTTCCGTGACGCCAGCAGCGCCTCGATTTCGGTGAGCGGCGTGCCGGCCTTGGCCGAGAGCACCAGTTCTTCCGGCTCATAGAGCGTGACGCCGACGAGCGCCGAGAGATCGAGGGTCGCGCCCCATTGCGCCGCACGGCCGATACCGCGCTTGGTGCCGCGGCCGGCGACTTCGAAAGTCTTGCCGTTGCCGAGCGCCCATTGGATCGCTTGTTCAACGTCGTTGGCGTCGCGCGGTTTGAAGCTGCTCTCCGCCATCGCGCCCGTCACTCGGCGGCCGCCGCAGCGGGGCGTGCGAAGGCCGGCATGATCTCTTGGGCAAAACGGCGGAGCTGCGCGGCGCCGCCAGAGACAGTGAGCAGGACGTAAGAGACGCCCGCCTTCTGCAGATCCGCGAGCATGGCGCAGATCTGGTCCGGGGTGCCGAACAATGCGTTCTCCTCCGTGCCGCCGGCTTTGCCCGCGTAAGCCAGCACATGCGAGCCGCCGGCAGCTTCCGGCTTGCGCGATACATCGACCGTGCGCTTGGTATAGGCGGCCTGGCGAATGAGCGCGGCGTCTTTATCGGCCTCGTCTTTGGCGACATAAAGCTGCCGCGCCACCGCGATCTGCATCGGATCGTAGGAAAAGCCCTGCGCCTGGCGCTCGGCTTTATAGATGCCGACGCGCTCGGCTATCTGCGCGGCGCCGGCATATTGATCGAGGATCAGGTTGAAGCCGCGCACGGCGGCGCGGCGGATCGACGGCGCACTGCCGGCCGCCACCCAGAACGGCGGATGCGGCCGCTGCGCCGGCGGCGGCTCGACCACGATGTCCTCGAAATGCCAGAAGCGGCCATGATAGGAAAAACGCTCGCGGCTCACGAAGGCCCGCCGCATCACTTCGACGGCGTCGTCGAAACGCGCCTCGGCCTCCTCCGGCGCGATCTGAAACCCCTTGAATTCGCTGTGCCGGTAACCCTTGCCGATGCCGAAATCGAAGCGGCCGCCCGAAATCAAATCGAGGGTGGCGGCCTGTTCGGCAAGCAGCACCGGATTATGCCAGGGCAGCACCATCACCGCCGAGCCGAGCCGCAGCGTCGTGGTTCGCATGGCGAGCGCCATCAACAGCATCAGCGTCGCCGAGACCTGGTTCCAGCCGGTGAAATGATGTTCGACGAGAAAGCTCGACCTAAAGCCGAGCGCCTCGGCCTCGACATTGAAGTCGAGATAGTCGCGGAACCCCTGCCCGCTCTCCGGACCGAGCGCCTGATTATCGGCCTGCGCCGAACTGAAGATGCCGAATTGCATGCCAATCCTTCTTTTCCAGACCTTTGGCCAACCGTAGCCTGGATTGGGCGTCGGTGAAATCCGCCGGCGGTTTCAAAGGGGTGAAGCCAGACGATTGCAAAATGGCCATCATATGGCTATTTTTGACACCGTGGGCAAGCACAGTGTCGCCGACGCCAAAAACAAGCTTTCCGAACTCATCGATCGCGCGCTCGAAGGCGAAGGCGTGGTGATTACGCGTCATGGCCGCCCGGTCGTAGAGCTGAAGCCGATTGCAAAGACGGCCAAGCCAATCACGCCCGAAACGCTCGATTGGCTGAAACAACGCCGCGTCGGACGGCGGATGCCCCGCGAGGATGCGGTCGCGACGGTGCGCAAGCTCCGCGACGAGTGGGTGCGGTGAGCGTCTATCTCGACGCCAGTGTAATTGTTGCACTGTTTACGGTCGATCCACTCAACGACAGAACGGACAAGGTCTTACGAGGCATCCGCGATACACTTGTCGTAAGCGATTTCGCGGGAGCGGAGTTTTCGGCCGTCATAGCGCGCCGCGTTCGCACACGCGATCTGAGCGCCGGTGAGGCACGGACGGCGTTCGCGAACTTCGACCTCTGGTGCGCAAGCCAGACGAGGCGCGTCGAGATCGAGGGAGTTGACGTGGCGCATGCCACCGGTCTCATGCGTCGGCTCGACGCAGCGCTGCGCATGCCGGATGCGCTGCACATCGCAATCGCGCAGCGAAACGGCTCCGATCTCCTGACCTTCGACCGGGCGATGGCAAACGTGGCGCGCGGAATTGGGATCGAGATCGTAAAAGGCTAAAAGCGCGGAATATCGGGAAACGCCACGCGCCCGGCATGAACGTGCATGCGGCCGAGCTCGGCGCAACGATGCAGCGTCGGGAACACCTTGCCCGGATTGAGCAGGCTCTTTTCGTCGAAGGCGCATTTGAGCCGCTGCTGCGCATTAAGATCGATTTCGGAAAACATCACCGGCATTAAATCGCGCTTTTCGACGCCGACGCCGTGCTCGCCGGTGAGCACGCCGCCGACTTCGACGCACAGCCGCAGAATGTCGGCGCCGAATTGCTCGGCGCGCTCCAATTCGCCCGGCGTGTTGGCATCGTAAAGGATAAGCGGATGCAGATTGCCGTCACCGGCATGAAATACATTGGCGACGCGCAGATCATACTTCGCCGACATCTCCTTCATGCGGCGAAGCACCAGCGGCAATTGCGCGCGGGGGATCGTACCGTCCATGCAGAAATAGTCCGGCGAGATGCGGCCGACCGCCGGAAACGCCGCCTTGCGCCCGGCCCAGAACAACAGCCGTTCGTCCTCGGAATTGGAAACGCGGCAGGTCACGGCGCGGCACGCCTTGGCGATCTCCTGCACACGCTCGAGCAAGTGGTCGACTTCGTCGCCCGGGCCGTCGAGTTCGACGATCAAGAGCGCCTCGACGTCCAGCGGGTAGCCGGCGTGAACGAATTCCTCGGTGGCGGCGATCGCCGGACGGTCCATCATTTCCATGCCGCCCGGAATGATGCCGGCGCCGATGATTTTGGCGACGCATTCGCCGCCGTCTTCAGACGCGGCAAAGCCGATCAAGGCGGCCCGCGCGGTCTGCGGTTTTTTCAGGATGCGCACCGTCACTTCGGTAACGACGCCAAGCAGCCCCTCGGAGCCGGTGACGATGCCAAGGAGATCGTAGCCGCCGGAATCCAGGTGCTTGCCGCCCAGCCGCACGATTTCGCCGGTCATCAGCACCAGTTCGCAACCGAGCACGTTGTTGGTGGTCATGCCGTATTTGAGGCAATGCACGCCGCCGGAATTCTCCGCCACATTGCCGCCGATGGTGCAGGCGATCTGCGACGACGGATCGGGCGCGTAATAGAAGCCGGCCTCGGCGACCGCCTGGGACACCGCGAGATTGGTGACGCCGGGCTCGACCACCGCGACGCGGTTGTCGAAATCGATGTCGCGGATGCGGTTGAATTTGGCGAGCCCCAAGAGCACGCCGTCGCCGAGCGGCAGCGCGCCGCCCGACAACGAGGTGCCGGCGCCGCGCGGCACCACTTTGATGCCTTCGCCGTGACAGTAGGCGAGCACGGCCGCCACCTGGGCAGTGGTTTCCGGCAACACCACGACCATCGGCAGCTGGCGATAGGCGGTAAGCCCATCGCTTTCATAAGGGCGCATTTCGCGCTCGGACGCGATGACGCCTTCGCCCGGCACCAGGCGCCTGAGCGCCGCCACGATCTCCGCGCGGCGCTTGAGGATCGCATCGTCGAACAGCGGCATCAAAAGCGGCATTGGAGCCTCATAGCCGATTTCCGGGGCCATTATAGCGGGAAGACGCCGGCCAATCGCGCATCAAGTTTGCGTGCTTGCGCCCCGGCAGACGCGGCGACGAGGGCGGTTGACATGCTGCGCCGGGCTCGCTTGAACGGCACACCGGGGATTGGCCGGCGGCGACGCCGGATGAGGAGAATGCAATGACAAGAACACGGATGGCGGCGGCGTTACTCGCCGCCTCGGCAAGCGCCGTCGTGGCGCCGAGCGTCTCGATACGGCCGGCCCAGGCGCAGGACGCAACCAAAGGCCAGCAGGTCTTCCATATGTGCTCGCCCTGCCACTCCATCGGTCCGGACGCCCAGAACAAACTCGGCCCCGAGCTGAACGGGCTTGACGGGCGGCATTCCGGCACGGCGGCGAACTTCGACTACTCGGATGCCAATAAGAAATCGGGCATTGTCTGGAACGAAGCGTCGTTCAAGCAGTACATCAAGAGCCCTAGCGCCATGATTCCGGGTACCAAAATGCCCTTTGCCGGCATCCAGGACCAGCAGAAGATCAATGACCTGTGGGCCTATCTCAGCCAGTTCGACGCCAGCGGCAATATCAAGAAGTAGGCGTGCGGCGGCTTGATCTGGCGCAAAAGGCGGCGAACGTGAGATAGTAT
>DATAWA010000112.1:0-38167 GCA_036267435.1 Xanthobacteraceae bacterium | reverse complement strand
ATCGACATTGTCCGTTGACTTGGAGCCAAAAACTTTCGATTCTGCGCAAACAACCGTCGCAACGACCATAGGAGTGATTACCCATTCGTCGCCCAATGAAGCTGCCGCAGCCCGCCGCCAAGGAGGGGCCGCGCATCAACGAGGAGATCCGCGTTCGCGAGGTCCAACTCATCGATAAAGACGGCGCCAACAAAGGCGTCACCGAGATCGGCGCCGCCATCGCCATGGCGCAGGAGGCCGGGCTCGACCTGGTGGAGATTGCGCCCAATTCGGTCCCGCCGGTCTGCAAAATTCTTGATTTCGGCAAATACAAATATCAGGCGCAAAAGAAAGCCGCCGAGGCGCGCAAGAAGCAGAAGGTCGTCGAAATCAAGGAGATAAAGCTCCGGCCGATGATCGACGATCACGATTACGACGTGAAAATGCGCTCGATGCAGCGGTTTTTCGAGGAAGGCGACAAGGTCAAGGTGACATTGCGGTTTCGCGGCCGCGAAATGGCCCACCAGGAGCTCGGCTATAAGCTCCTCGACCGGGTCAAAGGCGACACCCTCAAGATCGCCAAGATCGAGCAGGAACCGCGCTTCGAAGGCCGCCAGGTGGTCATGGTATTGGCGCCGCGTTAGGCGGGGCCATGGTCGTGGTGCTGGCGCCGCGCCAAGCGGCGCCGTCGCGTGACCGACGTGATAGCCATTCCCGGCCTGTCCTAAGCCCCGGGCCGCACGGCGGTTTTTCCGGCGCGGCAGCGTTTGACGCGCCCGGCAAAGCATTGCCAATGCGGGCGCGCTCTGCCATAACGCGGCCCTCTCGCCGCCCGGCTGATTAGGGCTGCCGTGGCGGCGCGACGTGCTCACGCACATTCCGCTCATTGACGAGCATAACGGCGAGGCCGGGCTTGTGCCCATGGCCGGCGCCAAAGGAGAGCAAAATGCCCAAGATCAAGACCAAATCGGGCGCCAAAAAGCGCTTCAAAGTGACCGGTAGCGGCAAAGTGCTCTATGCGCAGTCGGGCAAGCGCCACGGCATGATCAAGCGCACCAAAAAGCAGATCCGCCAGCTGCGTGGCACCAACGTGTTGTTCAAGACCGACGGCGACAACATCAAGAAGTATTTCTTGCCGAATGGCTGAGGCGCGCCGCATCGCGGCGCTTTCGGTTGCAACGTTTTCGAATTCCTAGAGGAGATATGTCATGGCTCGCGTCAAACGCGGCGTCACATCGCATGCCAAGCACAAGAAAGTGCTCAAGGCCGCCAAGGGCTATTACGGCCGGCGCAAGAACACGATTCGCATCGCCAAGCAGGCGGTGGAGAAGGCGAACCAATATGCCTTCCGCGACCGCAAGCGGCGCAAGCGCACCTTCCGTGCGCTGTGGATTCAGCGGCTCAACGCGGCGGTGCGGCCGTTCGGACTGAATTACAGCCGATTCATCGCCGGACTGGACAAGGCCGGCATCATGGTCGACCGCAAGGTCCTGTCCGATCTCGCCATTCGCGAGCCCGTGGCATTCGAGGCCATCGTCGGACAAGCAAAGTCGGCATTGGCATAACGCTCCCGTCATGGCCGGGACACGCCCGGCGATGACGCGCACCGGGACGTGTCATGATCAACCGGTCCTATGTCCAGCAGATGGCGCGCTACAATCGCTGGCAGAACGAAAATCTGTACGGCGTTGCCGACCGGCTGCCGGCGGAAGAACGGCAGCGCGAACGCGGCGCATGGTTCGGATCGATCCACAAGACACTGAGCCACATTTTGTGGGGCGATAAGAGCTGGATGGGCCGGTTTACCGATCTGCCGCGGCCCACGGTCGGCATTCCGGACTCGGTTGCGCTGTTCCCCGATTGGGAGGAGCTCAAGGCCGAGCGTGTCGCGTTCGATCGGAAAATCCTCGATTGGGCGGATAGCGTCGACGCTGGCTGGCTGGCCGCCGACCAGACCTATTATTCCGGCGCCACCAAGCGCGAATGGACGCGGCCGCGCTGGGTCCTGGTCACCCATATGTTCAATCACCAGACCCACCATCGCGGCCAAGTCCATGCCATGCTGACGCAGGCGGGCGGCCGGCCGTCCGACACCGATCTGCCGTTTCTGCCGGACCAAGCGCTATGACCGACACCGCGCAGCTCGAACAGGACATCCTCGCCGCAATCGCCGCAGCCGGTGACGAAGCGGCACTGGAAAGCGCACGGGTGGCGGCACTCGGCAAAAGCGGGTCGGTCACGGCGCTCCTTAAAACGCTCGGCGCGCTGCCGCCCGAGGAGCGCAAAATCCAGGGCCCGGCGATCAATGGGCTGAAGGACCGCGTCACCGCGGCGCTCGCCGCGCGCCGCGAGGCGTTCAAGGATGCGGCGCTGGCCGCGCGGCTCAACACCGAAAGCGTTGACGTCACGCTGCCGGTGCGCGAAGCGCCGACCGATATCGGCCGCGTCCATCCGATCACGCAAGTGACCGACGAATTGACCGCGATCTTCGCCGACATGGGCTTTGCGGTCGCCGAAGGTCCCGACATCGAGACCGACGACTACAATTTCACCAAGCTGAATTTTCCGCCGGACCATCCGGCGCGCGAGATGCACGACACTTTCTTTTTCAATCCGAAGCCCGATGGCAGCCGGCTTTTGCTGCGCACGCATACCTCGCCGGTCCAGGTGCGCACCATGCTCAGCCAGAAACCGCCGATCCGCGTGATCATTCCCGGCCGCACCTATCGCTGCGACAGCGATCAGACGCATACGCCGATGTTCCATCAGGTCGAGGGCCTGGTGATCGACAAGCGATCGCATCTCGGCCACCTGAAGTGGATTTTGGAGGAGTTCTGCAAGGCGTTCTTCGAGGTCGATCGCGTCGGCATGCGCTTCCGGCCGTCGTTCTTCCCCTTCACCGAGCCGTCGCTCGAAGTCGACATTCAGTGCCGCCGCGACAAGGGCGAAATCCGTTTCGGCGAGGGCAATGACTGGCTGGAGATTCTCGGCTGCGGCATGGTGCACCCGAATGTGCTGAAGAATTGCGGGCTCGATCCGGACGAGTATCAAGGCTTTGCCTGGGGCATGGGCATCGATCGCATCGCCATGCTCAAATACGGCATGCCGGACTTGCGGCCCTTCTTCGAGGCCGACATGCGCTGGCTCAATCACTACGGTTTCCGCCCGCTCGATTTCCCGACGCTGGCCGGGGGATTGAGTCCGTAGCCATGATGAAATTCACCCTCGCCTGGCTCAAAGAGCATCTCGATACCGATCGGCCGCTCGGTGAGCTTGCCGACAAGCTCACCATGATCGGGCTCGAGGTCGAGCGCATCGAGGACAAGGCCAAGGCGCTCGCGCCGTTTGTCATTGCCCGCGTGATCGAGGCCAAGCAGCATCCCAATGCCGACCGGCTGCGCGTCTGCATGGTCGATACCGGCGACGGCACGCCGATCCAGGTGGTGTGCGGTGCGCCGAATGCCCGCACCGGCATGAAGAGTGTGTTCGCGCCGCCGGGCGCTTTCATCCCGGGCAAGAACATCACGCTCGGCGTCGGCAAAATCCGCGACGTCGAGAGCCGCGGCATGCTGGTGTCGGAGTTCGAGCTGCAGCTCTCCGACAACCACGACGGCATTATCGATCTGCCCGATGACGCCCCGGTCGGCGAGCCTTACGCGCGTTATGCCGAGTTCGACGATCCAGTGATCGAGATCAATCTGACGCCGAACCGCTCCGACGCCACCGGCGTGCATGGCGTCGCCCGCGATCTCGCCGCGGCCGACATGGGCAAGTTCAAGGACGCGCTGATCAAGCCGGTCAAGGGCGAGTTTCCATGCCCGGTCGCGGTCACGATCGAATCCCCGGAGTTGTGCCCCGCCTTCGGCCTGCGCTTGGTACGCGGCGTCAAGAACGGTCCCTCGCCGGACTGGCTGCAAAAGCGGCTCACCGCCATCGGGCTCCGCCCGATCAATGCGCTGGTCGATATCACGAACTTCATCACTTACGACCGCGGCCGCCCGCTGCACGTATTCGATGCGGCGAAAGTGCGCGGCGATCTCACGGTTCGCCGGGCGCGCGCCGGCGAGACATTGCTGGCGCTCGACGGCAAGGCCTACACACTCGACGACAAGATTTGCGTGATTGCCGACGATCAGGGCGTTGAATCGCTGTCCGGCATCATGGGCGGCGAGGCGAGCGGCTGCTCGCCGGATACCACCGACGTTCTGATCGAGTCGGCGTTATGGCAGCCGTTGAATATCGCCCAGACCGGCCGCAAGCTCGGCATCAACTCCGACGCGCGATATCGCTTCGAGCGCGGCGTCGATCCGGCCTTCATGTTGCCCGGACTTGAGCTCGCTACCCGCATGGTGATGGAGCTGTGCGGCGGCACGCCGTCGGAGGTCACGGTAGCCGGCAGTGTCGAGGCGCCCGAATCCGTCATCGATTTTCCGCTGTCCGAGCTCGAACGGCTTGCCGGGCTCGACCTGCCACTGAACGAGATGCGCCGCGTTCTCGAACGTCTCGGGTTTTTCGTCGCCGGGCAGGGCGAAAGCGTGAAAATCGCACCGCCGTCGTGGCGGCCTGACGTTCAAGGCAAGGCCGATGTGGTCGAGGAGGTGGTGCGCATTGTCGGCGTCGACCGTGTGCCGCCGACCCCGTTTCCTCGCGGCGACGCGCCGCGCAAGCCGGTCCTGACGCCGATCCAGCTGCGCACCCGCAAAGCCAAGCGGGCGCTCGCCGCGCGCAATCTGATGGAAGCGGTGACGTGGTCCTTCATCGCCGCCGAGCAGGCCGAGCGGTTCGGCGGCGGCAAGGCCGAGCTCAAGCTCGCCAACCCGATCGCGGCCGATCTGTCCGACATGCGGCCAAGCCTCATTCCCGGGCTGGTCGCCGCGGTGCAGAAGAACGCCGACCGCGGCTTTCCCGACACCGGCCTGTTCGAGGTCGGCCAAGTGTTTCGCGGCGATCAGCCCGCCGACCAACTGACCGCAGCCGCAGGGATCAGACGCGCGCTGGCGAAGCCGTCCGGCCTCGGCCGGCACTGGCAGAAGCGCGATGGCGAGGTCGACGCCTTCGACACCAAGGCCGACGCGCTCACCGTGCTGGTCGCTGCCGGCGCGCCGCCGTCGGCGCTGCAGGTCGTGCCCGGCGGGCCGGCATGGCTTCACCCCGGACGCTCGGGCACCATCCAGATCGGCCCGCAAAACGTGCTCGGCTATTTCGGCGAACTGCATCCCAGCACGCTTGAAGCGCTCGATGCCGATGGTCCGCTGGTCGGCTTCGAAGTGATCCTGGAACGCATCCCCGAGCCGAAGGCGAAAGGCACCCGCGCCAAGCCGGCGCTCGAGCTCTCGCCGTTCCAGCCGGTCGAGCGCGATTTCGCTTTCGTGGTCGAACGCAGCGTCAAGGCGGCGGACCTCGTGCGCGCGGCGCAGTCGGCCGACCGCAAGCTGATTACCGCGGTGACCGTGTTCGATCTCTACGAGGGCAAGGGCATCGAGCCGGGCAGAAAATCGATCGCGATCGCGGTCACCATCCAGCCGCGCGACAAGACCATGACCGACGCCGAGATCGAGGCGCTGGCGGGCAAGATCGTCGCCGAGGTCCGCAAACGCACCGGCGGCGTATTGCGGGCGTGATGAAAGCATGTCCCGCAAAAGTGGACGCCGGTTTGCGAAAAGGACATCCTCAAATATAGGCGCTAGCGCTCCGGCGCCATGATGTTGGGCGTCCCGCCGTAATATCGCGGCTCCAGGCTTTCGCGCCGCTCGCGGCGTTCAACGCGGGCACGGACCGACGGTTTGCGCTTAGCCTTGGCTTCCGGCTCAGCTGGGGCTGCGCTGCGTAGCGGACCGAGCCGGCGCAGCACCGCATCGGCCGCCCGCTCGCCAGACTCCCAGGCGCCGCCTACGGTGCCCCATAATGTCTCATGCGCGGCCTCGCCGGCATACCAGACGTCATCGGCGATCGGCTGCAGCAATTGCCGCCGCGCCGATTGGCCGCCGGGACCTGCCGCCGACCAGGCGCCGAGCGCAAACGGCTCGCTGTTCCAACGCGTGGCGTATTTGCGGCCGATCGCGTTTTTCACTTCTGAACCATAGAGCCGCGCCAGCCAATTGCCGGCGAAATCGATCATCGCCGCTTCGCCTTGCGCGGACAGCTCGCGGCCGAAGGCGCCGGCGACATCGATCAGGCAGAGCTCGGTGCCGGAGACATTGGCGAGAATTGCGGCGGTGTGCGTGTCGGCGGATTTTTCGAAAACAAGATCGTCGCTGTCGAGCCCGAGCGGGTTGCCGGCGAGCTCGAGCGCAATGTGATCGTAGCTGCCGAGCGATACTCTGCCGAACGCGTCGATTGCCTGATGGCCGAAATCGGAACCAAAGCGCAGGCCGCCGGAGGCGATGACATTGGTCGGCACGGTGACGATGGCGGTCCGCGCCGCGATCGTGCCTTTGCCGGTTTGCACCGTGATCGTCCCTCGGCTGTCGACGGCGGTGGCCGGGGTCGCCAAATGAATATTGAGCCCGCGGGCGAGCGCGGCGAGCATCGCGCCAAAACCTTGCTTGCAGAATGCCGCTTTATTGCGCTCGGCGGCGCGGGCGAAGTCGAGCGACGACACTTGCACCAGATTCTTGGCGCAAGCATAGGGGCCGAGTACGAACTCGACCGCGCCGCGCCAGTCGCCGAGATCGTTCGGCACCGCCTGCTCGCAGGCGACGTCGGCTTTGCGCGCAGCGTCGCTGATGGCACGCGTGGTGCGGACCTGGGCACTGAGAAAATCCTCGAGCTCGCCTTCGCGCGCGTAACGCAGGCCGATGCGCACTTTCTGGCTCTCCGGCGCCGGATAAATGTCGATGCCGTTCCGCGGCGTCAGCTTGGTGACAGGATTTGAGTCTGGCAGATAAATCCAATGGGCGCCGCGATCGAACGGAACGCCGAAGGTTTTGGTATCGGTCACGCAGCGGCCGCCGACATGGTCGGTGGCTTCGATCACGACATAGCGGCGCCCAGCGGCGGCAAGGCGCCGCGCGGCGGCAATTCCGGCGGCGCCAGCACCCACGATCACGACCTCGAAATCGCCGCCTGCGGCCGGTGCGCCAACGGCTCGCCGCGCCATCAGCGCAGCCGAGCCGGCAAGGAACGCGCGGCGGCTGAAATGCAGCGATTTGCCCGGCATGGGTTCCATAGTCTGCGTGCGGCGCGCAGATTGCACGAACGCTGCGGCCTCGGCAAACGGCACCGGCGGATTTCGCAAGGAAGCTCGAACGCTGGGTAATCCGTCGCGGCCGATGTCATCGTCCGACGACGCGAGGCAACGGTTGTCGCCGCCTCGAAGCCAGCCGGAATCATGGTCACAAAAGTGAAATTGGTGCTATGGCACTGCCACTCTTCGCAGGCTGTGACTTGGCGAGCAACCCGGGAATGACGGTGAACGATGCTCAACGCCGCTATCGACGCGCTGACTGACATGGCCTCGCCGCAGCTCCGTGCGGTGTTGTGGAAATCGATCGGGCTCGCCTTGGCGCTGATCGTTGCCCTCGGCGCTGGCCTCGATCGCCTGATCGTGCATCTGGTCGGAAACGGCGGCACCGCCGTCGAGACTACGTTCGGGCCGCATGCGCATCTGCCGGTCGAAGCCATCGCCTGGCTGTTATCGGTGGCGGCCGGTCTCGGCATCCTTGTCGGCGGGGTATTTTTGATGCCGGCGGTCACGGCGCTGGTCGCCAGCTTCTTCGCGGACCGAATCGGCGAGGCGGTCGAGCGCACCCATTATCCCGGCGATCCGCCGGGCAAGGCGCTGCCGCTCGTGGTGTCGATTTGGGAAGGGCTCAAGACGGCGCTGCTCGCGGTTGCGATCTATCTGTGCGCCGCGCCGCTGCTCTTGTTCGCCGGCTTCGGCGCGGTGATTTTCTTTCTCGCCACCGCCTATATTCTCGGCCGTGAATATTTCGAACTTGCCGCCATGCGCTTCCGGACGCCGCGTGAAGCCAAGTTATTGCGAAAGCATAATGCCGCGACGGTCTACCTCGCCGGGCTTTTCATTGCCGCCTTCGTCTCGATCCCGGTCGTCAACCTGGCGACGCCGCTGTTCGCCATGGCATTGATGGTCCGTGTGCACAAGCGGTTGGAGCGGACGCTGATCGCGTCACCCTCGGCGCGCTGAAGGCGGTGGCTTCAATTAGCGCCACACCTCCTCGGCCAATTCGACAATCATCCGCAGCTTGGCCCATTGCTCCTCCTCGGCGAGCGCGTTGCCCTCTTCGGTCGAGGCGAAGCCGCATTGCGGCGACAGACACAGCTGATCGAGTGCGGCATATTTGGTCGCCTCCTCGATGCGCCGCTTGACGTCGTCTTTCTTCTCAAGCTGGCCCGACTTGGTGGTGACCAGCCCCAAGACCACGATCTTGTTTCCCTTCGGCAAGAACCGCAGCGGTTCGAAGCCGCCGGCGCGCGCCGTGTCGTATTCCAGGAAATAACCGTCATAGTGCAACTGGCCGAGCATGATTTCGGCGACCGGCTCGTAGCCGCCTTCGGAAATCCAGGTTGAGCGGAAATTGCCGCGGCAGACATGTGTCGTGACCGTCATGTCGGCCGGTTTGCCTTCGAGCGCACCGTTGATGACGCGGGCATAATCCTGCTGCAGGCGGTCGGCGTTCAGTCCGCGCTCGCGGGCTTTTTTCAATTCAGCCTGAGAGCACAGATAGGCCCAGGCGGTGTCGTCGAATTGCAGATAACGGCAGCCCGCGTCGTAGAAGCCGCGGATCGCCTGCCGATAGGTTTTCGCCAGATCGTCGAAGATGGCGTCGCGGTCGGCATAATCCTTGGTCTTGATGGCGTCGGGCTCCAGCCGGAAATGCAGTGTCGCCGGACTGGGAATGCACATTTTAGGTGTCACCCGCGTATGGGCTTTGAGAAACTTGAAATGATCGAGCATCGGATGATTGGTGAAGCCAAGCCTGCCGACGATGCGCGGGGTGCGCGGCCGGGTCTGCACGCCCTGAAACTGGATGCCGTGATCGAGCTCCTGGATTTCGACACCGTCGAGCATGCCGTAGAAATCGAAATGCCACCACGAGCGGCGAAATTCGCCGTCGGTCGCCACCTGCAGCCCGACGTCCTCTTGCTGCTTGATGATTTTTTCGATCTCGCGGTCTTCGACCGCTTTCAATTGCGCGGCGTCGATCTCGCCCTTTTCCCGCTTGGCGCGCGCCTCCTTCAGCGCCGCGGTACGCAAGATTGAGCCGACCACGTCGGCGCGAAACGGCGGTTTGGTTCTTGGCATTGGGCGATCCTCCGGAAAATTGTTGAGATGACTATTGGCAAGAAGATCGATCATGGACAAGCCGGGCAATCCGTTATCGGGCGGTCGGCAAACCGGGTGGGCCACATCCCAATCGAAATGTCCCAGTCGGACGAGATCACATCTCGATGGTCACTTTGCCTTCGATCACCGTTGCCGGATAAGTCTTGATCGGCACCATGCAGGGCGGCGATACCACCGCGCCGGTGCGGATATTGAACTGGCCGTTGTGGAAGTTGCATTCGACCACGTCGTCTTCGATATAGCCTTCCGACAACTGTCCCGGACCATGGGTGCATTGATCGTCGGTGACGTAGAACTCGCCGCCAACATTAAACACCGCCAGCGCCAAGCCCTCGGTTTCGACCCGGAGCGCGGTGCCGGGCGCGACCTCGTCGGCGCTGCACAGTTCGAGGCGTTTGGTGGTCACTGCCATGGCTTTCTCGGCTGACAAGCAAGGCGGGCGGAGCGCCGTTATACTAGAGGCGGTGCATAATGAAATATCCCGTTCCATGGGATAGAATGGCCGCCCAGGAGACGTGGCAATGCAAAGCGAATCGGCCAGGATGAGCTCGGCGGCGGAGGCCAAATTCCGCATCGACCACCCCAATTCGCGGGCTCGGGCGGTTAAGGTGATCGCGCTCGACGCGGCAAGCGAGCGCATCGTCAAGGCGCTTTCGTCTTCGCCTTGGCAGCGCGCCAGTTTCCTGACCGCGTCGGCATTTTCCGGCGCGCCGCAACAGGGCGGCCGGTTCTCCATGGGCGGCTGGCTCAACGATCTCGCCGGCCGCGCCAAAAATCTCGTCGACGAGGTGGAGACGGCCGATCTGGTGGTCATGGTGGCGACGGCGGGAGAGAATGTCGCCGCGGCCGGTCTCATCGGCGAGGCCTGCGCAGCCAAGCATGTGATGACGACCGCGCTCATCATCGGCGGCGCCACGGCGAGCGACGAAACGCTGTCGAAAATGCTCAGCGCTTTGCGGCCCCACGCCATGATGCTGGTGATATCGAGCGCCGACGAATATATCAGCGACATGCTCTCGGCCTTGCGCGCCTAACGATCGTTCAGGCAATGAAATTTTCCGGAGAATTGACCGTCAACGCGCCGCGCGCGGAAGTGTACCGCAAGGTGCGCGACGCGCGCTTCTTCGCGTCTTGCGTCGACGGTGTCAGCGATCTGACCGAGACCGGGCCCGATACTTATGCGGCGCTGTTCGAGACCAAGGTCGCCTATATGAAGTTCAAGTTCAAAGTGAGCGTCCAGGTCACGCGCGCGGCAGAGCCGAGCGAGATCGAGGCCAGGGTCGAAGGCACGCCGCTCGGCATTGTCGGGCGGCTGACAGCGACCGCGGTGACGCGGCTCGCCGAGGCCGATGGCCGGACCAAGATCGGCTATGAGGTTGAGACAGCACTGACCGGCAAGCTCGGCAGTCTCGGCCAGCCGGTACTGCGCTCCAAGGCCAAGGAGATGGAGCGGCAATTCGCCGCCCGCCTTGCCGCCGCCTTTTCGCCGCCACCGGCGGCGTGACCGCGCACAAAGTTTCGGATAGCTTCACCTAATAAAAGCATGGGGAGGACGACATGACCGACATCGCCGGCGCTGCAGGCGGTGCGACGCCCTGGTACCGCTCGCTCACGAGGCCGCAGTGGCGCATGCTGGTCGCCGCCAATCTCGGCTGGCTGTTCGACGGCTACGAAACCTATGCGCTGATCCTCACGGTCGGCGCCGCCATGCACAGCCTGCTCGAACCTTCGCAATATTCGCAAATCCCCGGCTATGCCGGCACCGTCATTTCCATCACGCTGCTCGGCTGGGGCATCGGCGGCGTGTGCGGCGGCGTAATCGCCGATTATGTCGGCCGCAAGCGCACGATGATCTACGCCATCCTCGCCTATTCCCTGCTGACCGGGCTCACTGCGCTATCGTTCAATTGGATTTCCTTCGCGCTGCTGCGGTTCGCCGTCGGCATTGCAATCGGTTCGGAATGGGCAACCGGCTCCTCGATGATGGCCGAGCTGTGGCCCAACCGCGCCCGCGGCAAGGGCGCCGGCCTCATGCAATGCGGCCTCGGCATCGGCTTCTTCCTGGCCTCGTTCGTCTGGCTGTTCATGTCCAGGTTGGGACCGGAGGCGTGGCGCTACATGTTCGTCATCGGCATTTTGCCGGCGCTATTGACGCTCTGGATCAGGACCTCGATCGATGAATCCGAAGTCTGGCTCGACGTCGATGCCAAGCGGCGCGCTGCCCGCGCGCGCAAGGATAGCGGCGCTTCACTCACATCGACCGAACAAGCGCTGACCCGCTTTACCGTCGCCGATCTTTTCGCCGAGCCGGAAACGCGCAAGCGCACCGTCATCGTTTTCCTGATGTCGCTGACGACGACGCTCGCCTGGTGGGGTATTTCGTCCTGGGTGCCGCCTTACGTCGCCTCGGTGGCCGCCAAGAACGGGCTTTCGGCCCCGCAATGGGCGAGCTACGCCGGCATGGCATACAATTTCGGCGCCATTCTCGGTTACGCCAGCCTCGGCTTCCTGTCCGATTATTTCGGCCGCAAGCCGGTCGCGATGGTCTATTTCGCGCTCGCCTTCCTGATGACACCGGTGCTGTTTCTGTGGACTTCGGATCCGACCATGTTGCTGGTCGCAGCCGCGGTGAATGCCTTCTTCACGCTCGGCCAATATTCCTGGATGCCGGTATGGCTGCCGGAATTGTTCCCAACCCGCTCGCGGGCCACCGGACTTGCGTTCACTTTCAACGCGCCGCGCTTCATCGCCTTTCTCGGACCGCTATTCGCCGGCGTCTTGATCGTGCAGTTCGGCGGCTTCAGCCGGGCGGCGATGACGATCGCCTGCATTTACGTCCTCGGCTTCTGTGTCACGCCGTTCCTGCCGGAGACCAATGGGAAGCCTTTGCCGGAATGATTAAGGTCTGTCGCGCGTTTGGGCGACAGCCGCCATGCCGCTCGCCGCTTTCGCGGCGGTGAGCGGTATTCTATTTTGCAGTCATGACCCCTGAACCCGTGACCGTCGAGACCGACGTGCTGGTCATCGGCGCTGGCGCCGCCGGCATGTACGCGGCGATCGAGGCGGCGCGCCGCGGCGCCCAGGTATTCCTTGTCGACCGAAGCTTAATTGGGCGCGGCGGCGCCACGGTGATGGCGCAGATGACGGTTTCCGCCGCACTTGGCGAGGAGGTTCCGGACGACCCGCAGGCGCATTACGCCGACACCATCGCCGCTGGGCGCGGCTTGTGCGATCCGGAGTTGGCGCGGCTTCTCTGCGAGGAGGCGCCGGATTGCATTCGCGAACTCGACGCCTGGGGCGTCGGCTGGGCGCGCAAGGATGGCCACATCACCGCGACACAGGCACCCGGCCATGATCGGCCGCGCTGCGTTTATGTCGATTTCATCAATACCGGCCCGGCGGTGTCGAAGACGCTGCGCACGCAGATCGCCCGTAATCCCGCAATCCGCAAAGCCGGCGATCTGTGCATCGTCGATCTGGTGGTGAGCGACGGCGAGGCCAGTGGCGCGGTCGGTTATCATGTGGGCAGCGGTGCTCCGGTCGTGATCGCGGCCAAGGCCGTCGTGCTGGCGACCGGCGGTCTCACCCGGATTTATCGGCGCAACAGCGCGTCGGCGAATATGGGCGGCGACGGCTACGCGCTGGCGCTGCGCGCCGGCGCGCGGCTGATCGACATGGAATTCGTCCAGTTTTTCCCGATCGGGCACTTGGCGCCGCGGCTCGTCGGGATGGATCCGATCATGTGGGATCCGTTCCGCTACAAGCTCGGCGGCCGGCTTCTCAACGGCGCGATGGAGGAGTTCACCTCGACATACGGCTCCGACGAAGACGGCAAATACGTGCTTGCCCGCGATCTCGCGACCTACGCCATCGTCAAGGAAGTCGAGGCCGGCCGTGGTTCGCCGCATGGCGGCGCCTATCTGTCGTTTGCGCATTGCAGCGCGGCAGCGCTGCGCGATGCCTTCGGGCCGGTGATCGACCGGCTGGCCGCCAATGCCATCGATCTTACGAAAATGCCGGTAGAGGTGGCGCCCATTGCGCACTACCACATGGGTGGCGTCAAAGCCGACGCGGCCATGGCTACGCAATTGCCAGGTCTGTTCGTGGCCGGCGAAGTGGTCGGCGGCGCCAATGGCGCGAACAGGCTGTCGGGGAACGCGCTGACGGAAGCCTTCGTGTTCGGCCGCCGCGCCGGCGCAAGCGCGGCGGCTCTTGCCGGCAGCCGGCAACGGTTGCGCCGCAAGGATACGCTGGCCGCGCTCGATCTTGTTCGCGCCGATGCTGGGGACGACAAGTCGCCCAACACCGCCGCCATGATCGCGCGGCTGCAGGCCATCATGGCCGATGATGTCGGTCCGTTCCGTACCGACGACAAGCTCATGCACGCCCTTTTAAACATTGCGGAGCTCTCGGTGGAGCTCGGCGAGAAACCACCCGGCGTGGCTGACGGCTTCGATCTGCGCCGGCTGGAATGGTTTGACCTGCGCAACATGGTCCCTGTGGCGCGCATGGTGGCGCAGTCCGCGCTCAATCGCGAGGAAAGCCGCGGTGCGCATCAGCGCGAGGATTTCCCGCATATGCTGCCGGATTGGCAGAAGTTCCAGACCACACATCTTGCGCATGGCGAGTTTCGGATGTCGCGTGACGGCAAGAGCCAAGACCTTCCAGGTCTCTCTCCGTTGAGGACCGACAGCAGAGACAGGACTCCTCACACATGAGTACGCGGGCCATCCTGAAAATCCGGCGCGGTAGCGAGGCCGAGGCCGGGCACTGGCAAAGCTTCGAGGTGCCGTTCGAGGACGGCCAGTCGGTGCTCGACGGTCTACGCTGGCTGCGTATCAACAGGGATGCTTCGCTCGCAGTGCGCTTCTCCTGCATCAACGCCAATGCCTGCAAGGAATGCATGATGCAGCTCGACGGCGAGACGGTCTACGCCTGCACGGCTCGCCTCGAAGCCCGCGAAATGACGCTACAGCCCTTGCCCAATAAGAAACTTATCCGCGATCTCGTCACCGAGATCGCGCCGCCGTCGGAGCGCTTCAGATAACTTGCCGCAACACGGCGCACGAGCCGGCGGGGTCAATCGTTGACGGCGTACCGCTGATAGTCGCCACGGTACGGCACGACGACCATGCGCTCGACTTCACCGCTTTCGACGGCTTTGAGAAACCGCGGATACTCCTTGAACGACACGCAGCCAAACGACTGTCCCGTCGGACCGAGCATGTAGGGGTGCGCCAGGATTCCGGCGCGGCCGAACATTTTGTCGTCGTTCACCGGATTGAGGCGAATCGCCTGCACGCCGTGAAACAGCCCCTCACGCAGCGCCAGATCGTAGACATTGGGCGGCGTCGGGCCGCGGTCCTTTCTGCTGGCGTAGTGAGGATCGTCCATCATCGAGCCCAGGCCCGAATGCGCTTCAAGTTTCTCGCCGTCGGGCAGGTACACCACGCCCGCTTCGATGTCATAGATCGCGGTATGGCTGCCGAGTGCCGGCGTCATATCTGGGTTGGCGCTGGCCACCTGCCGGCCGAAGAGTTTGCGCAAGAAGCCGGTCAGGGTCGAATGCGACGCAGGCGCAGCGTCCGGTACCGGCGGCAAGGCAGGATTCGCCTCGGCATCGGCCAGCATGAGCGGCGCCGCTGCGCGGGCAGCGGCGGCCTGCCGTGCCGGCGAGGCGGCGTTGCTTGCGATCGCGCGCGCCGGCGGCGTCTGCGCTGTGGCGACGGAGGCAGGTGCCGCAGCAAGGGGCGCGAGCGCCGCAGTTGCGAGCGTCGGCGCGGGATTGAAGAGATCGAACGTGGCCGCTACGTAACCGGAGGGCGGCGTCGCGCCGGTCTGCGGCAGGGCGCTGCGAGCGTCCAGCGCCGCAGCTTCCCTTTCGCCTTCATCCGCCGGCGTAAAGGCAAATCGCTCACGCGGGAAGCGTACGCGATGGAAAGCATCGAGCCGCGATCCCTTGTCGCGCTCAGCATTGGATGAAGGCGAGGAGGTCGAGCGATCCGCCGAAGAGGGAGCCGGCGGCAAGCTGGCGATCTTGGTCCGGGCAAAGTCGTCGTCGAACCGGTTGAGCGTCAGCCCGCCTGGCGCGTCGGCGACACCGGGCAGATGCGGCGCACCGCTCATGGCGGCCGCGATCATCCAAACAGCGGTTAGCGTGACTGCGCTGGCGGTACCGCCTGCGACGGTCAAGGTGCCCAAGCTGAGGCCCGCGCCCCGGCGGATGGCCCGGCGATAATCGCCCGGGTCAACGCGACGACGGTCAAAGGCACTGACGCCCGAATAGGTCGCGGCTGTCATGTCTGAATTACGAGCTAGGAGAGCTTACAGAGACGCGGCGGCAGGCCGCATGGATTGCGGCTTCGGAAGCGGCGCCGATGGCGCAAGAACTCTGGAACTCAGCGTGCTGGTTTTCATTGTCCCACCCTCACCCGTGACCCCTATCGCAAACAATGCAATGCACGAAGTTAAGCTGCTGTAAACGCTACGATCATGGCTAAAATCGGCCAGCCGTCCGCCAGTTTTGCGACTTAGGGTTAACGACCGGCGACGACACAACTTCAAAGGGAGAGCGGGACCCTCACACGGCAAGGTTCCATTTCTTGACAGGGTGAGCGCGGACAGCGCACAAGGGCCGCCTCAGCTTCATTAGGATTTTCAATGATTACGGAACGAAAGCCGGTTGCCTTCGGGGATTTGCGCGGCTGGATCAAGGCGCTCGACCAAGCGGGCGAACTGCAGCGTATCGGTGCCGAAGTCGATTGGAATGTCGAGCTCGGCACCATCGCGCGGCTTGCGCAAGGGGCCGGTACGGGGCCGGCTGTATTGTTTCAGAATATCCGCGATTACGGCGCCAATGCGCGCTGCCGCCAGGTCTTTACCGGCGGGCTTTCCAGCGCCCGCCGTGTCGCCATGATGCTCGGGCTGCCGCCCGATACCCACGCGCGCGAATTGGTAAGGCTCGGCCGTTCGCTCCTCACCGGCAGCGTGCCGCCGAAGGTGGTCAAGACCGGACCGGTCAAGGAGAACATCGTCAAAGGCGACGATATCGATCTCCTGGAACTGCCGGTCCCGCAATGGAACAGGGCCGACGGCGGCCGCTATGTTCTTACCTACGGCGGCGTCGTCACCAAAGATCCCGATACCGGCGTCATGAATGTCGGTATTTACCGCGGCATGGTCGGCGGCAAGAATCTCATCCCGATCCTGATGTGGCGGGCCCAGCATATCGGCCATCATGTCACCGCCTGGCAGCAGAAGGGCCACAAGGAAATGCCGATTGCGGTGGCCATCGGCTGGGAGCCGTCGCTCGGCTTCGTCGCCGGCTCGCCGGTGCCGAAGGGCTTGTGCGAATACGACGTCATCGGCGCGGTGCGCGGTGCGCCGGTCGAACTCGTGCAGTGCGAGACCGTCGATCTTCAGGTGCCGGCCACCGCCGAAATCGTCATCGAGGGCTATCTCCAACTCGATCCGTCGACTTATGTGATGGAAGGTCCGTTCGCCGAAGTCACCGGCTACATCGCCGGCGACCGTTCGCCGAAGCCGGCGATCCGTGTCACCTGCATCACGCATCGCAAGGATCCGATTTTCCGCGGCACCATCGAAGGCTCGATGCCGGGGTGCTTCTCCGAAAACGGCACGTGCTCGTCGATCATGCGCGCGGCGACGGCCTGGAACGTGCTGGATCGCGCCGGCGTACCGGGCATTTCCGATGTGTGGTGCCCGCCGGTTCAGGCCGGCGTGAATATCCTGGTGCAGATCAAGCAGAGCTATCGCGGTCAGGCAAAGCAGGTCGCCAACGCCCTGTGGGGTTCGTCGGCGGGACATGTCCGCTACAAGCACGTCACCGTAGTCGACGACGATATCGATATCCACGATTACGCCGCTGTCGATTGGGCGATGGCCTACCGCGTCAATGCCGGCGAGGACGATATCGTCATCATGCCGGCGACCTTCGGCCTGGGGCTCGATCCGTCGACCCGCAAGCGCGACCGCAACACGACGTTGTTCGGCACCGGCAAGTGGAACCGCATGCTGATCGACGCCACGATGAATCTCGATTACGACCCCGATCCGGAATTCAACGGTGCGCGCTTTCCACCCATGGTCACCCCGGCGCCGGAAGACATTGCCGCCGTCGAAGCGCGCTGGGCCGAACTCGGGTTCGACAAGAAGTAGCGGTGAGTTTCCTCTTCGGTCTCATGCGACCGGCAGCAGCGGCCGGCCTTCCGCGACTTGCATATCAAAAGCCGCGAGCAGGATCGCGGTGCCGGCGTAATTGCCCATCAGGAGCACCAGATCGACGAGCTGGGCCGGTTCGAACAGTGCCTTCAGGCGCGCGAAAGCCTCCGTCGTGACCTTGTGCTTGCCGGCCGCTTGCCGGCCGAATTCAATGATCGCCGCATCGAGCTCGCTCAGGCCCCGCGTGCTTTTGCGGTATTTGATCACATCGACGACCTCCTGTGCCACGCCCACCGTCAATGCTTCGGGCTCATGCGCCGCCCACTCGAAACGGCTGTCCATCTCGCGGGCTACGGTGAGGATCGCCACCTCGCGGACCTTCGGATCGAAGCCGGCTTCGTGGCGCAGATAGCGGTTGATGGTGTTGTGCGCCTCGACGGTCCTGCTGCTGTAAAGATGGATTCCGGCAGGACCGCGCAAGCCGACGATGGTTTTGCCCGGCGTGTTGGCGTGGTCATAGGCGCGCTTGCCGACATCGTCCAATTGCTCGCGCTTCGGGAGTGGCAGGCGGAAGCCCGATTGCGGATCGATGTCTGAAGGCATTGTCATGGCCGGGCGTCTCCTAGGCTTTTGGCACGAGCTGTGCGAGGCATTTAGCACGTCATTCCGGGAGGCGCGAAGCGCGGACCCTTAATCCATAATCACGGAAGGCAAAGTCCTCGCTATAATTTCAACACTGGGAGTATGGGGTTCTGGGTTCCTCGCGGAACCTGTCATCGGGCCGCGCTTTGCGCGGACCCGTTGGCGAGGCCCCGTCATGACGATTGGGAGGGCGAATGTTCTTCGAGAATTTCACCCGCACGGAAGTCAAGACTTCCGGGGCGCGCATCGTTACCGTTTACGGCGGCAAAGGTCCGCCGCTGTTGTTGCTGCACGGCAATCCGTTCAGTCATTTGTCATGGCAAAAATTTGCCCCGCGGCTCGCCGAGGAATTCACGGTGGTCGCCACCGATTTGCGCGGTTACGGCGATTCCGAAAAGCCGCCGGGCGGTGAAAATCATGGCAATTATTCATTTCGCGCCATGGCGCTGGATCAGATCGAGGTCATGGCCGCGCTCGGCTATGAGCGCTTCTACGCCGCCGGACACGATCGCGGTGGGCGCGTCCTGCACCGCATGTGCCTCGATCACTCCGACAAGGTTGTCCGGGCTGCCATTCTCGACATCATTCCACAACATCATCTGTTCAATCACATGACCAAAGCCTGGGCGACGTTCTCCTGGCATTGGTTTTTCATGATCCAGCCCGCCGATTTTCCCGAGCGGCTGATGAGCGCCGATCCCGACTTCTTCATTGAGAAGAAGCTTGCCAAGACCAAACAAGGTCTGAGCTTTTTCGATCCGCGCGCAATCGCCGAATACAAGCGCTATATGCGCAACCCGGCGACCGTCCACGCCATGTGCGAGGATTACCGCGCAACGGCCACGATCGACTTCGCTATGGACACCCAAGACTTCGATGCCGGACGCAAGATTGCTTGTCCGGCGCTGCTGCTGTGGGGGGCGACCGGCGGGGTCGGCCGCAATCACGATCCGGGCCCGGGCGAAATCTGGCAGCGCTATGCCGCCGATATTCGCGGCGCCAAAGCGCTGCCCTGCGGGCACTATTTGTCCGAGGAAGCCCCGGAGCAGACTTATACGGAACTGCGGGTTTTTTTTGCCGCCGGCGAACTCGGCCCATAGCAAAATTCCAGGGCCTTGCGGGTGAGACAGTGCGGTACTCGCATCGGCTGATTACATCTGCTAGTGGGGGCCAAGCCGCGCTGGCGGAACGAGATTCACTATGGATGCGCAAGCAACCGATCCACGGCGGGGCATTTTGCATAAATTGCGCGGCGGCGCGCGTTTCTGCGACCGCAAGATCGGCCTGCAGCGCATCGGCGTGGTACTCAGCCTGGCGATTTTCGTGATCGCGGTCGTGGTGCTCTACCACATCCTGCACGATCTGAATGTCGACGAGGTCCTCAAGGCGCTGGAAAGAACCGACCGGCGGACGTTTGTCATAGCCGGACTGTTCGTCGCCGCCGGTTATCTGACACTCACTTTCTACGACTTGTTTGCGCTGCGTACCATTGGGCGCAACGAGGTGCCGTATCGAATTGCCGCGCTTGCCGGCTTCACCAGCTACGCCATAGGCCACAATGTCGGCGCCAGCGTCTTCTCCGGCGGGGCGGTGCGTTATCGCATCTATTCCGCGTCGGGGCTTTCGGTCATCGAGGTCACCAAAATTTGTTTCGTCGCCGGACTGACGTTCTGGCTGGGGAATGCCACGGTGCTGGGCTTGGGCATCCTCGACGCGCCGCAGGCGGCCCGCGCGCTCGATCAATTGCCGTTGTGGGCCAATCGCGTCGTCGCGCTCGTGATTCTGGCTTTGCTGTCGGCCTATGTCATCTGGGCTTGGGTGAAGCCGCGGGTCATCGGCCGCGACGGCTGGCAGGTGACGCTGCCGGGCGGTGCCCTGACGCTTATTCAGATCGCGATCGGCATCGTCGACCTCGCCTGCTGCGCAGCCGCCATGTACATGCTGGTGCCGGACGATCCTCACGTCGGCTTCGTCACCGTCGCCGTCATTTTCGTCGCTGCAACGCTGCTCGGCTTTGCCAGTCACGCCCCGGGCGGATTGGGCGTATTCGACGCTGCCATGCTGGTGGCGCTGTGGCAGTTCGACAAGGAAGATCTGCTGGCCGGTCTGCTCTTGTTCCGGCTGTTGTACTATATCGTCCCGTTCGTGCTCTCGCTTTTGGTGCTGGCAACGCGCGAGATCTTGTTGAGCTACGCGTCGCGGCGCAGACCTAAAGCGGCGGCGCCGCCGCCAGCGATCTCGCAGGCTGATCGAACTCGCGATACACGCAGCGCCCGCTAGCCAGAACTCGCGCAAAAAACGGCCGAGACGCAGAAGGGCTCGCACAAAAAAAGAGGCCGGATTTTCATCCGGCCTCCGGTCGGGAGCTAAGCGAAACCCATTAGTTCGACGCGGTTTTCCAGGCGTCGGGAATTTCCTTCGACCAATGGCCTTCGATCTGCTGTACGACGGCGTCGGGCAGCGGGACGTAATCGAGCGCCTTGGCCTGATCCTGGCCCTTCTTCAGCGCCCAGTCGAGGAACTTGAGCGCCAGATGATTCTGGTCGGGCGGGCTGTCCTTGCGCAGCAGCATGTAGGTTGCCGCGGTGATCGGCCAGCTCTTGTCGCCGGGCTGATCGGTGAGGATCAGATAGAAATCCTGCACTTTGGTGAAGTCGGCGTTGGCGGCGGCGTCCTGGAACGCATCCATGGTCGGCGTGATGGTCTTGCCGGCCTGATTGACCATGTCGGTGTAGACCATGTGATTTTCGATCACATAGGCATACTCGACGTAGCCGATTGCGCCGTCGACTTGCTGCACATAGGAGGCGACGCCCGGGTTGCCTTTGCCGCCGACGCCGTTCGGCCAATTGACCGCGGTGCCTTCACCGACCTTGCTCTTCCAGTCCGGGCTGACCTTCGACAGATAGTCGGTGAAGTTGAAGGTGGTTCCGGAGCCGTCGGAACGATGCACCGTGGTGATCGCCTGATGCGGCAGATTGACGTTGGGATTGAGCTTCTTGATCGCCGGGTCGTCCCACTCCTTGATGTTGCCGAGATAGACTTGGGCGAGGGTGGGGCCGTCGAATACCAGTTCGCCCGGCTTGATGCCGGCAAGGTGCACGACCGGCGTGATCGAGATGATCACTTGCGGGAACTGCACCAGGCCGTTCTTGGCGACATCGTCGGGCTTCAGCGGCATGTCGGTGTTGGCGAACAATACCGTCTTTGATTCGATCTGCTTGATGCCGCCGCCGGAACCGATGGCCTGGTAATTGACCGTATCGCCGGTCTCTTTGGCGTATGTATCGGCCCACTTGGACAGCACGGGATAAATAGCGGTTCCGCCCGCGCCGGTCAGACTTGCGGCGTGAGCACTCACGACAAAAGTTACTGTTGCAGCCGCAACTGCTGCAGCCAGGTGTTTTCGCATGCTTTCCCTCCTGCTGAATCGGTGTAACCGGGCACTCGCGAAGGGCGTCCGTCGCCCCATGCCAGATTGGAGGGCCATTACTAGGGTCCGTATTATTTCAGTTTGATGACAAGCGAACGGCGGTTTGATCTGGACTGCGGACGGCCGTCGTATCGGACGAAAATTGTTCCGTAAAAATAAAGACATGCGCATCCGGCGCGGTGCGACATAAAATCTTTCTCCACACCGGATGACGGCGCTCAGTGGGTTTGCGGGCAAGCCTTGCCCGAACCAGCCTTGCGGCGCATATCTGAGGCGATGGTGAACCACGGTCTCGACCGATCCGATGCCGTCTCCTGCTCAACGGGTCCATCCCTCCTATGAGCCTGCTGGAAGATCGGACGTTGCTCACGGCAAAGCGCAGCGGCCGCTTCGTCATTCTGGCGGCGGCGATTGTCTTCGCCGCCTTGGCGATTGGCGGCGCTCTGCCGCTCGCCTATGCGCTTGGCGGTTTCGTAATCGTCGCCGCCGCTGCGGTGCTTGCGATCCGCACCGCTAAGGACGAGGACCGTCTGGTCCCGCCGGCGGCCATTTTGGAACGCGGCGACGGCTTTCTGCGTGCGGTCGTGGCCGGCCTGCCGGACCCTGTTGTCGCGCTCGACCGGGACGGCCGGGTCTTGGCGCTCAATGAGCGCGCGCGCATGCTGGCGCCGGCCTTGCGGCAGGGCGAGCCGGTGGCGTTCGCACTACGCACGCCCGAATTGATCGAAGCCATCAGTCGTGCTGCGACCGATGGGGAAGAGCAGCGCGTGGTCTATTCCGAGCGGGTGCCGATCGACCGCTGGTTCGAGACGATCGTGATGCCGGTCAAAAGCGAACCCGGCGCGGCCAAGCCGGATTTCGTTCTGATGACTTTTCACGACCTGACGCCATTGCGCCGGGTCGAGGAAATGCGCGCCGATTTCGTCGCCAATGCCAGCCATGAATTGCGCACGCCGCTCGCCGCGCTGTTAGGATTTATCGAGACGTTACAAGGCTCGGCGCGCGAAGATGCCAAGGCGCGCGAGCGCTTCCTTGCCATCATGCAGGAGCAGGCGCGGCGCATGGCGCGTCTGATCGACGACCTGTTATCGCTGTCGCGCATCGAACTGAACGCGCATCGCCGTCCCGATACGCCGGTCGACCTCGTGCCGATCGTCCGGCAAGTCGTCGACGGGCTGGAAACCCTGGCGCGCGACCGCGGCGTTACCGTCAACATCGCCGCGACCGGCGGTCTGCGGGTGTTGGGCGATCACGACGAACTGGTCCGCATTTTTGAGAACCTGGTCGAGAATGCGCTCAAATACGGAGCGGCCGGCCGGCGCGTGGATCTCAAGATCGAGCCCGGCCTTTCCGCCGATGGTGAAGCCGAAGCGCAGGTCAGCGTGCGCGATTACGGTCCTGGTATCGCCCCCGAGCATTTGCCGCGGCTAACCGAACGGTTCTATCGCGTGGATGTCACCGAAAGCCGTGCCCAAGGCGGGACGGGCCTGGGCCTGGCGCTGGTGAAACATATTCTCGCCCGCCATCGCGGACGGCTGACGATCGACAGCGCGCCGGGCGCCGGTGCGACCTTCACGGTCCATCTGCCCACGGCTACCCAGCCGCTACCGAGATAAAGCCTAGTTATAACAATGGCTTATTATGTCATCCTATTGTCATATGAGGCTCATAGAAGATTTAGCCAGCAGCAGACGTCAACGAGCGTCATCGCCCAACCATCACGATGTGGTCGGGCTCTTCCACGTCGTGCCGCCGTTCTTTCTGCCGCGGCAGGCGCGCCGAGCCTCGTGCGGCATCGGCACATTGCATGAGCTGGCGCTCCAAATTTGAGAGCGCCATGGAGTCCTGAAGTCGGAGGTATTGGTGGTGGATGTGGCGCTGCGGCAGAGTTCGGTTCTTTCGGACGAAAGCGCGTCGCGCGCCAAGGCGCTGGCCCGGATGCGTTTCAGCGACGTCACGTTTCGCCAATTGACGCGCGTCGCGGCAATCGGCGTGTTGCTCCTTCTTAGCGGTGTCATCCTTTCGCTGATTATCGGCTCGATGCCTGCAATCAGGAAATTCGGCATCCATTTCCTGACCTCCGAGGAATGGAATCCGGTCACCGATGATTACGGCGGGGTGGCCTCGATTTACGGAACGCTGATCACGTCCATCATCGCCATGGTAATCGCCGTTCCGGTCGGCTTGCTGATTGCCTTTTTTCTGACCGAGCTGTGCCCCTTATGGCTGCGCCGGCCGATCGGCATCGCTATTGAGCTGCTCGCCGGCATACCCAGCATCATCTACGGCATCTGGGGCCTGTTTATTTTTGCTCCGGTCCTCCAGCAAACTTTGCAGCCGTTCCTGATCGATACGCTCGGCAATATTCCCATCATCGGGTTTTTGTTCGAGGGGCCGCCGTTCGGCATCGGCATGCTGACGGCGGGTTTGATTCTTGCCATCATGGTGCTGCCCTTCGTCACCTCGATCTCGCGGGACGTATTCGAGGCAGTTCCGTCGGTGCTCAAGGAAGCGGCCTACGGTTTGGGCTGCACCACCTGGGAAGTCGTGCGCAATGTCGTGTTGCCCTATACCCGGGTCGGCGTAATCGGCGGCGTGATGCTGGCGCTCGGCCGCGCGCTCGGCGAAACCATGGCGGTCACGTTCGTCATCGGCAACGCGCATCGGATTTCAGCCTCGATACTGGCGCCGGGCACCACGATCTCCGCCACCATCGCCAATGAGTTCACTGAGGCCGTGGGCGATCTCTATACCTCCGCGCTGATCGAGCTCGGTTTGATCCTGTTCGTCATTACTTTCATTGTCCTCGCCATAGCGCGATATCTGCTGATGCGCATCGAGCGCCGGATCGGATAGCGTCATGCCGGATCAAGTTTTCATCTCCCGCTATTCCGTCCGCCGACATCGCAATACTGCCGCTTCGGTGCTGGCATTGATCGCGACCGCCTTTGGCGTCGGCTGGCTGGTTCTCATTCTCGGCTCGCTGCTTTGGCATGGTTTTAGCGGATTGACGCCGTCGGTATTCACCGAGATGACGCCGCCGCCGGCCGCGGCCGGCGGTCTGCTAAATCCCATCGTCGGCAGCCTCATCGTTACCGGGCTGGCGGTGGTCATCGGCACGCCGATTGGCATTCTCGCCGGCACTTACCTGGCCGAATATGGCCGCTACGATCGCTTGTCCAGCGTCGTCCGGTTCATCAACGACATTCTGCTGAGTGCGCCGTCGATTGTCATCGGTCTGTTCATTTATCAGGTGATGGTGGCGCCGATGGGCCACTTCTCCGGCCTCGCCGGCGGCGTGGCGCTGGCGGTCCTGGTGATACCCGTCGTCGTGCGCACTACCGAGGACATGCTGACGCTGGTGCCGAATGCGTTGCGCGAAGCGGCCACCTCCATCGGACTGCCGCGCTCGATGTCGATCACCCGCATCTGCTATCGGGCGGCGCGCGCCGGCATGGTGACCGGCGTATTGCTGGCTGTCGCCCGCATCAGCGGCGAAACAGCGCCGCTCCTCTTCACCTCGCTGAACAATCAGTTTTGGAGTGTGAATCTCAACGCGCCGATGGCCAGCCTGCCGGTCGTCATCTTTCAGTTCGCGCTAAGCCCCTATAAGGAATGGCAGCAGTTGGCGTGGACTGGCGCTCTCATCATCACGCTCGCCGTACTTGCTCTGAGCATCAGCGCTCGAGCTCTGGTCCCAACGGGAAAACAGTCATGAGCATGGGCGTTGCCTCCGTCTCCGTTCCACCCGTCAGCCATGCCCCGATCGACCGGACCGGGCTGGCCGAGAAGATCACGATCCGCGATCTCAACTTCTTCTACGGCGAAGCGCGGGCGCTGAAATCGATCAGTCTTCCGCTCTACCAGAACAAGGTCACGGCCTTCATCGGGCCGTCGGGTTGCGGCAAATCGACTTTGCTGCGGGTGCTGAACCGCATGTACGACCTCTATCCCCATCAAAGCGCCACCGGCCAGGTCATGTTCGACGGCGAAAACATCCTGTCGCCGAAGCAAGACCTCAATCTGTTGCGTGCCCGCATCGGCATGGTGTTCCAGAAGCCGACGCCGTTTCCGATGTCGATCTACGAGAATATCGCCTTCGGTATCAGGCTGTACGACAAGCTGCCAAAATCCGAGCTCGACGGTCGGGTCGAAACCTCGCTGCGCCGGGCCGCCTTGTGGGAAGAGGTCAAGGACAAGCTCAATGCCAACGGCCAAAGCCTGTCCGGCGGCCAGCAGCAGCGTCTGTGCATTGCCCGGACCGTTGCCGTGCGCCCGGAAGTGATCTTGTTCGACGAGCCCTGCTCGGCGCTCGATCCGATCTCGACCGCCAAGATCGAGGAATTGATCGATGAACTGACGGACGACTACACCATCGCAATCGTCACTCATAACATGCAGCAGGCCGCGCGCGTCTCCGAGTTCACCGCCTTCATGTATCTCGGCGAATTGATCGAGTTCGACTCTACGAGCAAAATGTTCACCGCGCCTCACGATCAGCGCACCCAAGACTATATCACCGGCCGGTTCGGGTAATCGCCCGATAAAATGCGCAGGTAAAACCAATGACCGATGTCACCACGACGCGAATCGACCACACCGCCAAGGCATTCGACACCGACTTGCAGGAGATCACCCGCAAGGTCGCCGAGATGGGCGGGCTGGCCGAACGGCAGATTGCGGATTCCGTGCAGGCTCTGGTCGACCGCGACGTCGAACTGGGCGAACGCGTGATCGCCATGGACCCGGCGATCGACACGCTGCAGCGCGAAATCGAGGAAAAGGCCATCCTCACGATTGCACGGCGGCAGCCTATGGCAATCGACCTGCGCGAATGTGTGAGCGCTATGCGGGTGTGCAATGACCTCGAGCGCATCGGCGATCACGCCAAGCATATCGGCAAGCGGGTCGTAGCGCTCGACGGCGACTTCTATCCGCAAAAGCTGATCCGCGGCGTCGAGCATATGTCGGCGCTGGTGCTCGGCCAGCTCAAAAACGTGCTCGATGCTTATGCCAGCCGCGATCTGCAGGTCGCGCTGGCGGTGTGGAACGGCGACGAAGAAATCGACTCGATGTGCACGTCGCTGTTTCGCGAACTCCTCACTTATATGATGGAGGATCCGCGCAACATCACCTTCTGCATGCACCTGATGTTCTGCGCCAAGGACATCGAGCGCATCGGCGATCACGCCACCAATATCGCCGAGACGGTTTATTACATGATAGAAGGCCGACCGATTACCGACCAGCGTCCCAAGGGTGACACCACGAGTTTTCCGCCAGGTCTGGTGAAGAAATAGGAGCCCCGGGATGGGTGCCAACATCCTGATCGTGGAAGACGAGGAACCGCTGACCACGCTCTTGCGCTACAATCTCGAAGCCGAAGGCTACGAAGTCGACTCCGTCGCCCGGGGCGACGACGCCGATACCCGATTGAAGGAAACCACTCCGGATCTGGTCGTGCTCGATTGGATGCTGCCCGGCCTTTCCGGCATCGAATTGTGCCGGCGGCTGCGGGCGCGGCCGCAGACGCAATCGCTGCCGATCATCATGCTGACCGCCCGCGGCGAAGAGAGCGAGCGCATTCGCGGGCTTGCCACCGGCGCCGACGACTACATCGTCAAGCCGTTCTCGGTGCCTGAATTGCTGGCCCGGGTTCGGGCGCTGTTGCGCCGCGCCAGCCCCGAGCGTGTTGCCATGATCCTGATCATCGGCGACCTCGAGCTTGATCGCGAGAAAAAGCGCGTGTCGCGTTCCGCCCGGCCGGTCGATCTCGGCCCGACCGAATTCCGCCTGCTTGAGTTTCTGATGGAGCGCCCCGGCCGGGTATTCTCGCGCGAGCAGTTGCTCGACGGGGTTTGGGGCAGCGACGTCTACATCGACGAGCGCACCGTCGATGTGCATGTCGGGCGGTTGCGCAAGGCGCTCAATCGCGGCCACGCCACGGATCCGATCCGGACCGTTCGCGGCGCCGGCTATTCGCTCGATGACCGCTTCGGCAAGGACGATCCGCTCGTCAAAGACGCCCAGCAGCTCGGCAAGGCGAGCTGAATTTTGAGCGCCGGCTCGAGACGGCCCGCGTAGCGGCGTGCCGTACGGCGCCGCTCCGGTGCAACGGCAAAGTTTCAGCGCGGCGGACGCCGGTCGCGGCGAGCGGAGGCCGGCTGATACGCCACCCGCGAGTGATAGGCGCAATAGGGCAGGCCGGCGAGCGTATTGCCGCCGCAGAAGAAGAATTCGCTCGATCCGGGATCGCCGACCGGCCAGCGGCAGGTCTGCTCGTTCAATTCGAGAAGCGTTCGGCGCTGTCCGATCGGAATGATGTTGTCGATAAGTTCCGGCTCAGCCTCCGCTTCGATCTCGTAGGCATGCGCGAGCGCGGTATTGCCGCGGATCGCCGGGCGTCCGATGCGTAACATATGCGATGGCGCGCGGGCCTTGCGCGGACGCGGCGAAGCGCTCGACGTGCTCTTGGCGCGGCCCGACAGACCGAGGCGGTGCACTTTGCCGATCACGGCATTGCGCGTGATGCCACCGAGTTCGGCGGCGATCTGGCTCGCCGAAAGGCCATCCGACCACAGCTTCTTGAGCAGCTCGACCCGCTCGTCAGTCCACGACATGCTCAATGCTCCTTGCATGTCCTTCCGATCCTTTTTTGAGAATCCCCCACCAGGTCAGGCAGCGCGTAGCCGCCCAACACGCACGCAAAACGCCAACGCTTTAGATGACTGTCCGCCACACGATATGTCGTGCTTGACAATCAAAAGGCTACAATATGGCGTGAGTCATACGCAAGAGTTCGTCCAAAATGAGTCCACACATTCGTGCGCTTGTGTGGATGAACTGGGACAAACCGGGTTCGCTCGACGCAATTATCTAATGTTGACAGTGGGGCTTGCGGAAATACAATATTGTTCCGTGCCGCCCGGAGAGGCGGCACATTTCGTTTGAACTGCGTGGATATTGCAGCGCTGCCGCAGCGGGCAAAGCCATGATATTGAACATGGCAACGAACATGGCACCGGATATGACGTCGAATTTGATGGCGACCTTCGCGCGTGTGCCCCTCGCTTTCGAGCGGGGCGAGGGCGTTTGGCTGACTGCAACCGATGGCGAGCGTTACCTCGACTTCACTTCCGGCGTCGCCGTCAATGCGCTCGGCCACGCCCACCCGCATCTGGTCGCGGCGCTGACCGAGCAGGCGCAAAAGCTCTGGCACGTTTCCAATCTCTTCGAGATTCCGGAATCCGAGCGCGCCGCGCAACGGCTGTGCGCGGCGAGCTTCGCCGACGTCGTATTCTTCTGCAATTCCGGCGCCGAAGCGGCTGAGGGCGCGATCAAATGCGCGCGCAAATACCAGTCCGTGACCGGGCGGCCGGAGCGCTATCGCATCGTCACTTTCGAGGGCGCCTTTCATGGCCGCACCCTGGCGACGCTCGCCGCCGGCGGCCAGAAGAAATACCTTGAAGGCTTTGGCCCGGTGGTCGAGGGCTTCGACCAGGTGCCGTTCGGCGACTTCGAGGCGGTCAAGCGCGTGGTCGGCAGCGAAACTGCCGCCATCATGACCGAGCCGTTAATGGGCGAGGGCGGTGTGCGCATCGTGCCGCCCTCGTTCCTCAGGGCGCTGCGCGAATTATGCGACGAGCATGGCCTCCTGCTCATCTTCGATGAAGTGCAGAGCGGCATGGGGCGAACCGGCGTGCTATTCGCCTATCAGCGCAGCGGCATCGCGCCGGACATCATGTCGCTGGCCAAGGCGCTGGGCGGCGGCTTTCCGGTCGGCGCCGTTCTGGCGACCGAGGCGGCAGCCGGAGGCATGACCGCGGGAACCCACGGCTCGACCTTCGGCGGCAATCCCCTGGCCATGAGCGCAGTGAACGCGACGCTCGATGTGATGCTCAAGCCCGGCTTCTTCGATCACGTCAACCGGATCGGGCTGCTCTTCAAGCAGCGGCTGGCGGAGATCAAGGACCGCTATCCATCGCTGGTTGCCGAAGTCCGCGGCGAAGGGCTTTTGGTCGGTTTGCGGATGCTGGTGCCGGCTGGCGAACTGGTCGATGCGACGCGCGCGGAAAAGATGCTCACGGTCGGCGCCGGCGACAATGTCGTGCGTCTGTTGCCGCCGCTGATCATCAGCGAGCAGGACATGGCTGAGGGCGTGGCCCGGCTTGACCGCGCCTTGGCGCGGCTCGAGCGGACCCATGAGGGCGACCAAGCGTCGGGCCGCAAGCGGGATTCCGCCGGATGACCGGCGTGCGGCATTTTCTCGACTTGATCGACGTTTCGGCCGCCGATCTGCGGGCGATGCTCGCCGCCGCGCGCGCCATGAAGGCTAGATTCAAATCCTCCGGCGGAGTCCGTACCGATCGCCCGCTCGCCGGCAAGACGCTGGCGATGATTTTTGAGCGGCCATCGACGCGCACGCGGGTTTCCTTCGAGGTTGCGATGCGGCAGCTCGGCGGCGACGCTATTCTCTTGACCGCCGAAGAGATGCAGCTCGGCCGCGGCGAGACGCTCGGCGACACCGCCCGCGTCTTGTCGCGCTATATCGATATTATCATGATCCGGACTCTCGACCCGGCCGCGGTCTCCGAATTGGCGCGCGATGCCACGGTCCCGGTGATCAACGGCCTGACCCGGCGCTCGCATCCGTGTCAGGTCTTGGCGGATATCATGACGTTCGAGGAGCATCGCGGTCCGATCCGCGGTCGGACCGTGGCCTGGACCGGCGACGCCAACAATGTGCTGACGTCGTGGATGCACGCGGCCGAGCGCTTCCAGTTCCGCCTGCGGATCGCGACGCCGCCCGAGCTGGCGCCGAAGAAGCCGTTGCTCGACTGGATCAAGTCCTCGGGCGCCGCCGTTACGCTCGGCACCGACCCCGACGAGGCCGTCAAGGGCGCCGACTGCGTCGTTACCGACACCTGGGTCTCGATGGGCGACCGCAACGGCGCGCGCCGGCACAATCTGCTCAAAGGCTATCAGGTCAATGCGCGGCTGATGGGGCGTGCCAAGCCCGACGCCGTTTTCATGCATTGCCTGCCGGCACACCGCGGCGAAGAGGTTACCGACGAGGTGATGGACGGGCCGCAATCGGTGGTGTTCGACGAAGCGGAAAATCGGCTGCATGCGCAAAAAGGCATTTTGACCTGGTGCCTGGAGGCGGCCGGCTAAGCGGCTAGGGTCAAGGCCTCACAAACGTCCGGGGCAGCCCCTATATTGCGCTGCGATGGACGATACCAACCTCACCATTCCGGTTCGCGCGCCGTCCCAGGTCGGGCTCGACGACACCATCCTGCCGTTCGCGGTCAAGGCGCTTGACCTGCGCGGCCGCATCGTGCGGCTGGGACCGGCAGTCGATACCATTCTCGCCAGCCACGATTATCCGACGCCGGTGGCTAAATTGCTCGGCGAGGCCATCGTGCTGACGGTCATGCTCGGCTCGGCGCTCAAAATTGAGGGCCGCTTCATTCTGCAGACCCAAAGCGACGGCCCCGTGCGCATGCTGGTGGTCGATTTTACCTCGCCCGGCAATGTGCGGGCGTGCGCCCGCTTCGATGCCGAACGCGTAGCGCAAGCGATGGCCGATGACGCAGCGTCGCCCGGACAACTGCTCGGTCACGGCCATCTCGCCATGACCATCGACCAAGGGCCGGAAATGAGCCGTTATCAGGGATTGGTCGCGCTGGAGGGCGGCAATCTGGAGCAGGCGGCGCACGAATACTTCCTGCGCTCGGAGCAAATTCCGACTCGCGTGCGTTTGAGGGTGGCCGAGGAATTTCGCAGCGGCGAAAACGGTCCGCGCCGGCACTGGCGCGCCGGCGGCATATTGCTTCAGTTCCTGCCGGCCGCGCCGGAGCGCGCGCGTGTGGCCGATCTGCCTCCCGGCGACGCACCGCTCGGCACCGTGCCGCATATGTTGCCGGAAGATGATGCCTGGGTTGAAGGCCGCGCGCTGATCGATACCGTGGACGATCTTGAACTTCTCGATCCGGACCTGTCGAGTGAGCGGCTCGCTTACCGCCTGTTCCACGAGCGTGGCGTGCACGTATTTCGCGCCGCCCCGGTCGACGCTCAATGCTCGTGTTCGCGCGATAGCGTCGAGGCCATGCTCAAAAGCTTTCCGCAGGAAGACCGCGATGACATGGTCGAGAACGGCCGCATCACCGTGACCTGCGAGTTCTGCAGTTCGAGTTATGAGTTTGCTCCGCAGGACATCGTGTCTCCGTCCTCGGCACCGTCCTAGCCACCGGCCTCGGGAGCTTCGCTAGACTATTGGTTGCGCCGCTCGCCGTTCAATAAGCCACTGAAATATAAAGCTTTCGCGCGAGGCGCCAGGCTGTGCCCGCGGGCCGCACCGCTCGTTGTGGGCGCCCGGGAACCAAAGCGGGTGCGTCGAAATTGTCACGCAGACACGGCGGAGGCCAATAATGGGTAAAATCCTGATTGGCGTGGCGACGGCCGCTCTCTGGTTTGTGCTGTCGCACGCAGCGAATGCCGAGCGGGTGTGCCGGCAAGCATGCGACGGTGTGAACGTGCCGAGCGTTGCCGTTGACATCGGCCGCTGAGGCCAAACTGAAATAGCGTTCATCGAACAGCGCGGATCGTGGCTCGATCCGCTATTCATCCCGCAGATTGCCTTTATTTCATCAGTTTATGGTGCGCCGGTTTTCCACGCTGTCGAGTGAGAAAGCCGGCACTTCGATATCGAAATGCTCTCCGGACGCGCTCACCATGCCGTAGGTGCCGACCATGAAACCCGACGGCGTCTGCAGCGGCACGCCGCTGGTATATTCGAAGGCTTCGCCGGATTTGAGCACGGGCTCCTCGCCGACAACGCCTGCTCCACGCACTTCCTGACGGCGGCCGTTGGCGTCGGTGATGCGCCAATGACGGGTCTTGAGCTGCACGGTTTCAGCGCCATTGTTGGTGATCGCAATGGTATAGGCCCAGAAGAAATAGTTGTTCTCCAGCGAGGATCGTTCGGCAATGAAGCGCGGGGTGACCACGACTTCGATATTGCGGGTGACCGCGCGATACATAGTGCCGTCCTGCCCCTGCCGGCGGGCCCTCATGCCGGCCTCATTGTCAACGCATCCGCGAGCGATAGCTTGAAAAAGTGAACAACGTTGCGTGGGGCGTTGCAATAAAGAAGTGGATGCGCTTTCTCAAGCCACATTGGCGGGACTAAATTGCGTGAACCGGTCGGAGCAGCCACAGGGTTGGGCGCCGCCGTCTTTGCCGGAACGACGATTTTGCAGGGAAAATGACGCGATCGTGACGATCATCGTCGACAAGCAAATGATTTCGCAGTCCTCGCCGGTTGGGGCGTTGCTGCCAAGCTCAACCGAGCGCGACCTGCGGCTCGATCTATTCCGCGGCGTGGCGCTGTGGCTGATCTTTCTCGACCATATCCCGCAGAACATCGTGAACTGGTTCACCATCCGCAATTACGGCTTTTCCGACGCCACCGAGATCTTCATTTTCATTTCCGGCTACACCGCGGCCTTTGTCTACGGCCGCGCCATGCGCGAGCGCGGCATCATTATCGCAAGCGCGCGCGTACTGCGCCGGGCCTGGCAGATCTACGTGGCGCATATCTTTCTTTTCACGATCTTCATGGCCGAGATCGCCTATGTGGCGGCGACCTTCGATAATCCGCTTTACGCCGAGGAAATGAATATCCTCAATTTCCTCAAACAACCCGACGTCACGATCTTTCAGGCGCTGTTGCTGAAGTTCAAGCCCGTCAACATGGACGTGCTGCCGCTTTACATCGTGCTTCTGCTGTTCTTTCCGCCAATGTTGTGGTTGCTGTTGCGCCAGCCGGCCTTAGCGCTCGCGGGCTCGGCGCTGGTCTACGTGCTGGCCTGGAACTTCGATTGGAACCTGCCGGCCTACCCCAACGGTGTCTGGTTCTTCAATCCGTTCGCCTGGCAATTATTGTTTGTGTTCGGCGCCTGGTGTGCGCTCGGCGGTGCCCAGCGTCTGTCCGGGCTGCTGCGCTCGCGCATCGTGCTCGGCATCGCATTCGCCTATTTGTTGTTTGCCTTCGCCATTACCCTGACCTGGTATGTCGAGCCGCTCGCCCGCTTCGTGCCGGGCTGGCTCAGCGCCTGGATGTATCCGATCGACAAGACCAATCTCGACGTGCTGCGGTTCGCCCACTTTTTGGCCTTGGCGGCGGTCACCGTACGGTTCGTGCCGCGCGATTGGCCGGCGCTGCGGTCGCCCTATTTGGCGCCAGCGATCCGCTGCGGGCAGCATTCGCTGGAAATCTTTTGTTTGGGGGTGTTTTTGGCCTTTGCCGGCCAATTCATCATCAGCGAATGGTCCGGCGGCCCTTTGATCCAGGTCATTATAAGCTTAATCGGCATCCTTATCATGATTGCGACGGCGTATCTGATATCGTGGTACAAGCACATGGAAGGGCGAGGTCCCACGGCGCGGGCTAAACCGCCGGACGCCGACTTCGCGGGGGGAGACGTATGAAGCTTGCCGCCGCAATCATTGCGACGCTTGCGCCGCTGGCTGTCTGTCTGGCCGGCGTTGCCGCTGCGGCGCCGCCGGAACAGTGCGAGGTGCCACAGTCGTTGCTCGACACCGACGTCGATCTCAGCCGTGTTCTGAACGCTTTCAAGACCAATCGCCGGATCGCAATTACCGTGATCGGCTCGGGCTCCTCCGGGCTTAACGGTCCAGACGGCGCGCATTCGGCCTATCCGGCCCGGCTCGAAGATGTCCTCAAGCAACAACTGGCCGGCGCCAACGTCAAGGTCACCGCGCATGTTCAATCGAAAGAAACGACCGCCGCCATGGTATCGGGCCTGGACAAGATTTTGGCCGACGACAAGCCGACGCTGGTGATATGGCAGGCCGGGACCGTCGATGCGCTGGACGGTGTCGAACCGGACGACTTTCGCGACAGTCTCAACGACGGCGTCGAGAAAATCCAGGCGGCTGGCGCCGACGTGATCCTGATGAACATGCAGTACAGCCCGCACACGGAATCGATGTTCAACATTTCGGCTTATGCCGATGTGATGCGGGCTATCGCCGAGCAGCACGGCGCGCTGTTGTTCGATCGGCTCGCGATCATGCGTTCCTGGAATGACAGCGGAGCCTTCGATCTCTATGCCGCGACAAAAAAATATGATATGGCGCGGAAAGTTCATAACTGCATTGGCTGGGCCTTGGCGTCGCAAATCATCAACTCGGCACGTCTTGACGCCACGAGAGTGCAAACAACGCAATGAGTGCAGACCGGAACGTAAATACGATCCGCTGTAGGCGGGCGGCGCTCGTCGCCGCGCTTTTTGCAGTGCACATTGTTGCGGCGCACACTGCTCATGGCCAAAGTTTGAGCGAAGCGCCGGGCGTTGCCCTGGTTCCCGAACTGATCCCGATAGCCGCGAGGACGGAGACGTCCGCTGTCACGTCGGCAGTGGTCACACCGAGCGTACGTCCAGCGGCCACCGCGTCGGCGAAGCCGGCCGCCGTGACCGCTTCAACGCTGGCGCCGCCGCAACCCATCTGCACCGCGGCTGCCGACCTGGTGCATTTCGACCGTCCACTGCTCCACACCATGCGGCGGCTGGCCAGCGGCATGCCGCTCGTCATCGTCGCCATCGGTTCGTCATCGACGGCCGGCGCCCTGGCAAGTTCGCCCGCCGCGGCCTATCCCGCCCGGCTCGCGGTCGAGCTGAGAGCGCGGTTCCCGGGGCACGACATCACGGTGTTCAATCGCGGCGTCAACGGCGAGGTCACCGACGAAATGATGGCGCGGTTTGCGACCGACGTCATCGCCGCACACCCGCAGCTTGTGCTCTGGCAGGTCGGCACCAATTCGGTGTTGCGCGACAATCCGCTGCAAGCGCATTCATCGCAGTTGCGTCAGGGTCTCGAGGAACTCAAGGCCGCCGGCGTGGACGTCGTTCTTATCGATCCGCAATATGCGCCCAAGGTTCTCGCCAAATCCGCGACGCCGGCCATGGTCGAACAGATTGCGCTTGCGGCCAAGGAAGAGAACGTCGATTTGTTCCGGCGCTTTGCAGTGATGCGCGATTGGCACGAGATTCAGCACCTCGGCTTTGACGTCTTTGTGGCGCCCGACGCGCTGCATATGAACGACTGGGGCTACGCTTGCTGGGCCAAGTTGATCGGCACCGCCATTGCGGAGGCCGCCACCCGTCCGATCGCCTCGGCCGCGGCGCACCCCGCGCACTGAACCTTTCAACCGCCAAGATCGTCACTGGCGTCATTGCGATGGCGCGTCGTCGAAAAACCTGCGCGCGCCCTATTGCCGCCTGTCGACCTTGAAACTGCCTTACATCGATTTAAATGGTGCGCGCGCACGCGAGGGCGGCGCTACCGGTTTTGTTTTCCGGCGCGCGCGGGAGATCACGATGGATGACAGGGATGGCGACGGCGCGGGCTTGCCTTTGCCGCGGCATCAGCCCGTTCGGCTTATTTTTGCGGCCTTGATGCTGGTGATGCTGCTCGCCTCGCTCGATCAAACGATCGTTTCGACGGCTCTTCCGACCATCGTCGGGCAATTGGGAGGGCTGGCTCACCTGTCCTGGATCGTGACCGCGTACCTTCTGACAACGACGATCGTCACCCCATTATATGGAAAGCTCGGCGATCAATTCGGCCGCAAGATCGTGCTGCAATCGGCGATCCTTCTGTTCCTCCTCGGCTCGGCGCTGTGCGGTTTCAGCCAGTCGATGGACCAGCTTATCGCCTTCCGTGCCGTGCAGGGACTGGGCGGAGGCGGATTGATGGTGGTCACGATGGCCGTGATCGGCGATATCTTTTCACCGCGCGAGCGCGGCCGCTATCAGGGAATGTTCGGCGCGATATTCGGCGTTGCCACGGTCATCGGGCCGTTGATCGGAGGATTTTTCGTCGAGCACCTGAGCTGGCGCTGGATCTTTTACGTCAATCTGCCGCTGGGACTTCTGGCCGTGGGCGTCATCGGTTTTGCATTTACCGCACCGAGCGTTCGCCGCCAGCGCGCGGTCGACCTGGCCGGCGCGGCGCTTTTGGCGCTGACGCTGACCGGCCTGATCGTGTTGACGACCGTCGGAGGAACCGCCTATGCGTGGAGTTCGCCGCAGATGCTGGCACTGCTCGTGTCGATCGTGCTTGCGCTCGCCGGATTTGTCGCGGTGGAGCGGCGCGTCGCCGAACCCATTCTGCCGATCGCCCTGTTCGCCAATCCGGTGTTCGTGATCGCCTGCACGGTCGGGTTCATTGTCGGCCTGGCGCTGTTCGGGTCGATCACCTACATGCCGCTTTATTTGCAGGTCGTCAGGGGCGCGAACCCGAGCGCCGCGGGACTCGCCCTGACACCGATGATGGGCGGAGTCCTCGTCACTTCGATCGTGAGCGGGCAAATCATCAGCCGCCTGGGCCGCTATCGGCCGTTTCCCATCGCCGGCACCGCGGTGATGACCATCGGTCTCGGCCTTCTCGCCACGCTCGGCGCCGGCACGAATATCTGGATCGCCTGCGCCTACATGCTCGTGCTCGGCCTCGGCCTCGGCATGGTCATGCAGGTGCTTGTGCTCGCGGTGCAAAATGCCGTCGGGTATCGCGATCTCGGCGTGGCCACATCCGGCACGACCCTGTTCCGCTCGATCGGCGGCTCCGTCGGCGTGTCGCTGTTCGGGGCAATTTTCACCGCGCAACTCACGAGCCTCCTGGCCGTAACGCTGCCGCCCGGCACGGCAATGCCGGCGGCGACCGGTACGGCGAGCCTTCTGGCGCTGCCGTCCGCCATCCGCACGATCTACATCGGCGCCTTCTCCATGGCGCTGCAGCACGTCTTCCTCGACGCTGCCGGCGTGGCGGCGATCGCATTCGCATTCAGCTGGTTTCTCAAGGAACTGCCGCTGCGTGATGTCGCGCGGTCGGAATCGGTGGCGGAGAGCTTCGCCATGCCGGCGGACGCAACGTCCTTGAACGAATTGGAAAAGATCGTCGAGCAATTAAGCCGGCGCGAGAACCGTTGGGAGGTTTTTCGGCGCGTCGCCGAAGCCTCCGGCGTGCGGCTCGCCCCGGACGAAATCTGGCTGCTCGCCAGGATTTGCCAATTCGGCGGAGCGACCGATCCGGCCGAACTGACCCGGGAATACGGAGTGCCCGCTGCCACATTGGAAGACGTGGCTCGACGCCTGCGTGAAACCCGCCTGGTGCTACGCTCCCCCGAAGGGATGTTGACGGCCTCGGCCCAAGGCCTCGAAACGTTTCACTCGCTCCGGCGCGCCCGCGAAGCCCGGCTCAGCGCCATGCTGGCAAAGTGGGCCCACGACCAGCAGCCTGAAATCACGGCGCTGCTCGATCGCCTTGCCCGAACGTTGATGGCGGAATTGCCGGTCGAGCCGGGCGCGTTCGCGCGGCGGTGAGCGCGTTTCCTGTTCACCCAGTCACCCAGGCCGGATCACACCGCGTCGAGTGCGGCGAGCACATCTTCGACGATATCGTCCGGATGTTCGAGCCCGACCGAGACGCGCACCAGGCCGTCGCTGATGCCGAGCTCGGCCCGTTGCTCGGGCTTGAGCCGCTGGTGCGTGGTGGTGGCCGGATGGGTGATCAGGCTCTTGGCGTCGCCGAGATTGTTG
>DATAWA010000111.1:0-5199 GCA_036267435.1 Xanthobacteraceae bacterium | reverse complement strand
GCTGACGCTGATGGCAGCCAACGTAGCCTTGTCCGGCGCCGCGGCGGCATAGCCGCCGACCATCCAGAACGCGACAAAATGCATGAACACGACAAAGATCGTGATCGCGACGATCGCGCGGCGCAAGCGTTTCTGCCGGCCGCCGCTCATCATGCCGACCCAGTCGCGCCAGGCGAGACGCCATTCATGCTGAGCGAACCAGACTGCGGTTCCGGGCTGCGCGATCATGCCGCTTCGGCTGGCTCTGCCACCAGCGCAAGGAAAGTATCTTCCAGACTTGCGGCGCCGGTGGCCGCAGTGGAGTCGTTGTTGCCGGCTTTCCGCCGCAATTCTTCAAGTGTGCCTTCGGCGATAAGCTTGCCGCGGCTGATGACGCCGATGCGGTCGGCCATGCGCTCGGCCACTTCAAGAATGTGCGTCGTCATGATGACGGTGCCGCCCGCGCAAACGCGTTCGCGCAAGACGTTTTTGACCTGGCGCGCGGAGCCGGCATCGAGCCCGGTCAACGGCTCGTCGAGAATGATCAAATGCGGCTCGTGAATAAGCGCACCGGCAAGCGCCACCTTCTGGCGCATGCCTTTGGAGAAGCCTTCGCAGCGCTCCTGCGCGTGGCGGCTAAGGTCGAGCCGGTCCAACAACTCGCGCGCGCGCGTTTCGGCGAGTGCCGGAGGAACGCTCCAGAGTCCGGCGACGAATTCGAGATATTCCCGCGGCGTGAGCTTGTCGTAGATCATCGGCTCATCGGAAACCCACGCCATCAATCGTTTCGCCGCCACCGGATCGGCGAGTGCATCGATCCCGGCGACGCGAACGGCTCCCGCATCCGGGCGCAGCAAGCCGGCGATCATCCGCAAGGTGGTCGTCTTGCCGGCGCCGTTGGGGCCGAGCAACGCATAAAACTCGCCGGCGCGAACGCGCAAATCGAGGCCATCGACCGCCGGACGGTCGAAGCGCTTGACGAGGCCGATAAGCTCAAGGGCGAGCGGCGGAGCAACAGGCTGCATGCCGCCGCACGCTAAGCGACAGAGGTTTCAGCCCCGTGAATCCGACGCCGCGATTTTCTGAGATCAATCAAAGGGTAATACTGTCGATCGCGGCAAGATCGGCGGGCGAGAGGAGCCAATCGACTGCGGCAACGTTCTGTGCGACCTGATCGGGCGACGTCGCACCGGCGATAATGCTCGACAGGAACGGCCGGCTGGCAAGCCAGCTCATGGCCAATTCCAGGAGCGAGCGGCCCCGCTCCGCGGCAAACGCGGCGAGCCGATCGACGATGGCCCAATTCGCGGCGGTGAGGAGACCGTCGGCGTGCTGGGCGCTGTAGGATAGCCGGGAACCCGCCGGCATGGGCGCCCCGCGCCGGTATTTGCCGCTGAGCAGTCCGCTTGCCAGCGGGAAATAAGGCAAGAGTCCCAGCCCGTAACGCTGCATAACCGCGACCCGGTCCTTTTCGATGGCGCGGTCGAGCAGATTATATTCGTCCTGGCAGGTCACGAACGCCGAAAGCCGCTGCCGCGACGCCACGCTTTGGGCTTCCTCCAATTGCGCCGCAGAGAAATTGGAACAGCCGATGCAGCGCACCTTGCCCGCCTTGACCAGGTCGTCGAGCGCACGCAGCGTCTCTTCGATCGGCGTTTTCGCATCCGGCCGGTGCAACTGATAAAGATCGATCCAATCGGTATTGAGCCGCCGCAAGCTCGCTTCAACCGCCTGCGCAATGTAGCGTCGCGATGCGCCGCCGCTCTTGCCGTCCCCCATCGTCAATCCGAACTTGGTTGCCAGCACGACGTCCTTGCGCCGGCTGCCCAGCACTTCGCCCAGGATCGTCTCGGAGCCGCCTTTATCGCCGTAGATGTCGGCCGTGTCGATCAGCGTCACGCCGAGATCGAGCGCTTTATCGACAACGCGCCGCGCGGCATCGCGGCCGATGCGGCCGCCGAAATTATTGGTGCCAAGCCCGACGAGCGAGACCTCGGGACCGGACGCTCCGAGCTTGCGCTTCTGCATTGTACGGTTCGCGTCGCGCCGTTAGCCGCCGACATTGTAAGCGGCAATCGCCGCCATGTTGACGAGCTGAGCGTCGTTCGCGGACAGCGGCACGATCTGCACGGAGCGATCGAGCCCGACCAGCATCGGCCCGATCACATTGGCGCCGCCGAGCTCCATCAGCATTTTGGTCGAGATCGAGGCGGAATGGAATGCCGGCATGACCAACACATTGGCGGGACCGGACAGGCGGCAGAATGGATAGGCCTCGCGCAACTCCATGTTCAGCGCGACGTCAGCGGCCATGTCTCCGTCGTACTCGAAATCGACGCGGCGCTGGTCGAGAATCCGGACCGCTTCCTGCACGCGCTCGGACCGCTCGCCGGCGGGATGGCCGAAGGTCGAGAATGCCAGCAAGGCGACCCTCGGCTCATAGCCGAGCGAACGCGCAACCCGCGCCGCTTCGACGGCGATGTCGGCTAGATCCTGCGCGGTTGGCATTTCCGTCACCGCGGTATCGGCAACCAGCACGGTGCGCCCCCGCGCCAGCACCAGTGAGACGCCCATGACACGATGCCCGGGCTTGGGATCGATGCAGCGGCGCACGTCGTCCAGCGCCACGGAGAAATTGCGGGTGACGCCGGTGACCATGGCGTCGGCGTCGCCGAGCGCCACCATGCAGGAGGCGAAGTGATTGCGATCCTGGTTCACCAGCCGCTGACAATCGCGCTGCAAGAAGCCCTGGCGCTGCAAGCGCTCGTACAAATACGCTGCATAGGCGGAATTGCGCGACGATATCGCCGCATTGATGATCTCGATATTGCCGCCGAGTTCGACGCCGAGTGCGGCCGCGGTTTCGCGCACCGCCCGCTCGCGGCCGCACAGCAGCGCCGTGCCGAGGCCCTGATGCACGAAAGTCGCGGCGGCACGGATCACCTGCTCCTCTTCGCCCTCGGCAAAGACCACCCGGCGCGGCCGCCGGCGCAGGCGCTCGTAGACGCCGGTGAGCACGCCGGCGATCGGATCGCGCCGCGTGCGCAACTGCTGCCGATAGGTCTCCATGTCGGCGATCGGCCGGCGCGCCACGTTCGAATCCATGGCGGCCTTCGCCACCGCCGCTGGAATATCGGAAATGAGCCGCGGATCGAACGGCACGGGAATGATGTAATCCGGTCCGTATTTTGGCCGCGCGCCATAGGCGACCGCAACTTCATCTGGCACATCCTCGCGCGCCAGCGCGGCCAGTGCGCGCGCCGCCGCGATTTTCATTTCCATGTTGATGGCCCGGGCGCGCACATCCAGCGCGCCGCGAAAAATATAGGGAAAGCCCAGCACGTTATTGATCTGGTTCGGATAGTCGGAGCGGCCGGTGGCCATGATGGCATCGCTGCGCACGTCGGCGACATCCTCGACGGTGATTTCGGGATCCGGGTTGGCCATGGCGAAGATGATCGGCTTGTCCGCCATCGATTTCACCATCGCCGCAGTTACCGCGCCCTTCACCGAGAGTCCGAAAAATACGTCAGCACCGCTGAGCGCTTCGGCGAGCGTGCGGGCCTTGGTCTTCACCGCAAAACCCGACTTCCACTGGTTCATGCCGTCGGTGCGGCCTTCATAGATGACGCCCTTGGTGTCGCAGAGCACGAGGTTTTCCGGACGGAAACCGATCGCGCGCAGTAATTCGAGGCAGGCAATGCCGGCGGCACCGGCGCCGTTGCAAACCAGTTTCGTTGTCGCAACCTCGCGGCCGGTAAGCTCGAGCGCGTTGATCAAGCCGGCGGCGGCAATAATGGCGGTGCCATGCTGGTCGTCATGAAAGACCGGAATATCGAGAAGCTCGCGCAGCTTTTGCTCGATGATGAAGCATTCCGGCGCCTTGATGTCCTCGAGATTGATGCCGCCCCAGCCCTTGCCGAGCAGCTTCACGCAATTGATGAATTCGTCGGCATCTTCGGTGGAGACTTCAAGATCGATCGAATCGATGTCGGCAAAGCGCTTGAACAGCACCGCCTTGCCTTCCATCACCGGTTTTGCCGCCAGCGCGCCGCGATTGCCGAGACCTAGAATGGCGGTGCCATTGGTAATGACCGCGACGAAATTGCCCTTGGTCGTATAGTCGAAGGCCTTGGACTCGTCCTCGGCGATGGCCAGCACCGGCACCGCGACGCCGGGCGAATAGGCCAGCGAAAGGTCGCGTTGCGTCGCCATGGGCTTGGTGGCGACGACTTCGAGCTTCCCCGGGCGACCTTGACTGTGAAACAGCAGGGCTTCCTGGTCGGTAAAGGTCGGCCGGTTCGAGCGGCCGCCAGTTTTGCCACCATCTTTGAAAGCCATTTCAATTCCCTATTGACGGGTTGACGCACCCCACAGGCGGGCGGAACCTTAGCGAACCCGGGCGCCTGCGCTCAAGGGACGGCCGGTAGGGGGTTTGCATTGAACAAGAGCGCCGGTCAGGGTAATGGCTCTGCGCGACCTCAGACAGCGATCCTTGGTTCTTTAGCCGCGGGCCGTCAGCCTCATGATTAGATTCCTGTTTCGTTTCATCGGCCTTTGCCTGCTCGCGACTGCGTTCGTGCTCTTGGTTTACGACGGCACCCAATCCATCGCCAATCACGACCTCATTTACACCGACGTCAAGTACGTGTGGGCGATGATCGACCAGAACAGCCTTAACGCGGTACAGGCCTGGCTGAAGCAGAAAGTGGCTTGGGCCTGGGATCCCTACCTGCAAAAGCTGTTCGATCTGCCAGCCTGGGTCGTCATTGGCATAGTCGCGATCCTGCTAATTTTGCTTGGCCGCAAAAGGAAGCCGCTGATCGGTTACGCGCGCGATTAGAAATCGGTGCGCTGCGGCGACCTAGGGAGTGAGATTCCGGGGAGCGAGATGCCGGGCTACGATTACATCATCGTCGGTGCCGGCTCGGCCGGCTGCGTGTTGGCAAATCGATTGAGCGAAGATGCGGCAACACGCATCCTTCTCCTCGAGGCCGGCGGTCCCGACCGGCATCCTTATATTCATATCCCAATCGGGCTTGGGCCGATGCATGAGCGCCGGATGTTCGATTGGGGCTATGACAGCGAGCCCGAGCCGAACCTCGGCGGCCGCCGCATCGAAGCGATGCGCGGCAAGGTCTTGGGCGGGTCATCGTCAATCAACGTGATGGCCTATACGCGTGGCCACCCCGGCGACTATGACCGGTGGGCGCAGAAGGG
>DATAWA010000110.1:0-31296 GCA_036267435.1 Xanthobacteraceae bacterium | reverse complement strand
CAAGCCGGGGGTCACCTCCGATGCCATCGATCGGCTGGTGTTTGAATTCGGCATGGATCACGGCGCCATGCCGGCGACGCTGATGTATCGGGGCTACCGCAAGGCGACCTGCACGTCGATCAATCACGTGGTCTGCCACGGCATCCCCTCGGACAAGCCGTTGCGCGAAGGCGACATCGTCAATGTCGATGTCACGCTGATTTTGGACCATTGGCATGGCGATTCCAGCCGCATGTATCCGATCGGCGAAGTTCCGCGCAAAGCCGAGCGGCTGATCGAAGTCACCTATGAGGGCATGATGCGCGGCATTGCCGCCATCAAGCCCGGCGCCACCACCGGCGATATCGGCCACGCCATCCAGAGCTATGTCGAAGCCCAGCATATGAGCGTGGTGCGCGATTTCTGCGGCCACGGTCTCGGCCGGCTGTTTCATGACGAGCCCAATATCGTGCATGTCGGCCGCCCCGGCGAAGGCATCGTGCTCAAGCCCGGCATGTTCTTCACCGTCGAGCCGATGATCAATCTCGGCCGCCCTCACGTCAAAGTGCTGTCCGACGGCTGGACGGCGGTGACCCGCGACCGCTCTTTGTCGGCGCAATTCGAGCATTCGGTCGGCGTTACCGCCACGGGGGTCGAGATTTTCACGCTGTCGCCGAAACACCTCGACAAGCCGCCCTATCGCGCCTGAAGGAGCATGATCCGGAAAATGCCTGCCCTCGGACTTGATCCGGGGGTGGCTACCTGTTTTCCGGATATGCGCTGCTAGAAATCCTTCACGCGAATCCGATTGCAAATTCCCGCGATCCGGGCATCTTTGCGGGTGCCGGTTGTGGCGCCCGTGGGCGGCCCGGCACGGAGACGGCATTGTGTTGGCCTTCGGCCATGCTGAAAAAAAAGCCTGACAGCGAAGAAAGCGGCCTCGAAGAAGGCACGCCGCATTATTTCGGCCACCGCGAGCGCCTGCGGGACCGCTTCCGCGAGGCTGGGCCCGACGCGCTGTCGGATTATGAGCTGTTGGAGCTTTTGTTGTTCCGGGCGCTGCCGCGCGCCGACGTCAAGCCGCTGGCCAAGTCGCTTCTTGAGAAGTTCGGCTCGTTCGCCGAGGTCATCGCCGCGCCGGAGGCGCGGCTGGCCGAAGTCAAAGGTCTCGGCCACGCCAGCGCCACCGAATTGAAAATCGTGCACGCGGCGGCGAGCCGGCTCTTGCGCGGCGCGGTGAAAAAACGCCCGGTGCTGTCGTCATGGTCGACGGTGCTGGATTATTGCCGCACCGCGCAGGCGTTCGCCGACCGCGAGCAGTTCCGCGTGTTGTTCCTCGACAAGCGCAATGCGCTCATCGCCGACGAGTTGCAGCAGGTCGGCACCGTCGATCACACTCCGGTCTATCCGCGCGAAGTGGTCAAGCGCGCGCTGGAACTGTCGGCGACCGCCATCATCCTGGTGCACAATATCCCCACTCGCAAACCTACTCGTACGATGATTTAAGCTGTCTTTCTCAGCTTCGAATTTGCGCTTGGCTTGCGATCCTTGCGTCCCGATACTGTACCGATGTCCCGGAGCCTCACTGGCACGTTTCCCGGGAAGGTGACCATTAACTGTAGATCACCGCCGAGTGCCCGCACGTACTCGCGCAATGTCGATAGCTTCATATCGGCCCGCCGTTCGAGGCGCGACACGTAGACCTGCCGGCCGCTCAGACGTTGCGCAACTTCTTCCTGAGTAATCTGCTGAGCCTTCCGAAGGTCCCGAAGAGTAAACTCCTCCGCAATCAGCTCGGCAGCACGTTTCTTGATTTTTCGCTGACGCGCGAGTGGAAACGTTGCAAAGATTTTTTCGTAGGGAACGCTTGTTTTCATTTTTTCGTCCTCGTCCTCTCTAGTTCCTTCAAGTGCTCCGCAAACCTCTCATCAGCTTTTCGGATCAGAGACCTGTAAAACCGCTTCTGCGAAACGCCCGCCTTATCACCAGCAACGAGCAAAATTGCTTTGCGGGCTGGATCAAACGCATATGCAACACGCCACACACCGTTATCGGCCTCGAAGCGCAATTCCTTCATATTCGAAAAGCGCGAACCGTCTAGCGTATCGGATGCTGGCCGTTTCATCGCCGGCCCCATCACCTGCATCTTTTCAACCAGAGCGGCGATTTCATCCTGGACCGGCTCCGCTAAGCCACGGAACTCGGGCACGAAGTCTCGATGAAATTCGACCCGCCAGTCCATGGCAGCTTATATCGTAAGAGATATATCCTCTGCAAGGTATATTGGGTTTTCATCGAGGGCGTGTCGGTGCGTCTGCCTCCGTCTCCGTTTTACCGACACGCCCTGAGCATCATGGCCGGACGCACATCGATCGGCCAAGCGGTCGACCCTATGAGGGCCAACCTGGTGGGCTCCGAGCGGGTTCGCCGCCATCCCCACCACCGCGCTTGATCCGCCTCACCGTGCGGCTTCTCCCGCGGTCCCCGCGCTTGTCGGGTCCGGGTCCCCATTAACAGTTAAATTCAATAGCTGGGTGAACCTGAGTTCGGTATTCAGGCCGCAACTCCTTCCACCTCAACGAGCTTCTGGAATTCGAGCAGGATTTCCTGCTGGTGCTGGGCCAGATAGCGCACCACCCGCGCGTTGCCGAGGAGTTTGCCGAGATAGCCGTTCGCCAATACCAAATCGAGGTGATCCGTGCCGTAGGATTGCTCCGCGATCCGGAACTCCCGATCAAGATTGGCCGACTCCCGTTCCATGAGTGCGACCTGCTCACTCGACAGCCCTTTGACGGATTTCGGCCTGTAGCCTTCCGCAAGCTGCGCCTGCGGCGTCGCGGCGACGAGCGATCTGGCGTAGCCAATCGTGTATTTATTCATCGCGACCATAAGCTCGGCGGCCTCAATCTGACGCAATGGAGCCAGTTTCTTGAACTCCATCAACGCGTGGATCGCGACGTGCTTGTCTTTGAGAATCTCTGCCGCTTCACTGCATATTCCGTCCAGTAGGCGGCGCTTTCGTTTGATGCTTGCGACGTCAACGTTCAGGGATTTAGCGAGGCGTTCCTCGGACACTCCGCGCTCGATTGCCTTTAGGATCATCCGGTGTTCTTGGATGATTGCGATGCGATTGACGCGTTTATTATACGTAAAGGCCTCGTCTTCAATGGATATGAGGCACACAACCTCAGTTTCACCGCGATCCTTCAGGGCCTCTATTCGCAAATGACCATCGAGCAGCAGATATTTGCCAGGATCGTTGCGATCGCGCGCCACGACTGGTGGCTCTACAATTCCGATCTCACCAATGGACGCTACGATTTGCGCATATTTCGGAGTCTTCTTAATGACGTCAGATACAATCTTCAATGGCTGTATGTCACCAATAGCCAAACGGCGACTGGCTTCCTCAAATCCAATCTGGACTGTTGTGTGAGCCCTCTTCGGCACGGTCAGGCCTGCGCCCAAGCCTGAATTCGGTCGCCGAGGTTTTTGGGAAGGGTATCCAATCCTTCGGCTCGCAGCAGCGTTATGAAATTCTCTTCCGTGAACAGTTTTCGCATCGCCTCCGTTATGAAAATCCACCGGTCACGTGTCGCGTTTGCCTCTCGGATGAGAACGCGCTTGCGATCAACGTCCTCCCGATAAACGCGGATCAAGGCAGTCGAGGATAGTGATTGCTCGCGCCTTTGCGATCCGGTGTGAAACCCCTTCCCCCTACGGCGTCTCTGTTCAATTAGGCGTTTGGCGATTATCAGCTTTCGCCCCCGCAATAACTTGTTTTCGTAGGCCTGCTGCAGGATGGACTGGACCTCGGTATCGTCCGACTGTGCGATTTCAACCGCAATACTGACGGGAACGTGGCCCGATTCTACCGCTCGCAGGAGTCTATGCTCGCCATTCTCCAGAAGTCCGATGACGGCCTTTACGTATTCGACCGTGAGACCGGTCTTTCGAGCAATATCTGATTCCTCGTAGCCGCGGCTCTTAAGGCCTTGGATATCATGAAGCAGGTCGATGGCTCGATGCTGGCGCCTAGCGAAATTTTCAACCAGGCTCATGACTTCACAGTCTTCGGGCGTGGCGATCATCACGAGAGCAGGAATCTCGGCTTGGCCGAGTGCTTGATAAGCTTCCAACCGGCCTTGGCCGCAAACCAGTTCATAGCGTGGTCCATCCGGAGCGTGGTGTTTGGTGACGCTGATGGGCCTCTTGAGACCTAATTGTGCAATGCTCGTAACAATGTCCTTGAAGATTTTCTTATTTCGGACTCGCGGATTGACCACGGTAATCCGGTCTACAGGGATCATCGTGACTGATTGATGGGCTCCGCCTTCCATTATACGACCTCCATGAGCTTGGAACGGGCGGCCAATTCGAACAATGCTTCGAGGCTCTCAAAACGATAGGCGTCGAGCCAAAGGCCATTGTGTTCGGCAAGCCGAATTCGAGGTTCTGTCATGTCGATCCGAGGGAGAAGGTAGTAGTCCAGTGGGCCCTTATTAGACCGATCCATCCTCAGTGCGATCGTGATGTCGGGGCGAAGTCCCGCATCGAACCGGATATGCCAACGGAGCGATCCCGCGGCGGTTTCCCGGCATCGAACAATGGTTATTGAGGCCGTGAACTCGTCATTGATTGTGAGGAGGTCGGTTGCCGGGTCTTTTCTGACCTGGCCTCCGGAGCTCACGATGCCGGCAATTGCGTCTGCCACAATGTGCGGAAACGTTCGTCGGAGGGTGCGATTGATCTCGATGTATTGGTAATCACGATCAGGCGAGAACCCGACAAGCTCGTAAGCTCGCAGGAGACTGCCAAATCGACCGCTGTAGGCGCTGCTGGACGGGCCCTGATCAAACTCGTCAATGATCAGTCCCGAGAGGTATCCATTTGTCTCCAATAGGCCCCGAAGTATGTCCAACATCTCATCATTCGAAAAACGATAGGCCCGCTGCCGAATGATGACCTGGGCCGCGTCGAATAGCTGTCGTTCAACGATGGGGTCGAATACGCCGTCTGCCCGGATCCACATTTCAGGACTATTATGAACGCGCTTTCTCTTGAGCTTGAAGGACGCGCGGTTCCAAACGTTGTTGCCGACGTATTTTTCGTTGATCAGGATTTGATGGACCGTGCCCCTCGTCCAAGATCGACCAAGGTCGGTTCGGATGCCACGTTCATTTAGCAGTTCGGCGATTTCGCCCTCGAGCTTTCCTTCCTCGACGAATGCTCGGTAAACCCAACGGACGGTGTCTTGTTCCTCGGGTGGTCCTGGTACCAGTACTACCCGGTCCGTTTGGATGCTCTTTTGCTCGCCTCTCGCGAGTTCGCCTTTAGCCGCGCCGCTTTGATCGATCAGCCGTCGGCGAAGCCCGAATCCTGGAGGTCCACCTTGGCGATAGCCGAGCTCGATAAGTCTACATTGGCCGGCAAAAACCTTGACTGAAAGCTCCCGGCTGTATTCGCCGGCCATTGCGCGCTTTACACCTTTCACAATCGTGGAAACTGGGCTGCCGTCGTTCTCGAACTGCTCAGCACAATACTGAACACTGATGCCGGCCCGCTTGCAGATATATTCGTAGTAGGCGCTCTCGTCGGCGTCCTGAAACCGACCCCACCGGCTCACGTCATAGACGAGGATGCTCGTGAAATCGGCCGTTCCGTCCTGAACCTCGGCGATTAGCTTTTTGAGTGCGTCACGGCCGTCGAGGCGAAGGCCGCTTTTACCTGCATCGGCGTACGTGCGAACGATCGTCAACCCACGTCGTGCCGCATATTGCTGGATGGCTTCTGCTTGGTTTTCTGTCGAGTATTTTTGGTGCTCCGTTGACATACGGACGTATTCGGCCGCGCGCGCAGTCATTACGGGCACTGTCTCGCCACGCTCACCGACGCTTTCAGTCCGCCCAACGCTCACAACGTTCATTCCGTCAGTCGACCACGGTCGATCGAAACGATAGGCGACCGAGCGGTGAACTTCGTCACCGCTTTGGCACCCCCGTACGTCACGGTTTTCGCCTCTTCAGTCTCACCCTAACCGCGGAGATGCGGAAAGATGTTTCCGAAAAAGGGCAACTATTTTCCAAACGGTAGAGGTGCTGGAAAAGGAAAGATAAGCTACCCGGCAGCAATCGCGGCCGCGCTGCGAGCTGAACTTGGTGACAGCCATCAGGCCGTGAAGACGGTCATGCGGTGGACCGGGGCTAACGAGCGGACGGTCAAGAATTGGCTCGCGGGGAGGTGGGGGCCTCGTGGCGAGCACTTGCTTGGTATTATTCGGCACTCGAATATGGCCTTGGAGATTCTCCTTCAATTAGCCGGTCGAGAGCAGATCATTGTCGGGCAGGCGCTCTTCGATGCCCGTAATGCGCTCGCAGATACAGTCGCAAAAATCGACGCATGGATGAATGTTGAGCGCCGATCACGATAGTAGTGACCCTCCCCCACGGCCACCTAGGCAGATTCTGGATAACAGTGAGCCGACGTGCTCCAAAATGATCGACCGGGGCGTAACGTGTGTTGCCGGGATGATCATGAACAGCCACCACTTACCGCCCCCAGTAGCCGTCCCCAGGCATCGTTCATCAGAGAAGTTCGTGTCAATTTTTCAATATGATAGGCGGTTTACAGCGTGTCTTGCACAATCACCCCTCCGGCGATCCGACGCCGTCGCGCGCCGACATCCAGATGACGCAACAGATCGTCGCGGTGGCTTCCCCGCTCGGCATTTCGGTGCATGACCACATCATCGTCGGCAAGGAAGGCCATGCGAGCTTGAAGGGGCTGAAGCTGATCTAAGCCGTGAACTTGCGCTGCTGGCATTGCGTCGCTAGGAATTGCCGGCGTTGACGGATATGTCGGGCAAATATTCATGCCGCGATTGCCTCATCTCGATCGTGCGGTCGTTCCTGAGGCCAAGATTATCAATTATCTGTTGAGCGCTCGTCACTCTGGCGGACGTGCGAAAGCGCGCTCACGCAGCGGAAAACGATATCGCCGCCTCACGCCAAACACACTTCGGGACCAGATATGAAATCGATGGACCTTTACCGGCCCCCGACGGTCGCGCTCCAATCATCCGTGTGGTATGGTTTGTGGAGTCGCAGGAAACCATCCCGCGACTGGTGACGAGAAGGACCATTGCCCCATGATCGATGAAATGGACCTCGCGGTGCTGAAGCGCAATTTGCCCGACGAGGGGCTTGCCATGGGTGACGTTGGCACCATTGTGCTGGTACATCAGCAAGGTGCGGGTTACGAGGTCGAGTTCACGACGCTGTCGGGCGATACCGTTGCCGTTGTGACCCTTGATGCATCCGACGTACGACCGGTCGAGGCGCGCGAGATCGTCCACGCTCGCGCAGTCAGCTAGACGGCAGTTACGCTGGCGCCGACAGCATCAGCGCAGCCAAATGCGGGGCGCCGCGCGCTGCCGGTGGAGCCGGTCGCGGGCGTCCGCATGGTCTGCTAAGTTCGCCGCCGCGGACATCAACGAGACGGCACCGATGATCGACGGATTGATACAATTCTGCACCTCGCGCAGCGGACTGGGCTTGATGCTGATCGGGACGGACTTGGCGATTGCCTGCGCCTATTTCGCCATCCCGCTCACGATGGCCATCGTTCTCAGCCAGCGCAAAGAGGACATTCCCTATCCGTGGCTGTGGGGACTATTCGTCGTGTTTATTGTCGCGTGCGGGCTCACGCATCTGGTCCATGTCTGGTCGGCGACATCCGGCATCGAATACCTGCCGGCCCAAGTGATTGTTAACTTCATGTGTGCGATTGCCTCGGTGGGAACCGCCATCGCCTTTGCCTTCGTGCTTCCGCAAATCAAGGACCTGCCGTCGCCGCGGCGGCAGCGGCAAGAACTGGAGAAGCTTGTCGGACAACGGTCCGCGGAAAAAGATCGCTTGATCCAGGAAATCAATCATCGCATCGGCAACCAGCTGCAAATTTTGAGCTCGCTGGTGTCGATCGAGACGCGCCGCACCACGTCGCAGGAAACCTTGGGCATTCTCGGCCGTCTCAAAGATACCCTCGATAAGATGGGCGAGCAGCACGCGGCATTGCGAGCAGCCGACTACTTGACTCAGATCGATGAAATCAACGATAGCGCCATCCGCACGGCCTGATGCGCGCGTCGCGCGTTGCCAAGGATCTGCAAAGTGGCGAAGGCGAGCAAGTCTAGAACTCCCAAAACTCCTCCCCGCGAGCTGGCAACGGTCCTCGATTTCATCCGTTACGCGGTCACCCGCTTTGGCCAGGCGAAGCTCGCATTCGGCCAGGGCACCTATGATGCCGCGGAAGAAGCGACTTTTCTGGTCGCCGAGGCGCTCGGCCTTCCGGTCGACGGCGTCGATCCGTTTCTGCCGGCCCGCCTGACGGCAGCCGAGCGCCGGCACATAGCGGCGCTGATCGGGCAGCGCATTCGCCGGCGCATGCCGGCGGCCTATCTTGTCAATTGCGCTTATTTGCAGGGCTTGCCGTTTTACATCGACCGGCGAGTCATCGTGCCCCGCTCCTACCTTGCGGAGCTTTTGTTCAGTGATCTGTTTATCGGCGATGAACCGCTGGTCGATCCGCAAGCGGCGACCCGGGTGCTGGAGTTGTGCACCGGCTCCGGATGTCTCGCCATTCTCGCCACCAAGATTTTTCCCAACGCTCATGTCGACGCGATCGATATGTCCGAGGAAGCCTTGCAGGTGGCCGCTATCAATGTCGCCAAGCACGAACTGGACGATCGCATTACCTTGGTGAAGGGCGACTTGTTCGCGCCGGTCAGCGGCGCGATCTACGACGTCATCCTTGCCAATCCGCCTTACGTGGCCACGAAGGCTGCGGCCGCGCTGCCGCCGGAATTCTCTCACGAGCCGCGGCTCGCGCTCGATGGCGGCGCCGATGGCATGGACCTTGTCCGGCGCATCCTTGCGGAAGCGGGCGCGCATCTGCGCGACGGTGGCGGCCTTCTCTGCGAAGTCGGGCGCGGCCGGCAGATTTTGGAACGTGACTATCCGGAAATGGAGTTTCTCTGGCTCGACACCGCGGAGAGCTCTGGCGAAGTGCTCTGGCTCACGCAGACCGCAATTCGAAATTAGCGCCGCAGCCGGACCACCTTCGATGAACCGCCATAGCCCAGCGCAAACCGCACGCGCTCGGCGAGCTCCTCACTGACGAACGGCTTGCCGACGATATAGGCCTCGTCGAAACCGGCGAGCGCGCCGCGATCGGCAAAGCCGGTGACGAACAGCACCGGCAGATTTGGCCGTTGCTCGTGCGCCAGCCGCGCCAGCTCGGCGCCGTTCATGCCCGGCATGGCGAAGTCGACGATCAGCAATTCGATGCCCGGTTCGCGCTGCAAAAGGTCCAGCGCCGCGCCGCCGCTGCCGACCTCCAAAACGCGATGGCCTTCGCCGTGCAGCATCGCGCGGGTGACCTCGCGGACCTCGTTGTCGTCGTCGACCAAAAGGATCGTGGCGCCGCGGAACGGCTCGACGGGCAGGTGCGACCGCGACGGGGATATGGCTATGGCGGGCGCGGCTTCCGCTTTCGGCACGTAGATATGCACCGAAGTGCCCTCGCCGACACGCGAATCGATCCGCACACCGCCGCCGGATTGCTTGGCAAAGCCGAGGACTTGGCTCAACCCCAGGCCGGAGCCTTTGCCAACCTCCTTGGTGGTGAAAAACGGCTCGAAGACCTTGGCGCGAACCTCCTCGCTCATGCCGCTGCCGGTGTCCGATACGCCGACGGCGATATATTCGCCGGGCGGCGGCTCTTCCGGGGCCAGCGGCGGTCCGAGCGTGACGTTTTTTGTTTCGACGGCGAGATTGCCGCCGACCTGCATGGCGTCCCGCGCATTGATCGCGAGATTGAGCACGGCGAGCTCGAGCTGCGTCGGATCGACCATCGCCGACCACAGGCCGCGCTGCAGTCTGGTTTCGATATGCGTGGTGCCGCCCATGGTGCTTTGCAGAAGATCGCGCATGCCGACCACGATATCGTTGAGGTCGAGCGACCGCGGCTCGAGGCGCTGGCGGCGAGAAAACGACAGCAACTGATCGGTCAATTTGGCGCCGCGTTCGGCGGCGCTGCGCATATAGCCAAGCCGTTGCGCGATCTTGCCGTTGAGGCCGGCGGCGGCAATGTCCTTTTCGACAAAGCCGATATTGCCGAGGACGACGGTCAACAGATTGTTGAAGTCGTGCGCGACGCCCGATGTCAACTGTCCCACCGCTTCCAGCCGCTGCATCTGGCGCAGCGTCGACTCGACGCTTTCGCGTTCCCTGATCTGATCGATTAACTGGCGATTCGCGGTAGCCAGCTCCGACGTGCGCTGCTGGACCCGCGACTCCAGCTCTTCATTGAGACGGCGGCACTCGTATTGCCGTTGCCGGCCGCGCAGGCCGGTTTGCGCGACGCTGACCAGCGTGGTCGGATGAAACGGCCGCTCCAAAAACGTGACATTGCCGAGCGCTCGAACGAGTTCCGCCGCCGCCGGGTTGCGTTCCAGCCCGCCGCCATGCTCTGTCAGAAGCACGAAGGGAAAGTCGGACCATGGTGGCTGCGCGGCGACCCAGGCCGCCAGATCGCGGATGTCACCCTGTCGCGTTGCCTCTTCGGTGAGGATCGCCAGGTCGGCGCCACGCCGCACCTCGGCGATCAATTCCGCCATGTCCAGGCAGATATCGGCATGGGATTTGGCATCGCGCAAAATCTCCTTGGCGACGACGGCGTCGCGGCGCCAGGAGCAAAATCCGTTCGCGGTGCGCAGTGGCGGTCAGATTCAAGCATTCCCTCGCATCAGCGGTTCGGCGCCGCCGACATAGGTCGGAACGCCGCGCAATACGCCCTGGAACTGCTGCAGCGCCGGCCCGACCTCGATGCCGCGTGCCGAAATGCGGAATTCGCGGATGGTGTCTTCATGCGAGCCGGTGCGTTTTTTGATCACCGACATGGCGCGGCGCACCCGGCCGAGCGCCTCGAAATAGCGCAGCATGATGACGCTGTCGGCGAGGTAAGTGACGTCGATCGGCTGTTTCATGTCGCCCATCATGCCGTGCTGCGCCACAGTGAGAAATGTGGCCGCGCCTTGCCGGTTCAGATATTGCAGCAGCTCGTGCAGATGCAGGATGACGAACTGTTCCTCCGGCATTGAGGCCTGATAGCCGTTGAGGCTGTCGATCACGACGGTGCGGATGTCTTCGCCATCGACGCAATTGCGCACGCGATGGGAGAATTCGCCCGGCGACAGTTCGGCGGCATCCATCTGCGAAATGAACAGCTTCTTGGCGTCGCACATGGCTTCGAGGTCGATGCCGAGCCCTTTGGCGCGTGCGAACAGCAGCCCGAGCTCTTCGTCGAACACGAACAAAGCGCCGCGTTCGCCGCGCGCCACGGCGGCGGCGAGGTAATGCAGCGTCAGCAGCGACTTTCCAGTTCCGGCCGGGCCGATGACGAGCGTGCTCGATCCGGTATTGACGCCGCCGCCAAGCAGTTGATCGAGCTCGGCGACGCCGCTTAACAGAACATTCCCGCTAAAGCGGGAGCGATGCTGCGCGGCAACCAGTCGCGGGAAAACCGCAATGCCGCCCGCCTCGATAACGAAATCATGATAACCGCCGCGGAACGACTGGCCCCGGCATTTGACGATGCGCAGCCGCCGCCGTTCGCCGCCATAGATCGGCGCCAGCTGATCGAGATGAATGACGCTGTGCGCGATGCTGTGGACGGCGCGATCGGTGGTCTCGGTGGTGAGATCGTCGAGCAGAATCACGGTCGAATTGTGCTGGGCGAAATAGTGCTTCAACGCCAGAATCTGCCGGCGATAGCGCAGCGAGCTCTGCGCCAGGAGGCGTATTTCCGACAGGCTGTCGATCACCACGCGCTTCGGCTTAAGCCGGTCGATCGCGGCGAAGATGCGTTGCACGGTTTCGCCGAGCTCGAGATCCGAGGAATAGAGCAGGCTCTGATGTTGGTCGGGATCGAGCACGCTCTCCGGCGGCACCAATTCGCAAATCTCGACTTTGGGTCCGATCGTCCACCCGTGCGATCGGGCGCCGTCGCGCAACTCGTTCTCGGTCTCGGCGAGGCTCACGTAAATACCGACTTCGCCGGCTTCGGCGCCCGCCAGCAGAAACTGCAAAGCGATGGTCGTTTTGCCCGTGCCGGGACTGCCCTCAAGCAGATGCAGGCGGTTACGCGCCAAGCCGCCGCCGAGAATATCGTCCAGGCCGGCGATGCCGATCGAAGCACGAGGCAATAGCGGCTTTACAGCGTCCATGTGGCGTCCATGCCAAGAGCGGGCTTAATCGGTTCGGAAACAGGCGATGCTGAATGACCCCTCGTCATCGCCTGCGTCCACAGCCGCCGGCTATATCCCCCAGTGAAAGTGTTACCAGCGCGAGGCGGTTTCCCCGTGCGTGTGTTTACGGACAATCGTCGTGACCAACTGACAACGAGAGAGTTCCCGCTCCCGGCGGGAAAATTATTCACTGGCCAACATGAATGGGAGAGCGACCGGGTTCAGCGATCCGCCGCCCGTACTTTTCGCGTCGTCATCCAGATCAATAGCGACACGCAACCCATGGACGCGACCACGCTGGCGACCGGCCACGCCGATTGACCGAGGTAAAGCCCGATCCCGCCGGCGGCGATGGCGGCGCCGGACTGCTGGGTGAACCCCATCAGCGACGAGGCCGTGCCGGCGCGGTCGTGAAACGGTGTCAGCGCACCGGCCATGGCCGCGGGCAAAGCAAGACCAAGACCGGCGAGATAAATCATCATCGAGCCGACAAACCAGACGACGTTGGCAAGGTGGGCCGCCACCACCACCGTCATGATCAACCCGCCGGCCGCCAAGATCACGCAGCCGATGCCCATGGTGCGGTCGATGCCGAGCCGCATGACGATGCGCGAAGCGATGAACGTTCCTGTCATGTAGCCGGCGGCCCCCATGGCGAAGGTGACGCCAAACACCAGCGGCGAGAGCCCATAGGTCGTGCCCTGCATCACGATCGGCGCGCCGGACACCCAGGCGAACAGTCCGACAAACGTCGTCGTCAGGATTCCCAGGTTGGCGAGAAAGCCGCGATGCTTCAGCACCGACGGATACAGGGCGATCATCTTTACGAACGAGAACGGTTCGCTGGTGCGTTTGCGCAGCGTTTCCGGCAACAGCAACGCGGCGACTGCGCCGGAAACGCAGGCGAAAATCAGCAACAACACGAAGGTCGCGCGCCAGCCGAAGGCGGTCTGCAATAGTCCGCCGATGGTCGGCGCGACGATCGGCGCAAACGCCGTGATCGCGCCCATCAGCGATAATTCGCGGCTGGCGCGAGGCCCGGAATAAATGTCGCGAACCACCGCCCGCGCCAGCACGATGACGCCGGCGCCGCCCAAGGCCTGCAGGAACCGCATGGCGATCAGCCCGTCGACCGACTGGGCCAGCGCGCAGCCGATGCTGGCGAGGCCGTAGAGCACCAGCGCTCCCAACAGGATCGGCTTGCGCCCGATGCGGTCCGAGATCGGACCGTAAAAAATCTGACCGACGGCGAAACCGAACAAATAACTGGAAATGGTCAGTTGCACGTCGAGGATTGGCGCGTCCAGCGTTCGGGCGATGGCCGGCAACGACGGCAGATACATATCCATCGATAACGGGCCGAGCGCCGTCAAGAACGACAGCAATAAGGTGAGTGCGAAGGTGCCGGGAGTGAGTTGCAATGACTTCGCCTTTGGCGGGAAATTGATGTCAGCGGAAGTTTCGGCAGCCGCTGCAGAGGAACATTATTTGAGGTTGCGATGCGCCCGCCGCAATGGCGGTGCTCTACGCGGAGGGCGGACGCCAGCCCTGCTTGGCGAGCTGGATTTGCGAATAGATATGCTTGCGCAACTCGCCGAAACGCGCCATCGACCGCGTCTCCAGCTGAGTGCGATCGTCGGGCAGGTCGATGGGCACGTCTTCCATGATCACGGTCGGCGCATGCGACATCATCAGCACGCGTTGGCCGAGATAGACCGATTCGTCAATGTCATGCGTGACGAACAGGACGGTCACCCGGAGCTTGCGCCATAATACGCGAATCAAATCTTCGAGGTCGGCGCGGGTCTGCGCGTCGACGGCGGCAAAGGGTTCGTCCATCAGCAGCACATGAGGCTCGTAGGCGACGGCGCGGGCGATCGCCACGCGCTGCTGCATGCCGCCGGAAAGCTGCCACGGATAGGCACCCTCGACGCCTTTCAAATCGACCGCCAAGAGCGCATCGCGCACCAGCTCCTCGCGGCGTTCCGCGGGCATCTTTTTCTGTTTCAGCGGCAGTATCACGTTGTCATGCACGCTCATCCACGGAAACAGGCTGCGCCCGTATTCCTGGAACACCACCGCCATGGCCGGCGGCGGGCCGGTCACCGGCTGGCCTTCGAGCGCGATCGAGCCCGCCGTCGGCGTCAACAATCCGGCGATGCATTTGAGCAGCGTGGTCTTGCCGGCGCCCGACGGGCCGACGATGCAGACGAGCTCGCCTTGGCCGACGCTGAAGCTGACGTCGCGGATCGCCTCGACGGTGCGGCTCGCATCCTCGTAGACTTTGCGCAGCCCCTTCACTTCGAGCATGGATTTGACGGCTCGATCCATCGCGATCCCTTAATTCCGCTCAGCCGGCCCGCTGCGATTGCCGCAGGCCGTGATACCAGCCCAGCAGCCACGCCTCAAATGCGCGAAACAGCAACGACAGAACGATGCCGATGATGCCGAGCAGAATGATGCCGCTCCACATTTCCGGAATCGCGAAGCTGCGCTGATATTGCACCAGAACGAAACCGATACCGTCCCTGGCGGCGAACATCTCGCTCACGACCATCAGGATGATGCCGATCGACAGCGATTGCCGCAATCCCGTGAAAATCTGCGGGCTGGCGCCCGGCAGCACGAAGTGCCACAGCCGCGCGAACCGGCCGATCCGATAGCTGCGTACCGTCTCGGCCAGCACCTCGTCGAGCGCGCGGACGCCGGCAACCGTATTGAGCAGCACCGGCCAGATGCAGCCGAACACGATCACCAGCGCCTTCATCTCGTTGCCGAGGCCGGCGAACAGGATCAGCACCGGCACCAAGACCGGCGGCGGTATGGCGCGCAAGAATTCCAGCACCGGCTCGAGCACGTTACGCAAGTTGCGCGACGCGCCGACCGGGACGCCGATGGCGATGCCAAGGAACGCCGCGGCCAGATAGCCGACGGAGAGGCGCCACAGACTTGGCACGATGTTGGACAACGCGTGCGGCGAGAACCACAGCTTGCCGAACGTATGCAGGATCGTTTGCAGCGGCGGAAAATAGAAGCTCTGGCTGTCCGCGCTGGTGATCCACCAGGCGGCGATCAGCGTCACCGGAAGTGCCAGCGCAACCACGACGCGGCGCGGCAGCGGCGACATGGATTTTTTCATGCGCCGGCCTCCGCGATGTCCAGGCGAACCGAGGGATGCCAAGCCAAAACGCGCCGCTCCAGCGCCCGGGCGCCGAGATTGACGATGACGCCGATAATCCCGGCGACGATGACATAGGCATACATGATGGCGACGGCGCCGCCGGATTCTGTATCGGTGATCTCCTTGCCGAGACCTTGGGTGTCGATCGCCACCTCGCTGGTAATGGCGAGGATGAGCGCCACCGCGGCGGCGAGCCGGATGCCGGTCATCAGATAGGGCAGCGCGGTCGGCCACGTGACGTAGCGGATTTGCGCCCAGGTGTTCAGCCCATAGGAGCGCGCGGTCTCCCGCGCCACCGGGTCGACGTCCTGCACGCCGTACAGCACCTGTATCAGCACCGGCCAGAACGAGGCATAGACCACCAGCACCAGCGTCGATTGGATCTGCGAGCCGTAGAGCAGCACGGCGAGCGGGATCAGTGCGACCGACGGAATTGGCCGCAGAAACTCGATGGTCGAATGGGTCAGGCCGCGCAGCAACTGCGAACTGCCGATGGCAAGCCCGATCACCACGCCGGCGACGACGGATATGACAAACCCGATCGCCCAGGCCTCCAAAGTGTCGCTCAGCGCCGTCCAGAACGTCGCGGTCGTCATCTCCTTGAACAGCGCAACCATGATGGCGGAAAACGGCGGCAGATAATCGGGCGAGACGATGCCGAGCCGCGGAATGACCTCAAGCAGCACCGCAAAGCCGATCAGGCCGCTCAAGCCCTGCAGCCAAATAAAAGTGCGGGCCGTGAGCTTGGCCCGCACTTTAGTCTTTTGTGCCGTTGGCATGGGCTACGAGGGCAATAGGGCCGCGACGTCCGCCTTTTTGTTGATCAGCCCGTTGTCGAGAGCGTCGTCGGCCATCGCCTGGGCCGAGACGAGGTTAAATTTAGGCGGCCATATCGGCAGAATGATCTTGGCGGCGATTTCGGGCGAGATGCGGGTATAGGTCGGAATGATCTGACGAACTTCGTCGGCGTGGGCGTCGGCATAAGCGAGCGACTCGCTGATCGCGGCCTTGAACCGTTTGACCATGTCGGGGTTCGCATCGGCGTATTGCACCGAAGCGAAATAGACCGCGATTTCCGCTTTCGGCGCGATAGCGACAAAAGGCCAATCAACAACCTTGTCGCCGCGCCCCCGCGCGATGGTGACAAATGGTTCCACCATCCAGCCAGCCTCGATGCGATGGTCGGCCAGCGCCAGCGGCATGTCGGGAAACGGCACCTCGATGTACTTCAGGCTTTTTGGGTCGCCGCCCGCGGCTTTCACGCCGGCGCGCACCGCAACCTCGCCGATATTGTTCAGATTATTGACCGCGACGGTCTTGCCGGTGAGGTCCTTGGCGTTGTTGATCGGGCTGTCGCCGGGTACGAGGATCGCGCAAAAGTCGTTGCCGCGGATGCCGGTCGAGGAGACGCCGGGCGCGATGCCGACGAACTTTAGCCCTTTGTTCTGGGCGATCAAAAGCGATGGCACGTTGGAAAAGCCGAATTGCAACTGGCCGGACAGAACCCCCGGGATGATGGCGGCGCCGCCGCCCTGCGTCGACAATTCGACGTCGAGGTTCTGCTTGGCGAAGAAGCCCTTGGCCTTGCCCAGATAGATCGGCGCGCAGTCGGCGATGGGGATGACCGCAACCGAGATCTTGTCGAGGGCGGCCCGGGCGCGTCGCATCGGCGCCAGCACCGCCGCCGAGCCGGCCGCCGCCGCGGTGGAAATCAATTGTCTTTTGGTGAATGCCATGACGTGTCGCCTCCGATGAATTGGCTTGTTTGTGGCCGTCGCTGTGGGCCTTTGCCCAAACTCTGGTCGGTGGGCAGAGCGGAGTCAAGTTGCCTGCTAATTCACGTGTTGTGGCGTGGAGTCGCGGTTAACGTTGGCGCAGCGGCTTGATTTTCAGGTCCGCCGCCAGCTTGTCGAGCTGCACCAACAGCGGCGCCGCAATCGGCACGCCGTCGCGCAGGCGCTCGTCGCGGCATTCGGCGCGGCGGTCGCCGGGCAGGCGGATGGCGTCTATTCCCGGCAGCCGTTGCGACGCGCGAAGGTCGCGCACATGACGGTCGACCTCGGCGTTAAAGGCCGCAAGCGGCAGAAAGCGCGCGATGTCGACGACCACCAGGAAGTGGCCGGTATTTGTTTCGCTTATGTCGTCGGCGTTGAAGTCGACGACATCGCGGCCGAAGGCTGCGCCGTTGAGCACGCCGGCCAGAAGTCCGATCATCAAAGCGAGCCCGGACCCTTTGTATTCGCCGGTCGGCAGCAGAATGCCCTCGCCGGATTTGTTTGGATCGGTGATGGCTTCGCCGGTTTCCGGCTTGACGAACCAGCCCTCCGGCATGGTCAGCCCGCGTAGCGCATATTTCTTCACCGTGCCGTAGGCGACGATCGACGTCGCCATATCGAACACCAACGGCTTGCCGCTGGACGGCACGCCGATGGCAAGCGGATTGGTGCCAAGCAGGAGGTCGGCGCCACCCCAGGTCGCCATGTGATTGGCGTTGGCGACGGCGGCATAGATGCCGATCATGCCGCGCGCCGCCGGCATTTCTGCATAAAGCCCGGCCGGGCCGGCATGGTTGGAGCGGCGCACGCCGACCCAGGCGGCGCCCGCCTCGCGCGCCAGCCCGATGGCTTCATCGGCGGCGCGTGACATCACCAGGTGGCCCATGCCGTTGTCGCCGTCGACCAGTGCGGTGGCCGGACCGGTCTTGTTGACCGTGATTTGCGGGCGCTTGTTGAAACCTCCGGCGTTGAGCCGGCGCACATATTGCGGCAGCCGGAAAATGCCGTGGCCGTCGGCGCCGGTGAGATCGGCTTCCGTCATCAGCGCGGCGCAGCGCGCGGCGTCATCGCCCGGCAAGCCGGCCGCAATGAAGGCGTCCGCGATCAGCGCGCGCGTGGCGGCCGAGGGGATGAGCAGCAGCTTGGTCCGATCGTCCATCGCTAAGCCGCCGCGCGCTTCTTGCCGAAGATTTTCGCCGCGTGGCCGCCGAGGATCGTGTCGCGGTCGGCGGCGGGAATGTCCAAGGCGCGCACGTGACGCACGCAATCCATCATCGCCATGTCGTAAGGATAATCGCTGCCGAGAAAGACGCGGTCGGCGCCGGCCGTCTGCACCAGAAATTCGCAGGCCGCCTTGGAATGCGTGATGGTGTCATAGAGGAAGCGATCGAGATACGGCGCCGGCGAGTGCTTGAGGTGCACTTTCGGCTCCGGGCGCACCTGCCAGCCGTGCACCCAGCGGCCGCCCTGATAGGGAATGAAGCCGCCGCCATGCACCATCATCGGCTTGAGCGTCGGATAACGCTCCAGCACGCCGCCGAACATCAGGCACGCCGCCGCGATCGTGGTGTCGAGCGGATTGCCGATCAGATTATTCAGATAATACGAGCGCAGCCGGTCGGCGCCGGCGACATTGCCGGGATGGATCACCAGGAAGGCATCGAGCTCGGCCGCCGCCGCCCAGACCGGCTCGAAGCTCGGATCGTCCAGATTCTTGCCGTTGACGTTGGAGGCGATCATGGTGCCGTGCAGGCCGAGCTTGGTCATGGCGCGGCGCAATTCGTCCGCCGCCTTGTCCGGCGCCTGCATCGGCAGTGTGGCGATGCCGGAGAAGCGCTCGGGATGCTCCTTGACGAGTTGCGCGATGCCGTCGTTCTGCAGGACCGACGCGGCGATGCCGACGGCCGGCTCCTGATTGTAGAGCCAAGTTTGCGGTGTCGCCGACAGTACATGGACGTCGACGTCGGTCGCATCCATGTCGGCAAGCCGCCGTGCAATATTGTGGCCGCCGCGCGGAAACGGCCGGTACGGCACGCCCGCCACTTCGATCACCGAATTGTCGTCGTCATAGGCTGTCAGCTTCAGGCCGAGCGCCGGGATCTCCTTCTGCAGGAGCTTGATCGTCGCGTCGGCAAGGACATGGGTGTGGGTGTCGATGGTCTTCTGTGCCGTCGTCATAATTGATTTCTCTCCCCGCAATCGCGGGGCGTGTTTTGCTCATAACCCGAGGTCGCACGCAAGGCATGCGGGCTAGCTTGCCTTCGGAACGGGGTTTTCAGGCCCGACTTTCGGCTATAAAGAGCTTCCCAGTGCCCAGCCAAGCAGCCCCCGGAACACATATGGACGCCCAGACGGACGCTAATACGCATTCCTTCCACGGCCGCGTCGAAGACGACGTTCTGGTCCGCGGTCACGGCCGCTATATCGCCGACGCGCCGGAGCCCAATCAGGCCTATGCCTATTTCGTGCGTTCGCCGCACGCCTTTGCCCGCATCGTCAGCATCGATACGTCCGGCGCCACGGGCACGCCCGGCGTGATCGCGGTTCTCACCGCCGCCGACATGGACGGCATCGGCAATATTGCGCGGCATCCGCCGCTGGCGGGCCGCGACGGCAGTAAGCTTATCGTCACCAACCGGCCGGCGCTGGCGAAGGATCGCGTGCTGCATATCGGCGAGGCCGTCGCCGTGGTCGTCGCCGAGCGCGCGCTCACCGCGCAAGATGCCGCCGAATTCGTTCATGTCGAATATGAGCCGCTCACCGCGGTAACCGACGCGCGCGATGCGCTCAAAGACGGCGCGCCGCAGATCTGGCCGGAAACGCCCAACAATCTCGCGGTCGATTGGCCGGGGCCGGCCGCCGATCCCGCCGCCAATGCCGCCGAGGTCGAGCGCATCTTCGCTTCGGCAAAATACGTCGCGCGCATTGCCGAGATGAATCAGCGGCTCTGCGTCGCCTCGATGGAGCCGCGCGGGGCGACCGCGAGCTACGACGCGACGAAGGATTCCTACACGCTGCGCACCTGCTCGCAGAGCGCCGGCACCATGCGCGACAACATTCTCGGCATCATGGGCTGGCCGAAGGAAAAGCTGCGCGTCATCACCGAAGACGTCGGCGGCGCGTTCGGGCTGAAAACCTCGGCCTATCCGGAATACATGGCGCTCTTGATGGCGGCGAAGAAGCTCGGCCGTCCGGTGCATTGGATGTCGGGCCGCTCGGAAGCGTTCCTGTCCGACAATCAGGCGCGCGACATTTATTCGGAAGTGGAGCTGGCGCTCGACGACAAGGGTCAGTTTTTGGCGCTACGCATCCGCAGCGTCGGCAACATGGGCGCCTATCTCGGCGCCATCGGCGCCAACATTCCGACCCTGAGTTTCACCCGCTGCCTGCCGGGCATGTACGACATTCCCAAGATCGATATCGGCGTGAAATGCGCCTACACCAATACGCTGCCGACCGCGCCCTATCGCGGCGCCGGCCGTCCGGAATCGATTTATGCGCTGGAACGCGTGGTCGACGAAGCGGCGCGCGTGACCGGCATCGATCCGGTCAAGCTGCGGCGGCGCAACCTGGTCAAAAAATCGGCCTTTCCCTACAAGACCCAGGTCGGCACTGTCATCGACTCCGGCGATTTCGAGCCGATTCTCGACAAGGCGCTGGAGCTTATCGATTACGAAAACTTCAAGCGCCGCCGCCGCGAGGCGCAAAAGAGCGGCAAATACCGCGGGCTTGGCATTTCCTGCATGCTCGAACACGCCGGCGGCTCGCCGACCGAAAGCGCGCTGCTGGAATTCCCCGGCAACGAGACGCTGCAACTGCGGCTCAACGTGCAGAACACCGGCCAGGGTCATGCCACGGTGTTTTCGCGGCTGATCGGCGAGCGGCTCGGCATTCCGCCGGAAAAGGTGCCGCACCGACACGGCGATTCGGCCAACGAATTGCCGGGCTACGCCTCGGTCGGCTCGCGCTCCGGCATGACGGTGAGCCACTCCGTGGTCAAGGCGATCGACGCGATCCTCGCCAAAGGCAAGCCGATTGCCGCCGCCATGCTCGAAGCCGGCGAGGGCGACATCGCCTACCAGAACGGCAGCTTCGAAGTTGTCGGAACCGACCGTCGCGTGTCGCTATTCGCCGTCGCCTCGCATGCCGCCGCGATGAAAAAGCGCGGCGAGATTGCCGAGGACCTCGATACCAAACAGGTGACCGACACGCCGCAGACGTTTCCCAACGGCGTCCACATCGCCGAGGTCGAAATCGATCCGGCGACCGGCCACATGGCGATCGTCGCTTATGCCGCGGTCGACGATTGCGGCAATCCGCTCGACAGTGTGATCGTCGAAGGCCAGTTGCACGGCTCGTTGGCTTCGGGCATCGGCCAGGCGCTGATGGAGCGCACGGTCTACGACGGCGACTCTGGTCAGCTCGTCACCGGCTCGTTCATGGACTACGCCATGCCGCGCGCCGAGGACATGCCGCCGCTGCGCGACGCGATGCATAACGTGCCCGCCACCACCAACCCGCTCGGCGTCAAGGGCGTCGGCGAAGCCGGCACCACGGCGGCGATCGCCGCGGTGATGAACGCGGTGGCCGATGCCATCCCGAACGGCGCCGGCGCGCATCTGGACATGCCGGCCACCGCGCCAAAAATCTGGGAAGCCTGCCAGCGCGCGAAAAGCTAGCGACTTGTTCCCCGGACGCGATGCAGCGCGAAGCGGTGCATCGCAGATCCGGGGTCCTCGTCATCTCGGCGCACGGACTGCGAGTTCGCGACGATCCCGGGTCTGCGGCGCATCACTTCGTGCTGCGCGGCGCCCGGAACGCGATGGCGGGAGGCTCTCCTTCGGGCGCAGCGGCGCGCGGCTGTGCTCGTTGTTGAGATGCACGAGATGTTTGAGCATGCGCATGAAAGCGGTGCGTTCGCCGGGCTTGAGCGGCGCCAGGATCAGCCGCTGCGTCGCGGCGACGGCCGGATCGATATGGGCAAGCAGGCGGCGTCCTGCCGCGGTGGCATGCAGCGATTTGGTACGACGGTCGGCGGCGCCGCTTCTTCGCGTGATGAGGCGCTTTTTCTCCAGGCGTCCCACGACGTCGCCGATGGTTGAGCGGTCGAGCGCGACGGCGTTGCACAGCGCGGTCTGGTCGATGCCCGGATCGTTGTTGATGGCATAAAGCGCCGCATATTGCACCGGCGTGAAGTCGAACGCCTTGGCCTCGTTGAGGAACAAGGCGAAGGCGATCTGCTGCAGCCGGCGGATGAGATGACCCGGCATATCAGTGAGGCGGCTATTGTCGTCTGCCATCGGGTTACCGGTCGTTGACGGCCGCTGCGGACTGTCTGTACACTGACGAATAATCGTCAGTATGCTGACTATTTGGCTCGAAGCAAGCGTCGCCTGCAAGCGCGGCCAAAAGGAGAGTGGAGGATAATCATGCCCCAGCACCCCGAAGAGCTGATCGCCGACAAGACGCGGCCGTTCACCGGCGCCGAGTTTTTGGAATCGCTGCGCGACGGCCGCGAGGTCTATATTTACGGCGAGCGGGTCAAGGACGTCACCACGCATCCGGGGTTCCGCAACGCGGCGCGTTCGGTGGCGCTACTCTACGACGCGCTGCACGACCCGGCCACCAAAGACGTGCTCACCGGGCCGACCGATACCGGCTCCGGCGGCTACACCATGAAATTCTTCAAGGTCGCGCGCTCCCGCGAAGAGGTGATCGCGCAGCGTGACGCCATCGCTGCCTGGGCGCGCGTCACCTATGGCTGGCTTGGCAGAAGCCCCGATTACAAGGCCGCGTTCCTCAACACGCTGGGCGCCAATGCCGAGTTCTACGGCAAGTTCGCCGACAATGCGCGCGCCTGGTACAAGCGCGGCCAGGAAGCGGTGCTGTTCCTCAACCACGCGCTGGTCAATCCGCCGATCGACCGCAACAAGCCGGTCGAACAGGTCAAGGACGTCTACATCACCATCCAGAAGGAGACCGATGCCGGAATTTACGTCTCCGGCGCCAAGGTCGTTGCCACCAATTCGGCGCTGACCAATTACAATTTCCTCGGCCAGAACATGGGCCAGGAGATCACCGATCCGGCCATGGTGGTGATGTTCATCGCGCCGATGAACACGCCGGGCATCAAATTGATCTGCCGGCCGTCCTATGAGTTCGCCGCGGCGGCCACCGGCTCGCCGTGGGATTATCCGCTCACCTCGCGGTTCGACGAGAACGACGCCATTTTCGTGTTCGATAACGCGTTCATCCCCTGGGAGAACGTGCTGATCCATCGCGACATCGACCGGTTGAAGAATTTTTATCCGAAGTCGGGCTTCTTCAACGGCTTCACCATGCAGGGCTGCACGCGGCTCGCGGTCAAGCTCGATTTCATCGCCGGGCTTCTCTACAAGGCCGCCCGCACCACCGGCGTCGAAGAATTCCGCGGCGTGCAGGCGCAGATCGGCGAGGTGATCGGCTGGCGCAATCTGTTCTGGTCGCTGACCGATGCCATGGCCTGCAATCCGGAGCCGTGGGTCAACGGCGCGGTGCTGCCGAATTCGCAGGGCTCGGCGACCTATCGCCTGTTCATGACCGAAGCCTATCCGGCGGTGCGCAACATCGTCGAGAAGGTGGTCGCGTCCGGCCTGATCTATCTGCCGTCGCACGCGCTCGATTTCAAGAATCCCGACGTCGACAAATATCTCGCCAAATATGTGCGCGGCTCGAACGGCATCGACTACAAGGAGCGCATCAAGATCATGAAGCTTTTGTGGGACGCGATCGGCACTGAATTCGGCGCGCGGCACGAACTCTACGAGATGAACTATTCCGGCAGCCACGAGCTCATCCGCGTGTTCCAGCTGCAGCAGGCGCAGTTTTCCGGCCGGCTGAAACAGATGGAGGGACTCGTTGAGAAATGCATGGCCGACTACGACGAGAACGGCTGGATCAATCCCGCCTATTGCGACAGCAGCGATATTTCGATCGTCAACAAATAAGCCGGCAGGGGCGCCGGCACCGCTATTTCGCCCGACGGACCGAGCGGCCGCGCGCCCCGTCCCAGACCTTGTCGCGCGTGGCGCAATACCAGTTCCACAGCGTTGCGAACCAGGAGAGCTTCAGCAACTTCGGCTTGACGACGCCGAACAGCCAGTGCGTGATGAAGAGGCTCACGGCATAGGCGCCGATCATGGCGAAGATGCCGGTGAGCCAGTGCCCGTCGCCGGCCAACAATACGATCGCCAGCTTCAGCGGCTCAACCACCGCCAGCGGCACCCCGATCAAGAGCAATGACGCGTAGGGCGGCAGCGGCTCGATGCGATGTCGCAATGCCTCCAGCGTTCTCATGTGATGCGGCCTGGGTTCTCCAATCAGCCGATAACGCCGGGCGGCGGTAAATGTTCACGGCCGCCGGCCGGGCGGGTCCCGACAGGCTCCATCGCTATCGGCATAAATCGGCGTACGATGTCGGGTCCGGATTGCGGGCGATTTGCGGCTGTCTTGAGGGGTGGACCATCCTCATGCGCGTCTTTGTCACCGGTGCGAGCGGCTATATCGGCGGTGCCGTGGCGGCGTCGTTTGGCGGGGAGGGCGCCCGCGTTCGTGGGCTGGTGCGCGACCGCGCCAAGGCCGATGCGGTCGCGCGCTTCGGCATCGAGCCGGTGATCGGCACGCTCGACGACGAGGCACTGTTGCGCGAGGAGGCCCGGGCCGCGGATGCCGTCATCAATGCGGCATCGAGCGATCATCGCGGGGCGGTGGAGGCGTTGCTCGGCGGGCTTGCCGGCTCCGGCAAGGCTTTCATCCATTCGAGCGGGTCGAGCATCATTGCCGATCTCGCGATGGGCGAGCCCTCGGAGCGCATCTACGAGGAGGACACGCCGATCGCTCCGCTCGCCGACAAGGCCGCGCGTGTCGCCATCGATCGGCTGGTGACCGGCGCGCGCGGCATTGTGCTGTGCAATTCCATGATTTACGGCGCGGCGCTTGGGCCGCCGGCGCAGAGCGTGCAAATCCCGGCGCTGGTGCGGCAGGCGCGCGCGTCCGGCGTCGTGCGCTATATCGGCCGCGGCTTAAACCGCTGGTCGAATGTGCACATCGCCGACGTCGTGGCGCTGTACCGGCGGGTGATCGCCGACCCTCCCGCCGGCGCCTTCCTCTATGTCGAGAGCGGCGAGGAGTCGCTCGGAGCGATCGCAGGCGCCATCGCCGCGCGGCTTAAGCTTGGCGCCGCGCAATCCTGGTCCGCCGATGCGGCCATCGCGGCGTGGGGCCGGACCATGGCGACCTACTCGCTCGGCTCCAACAGTCGGGTGCGCGGCACGGCCGCCGCGGCGCTCGGCTGGTCGCCCGAGCGGCGGTCGATCATCGCGTGGGTTGCCAACGAACTCGATTGACCGGACGAACAGGAACACCATGCCGATCTACGTTCTCGAACCGCCGCCGCGTTACAATCATCCCTATTCCGGTCCGGTGATCGAGCGCGTGCTGCCGCTCGGTGAGGCAAGGGCGGCCTGCGCGCATATGGGCGTGCAGGCGGATGCCTGCTCATGGCTGGTGAAGAAAAAATGCTATCTCGTCATTCCGCGCGGCGGACCGGTGAAAGACTTGCGCGCCTATGTCCGCCACGAGCGCGCGCACTGCAACGGCTGGCCGGAGAATCATCCGGAATGATGGTACGAACCCGATAATTCCTGGCGGGCTATCCTGATGTACGACCTTATCCTGCGCGGCGGAACGATCTATGACGGCAGCGGCCGTGGCGGCGAAGACGGCGATCTGGCCATCGCCGCCGGCCGTATTGCCGCGGTCGATGCCAAGCTCGGCCCGGCGCATCGTGACATCGACGTGTCGGGCCTGACAGTGGCGCCGGGCTTCATCGACATCAAGACCCATTCCGATTTCACCCTGCCGATCAATCCGAAAGCCGAAAGCAAGGTGCGGCAGGGCGTGACGACGGAGATCATCGGCCATTGCGGCTTTTCGGTCGCGCCGGTGTTGCCGGGCAAGGTCGATTTGCTGCGCGATTATCTTTCGCCCAGCGCGCCGTGGCTGCCGTTTCGCGAGACGAGCTTCCCGGATTACCTCGACAGCTTTCCCGCCACCGCCGTGAATGCCGGCATGTTGGTCGGGCACAACACGCTGCGCCTGATGGTCATGGGCATGGATCATCGCGCGCCGTCCGCCAGCGAGCTTGCGGCGATGAGCGATCTTCTTGAGGACGGTCTGCGCGCCGGCGCGCTCGGTCTATCGACCGGGCTGTTCACGGCGCCGGGCTCTTACGCCGATCGTCGGGAGATCATCGCACTGTGCCGCGTACTGAAGCGTTACAACGGCGGCTATTTCACCCATCTGCGGGACGAATCCAACAAGGTGCTGGAGGCGGTGCAGGAGACCATTGAGGTTGCCGAGGCTTGCGCCATCCACGCCGAGATCGTGCATTTCAAATGCTCGGGCCTCGATAACTGGGGTAAGGCGGCTCAAGCTTTGCAAATGATCGCTGCGGCCAAGGCGCGCGGCGTCGACGTCGATTGCGACGCCTATCCCTATAATGTCGGCAGTAATCCGCTGAAAAATCTCCTGCCGCAATGGGTGCAGGCCGGCGGCGTCCCCGAAATGCTCGCCCGCTTGGCGCTGCCCGAGACCCGCGCGCGCATTGCCGCCGACATTGCCCGCGACGGATTGAACAATTGGGGCCGCATTCCCGACTGGGACTGCGTGCGGATTTCGATCTCGCCGCATCTGCCGCACTATGCCGGCCGCAGCATCGCCGACCTCGCCCGCGAGCGCACTGCCGATCCGATCGACGTCGTCAGCGATTATTTGATCGACGATCGCGGCGCGACCCGCGTCCTGGTCATGTCGATTGCCGAAGACGACGTGCACGACATGATCCGCTCGCCGATCGCTCTGGTCGGCTCCGACGGCAACTGCGTTGCCGATTACGGCGTCACCAGCCAGGGCATCCCGCATCCGCGCTTCTATGGCACGTTCCCGCGTGTGCTCAGCCATTATTCACAAGACCTCGGTCTCGTTCCGCTCGAGACCGCCATTCACAAGATGACCGGCGCCAGCGCCCGCGCGCTCAAATTTGCCGACCGCGGCCTGCTCAAGGCCGGCTATTGCGCCGACGTGACCGTCTTCGATCCGGCCGATTTCAAGGAACTGGCGACTTATGCCGATCCGCATCGCTATCCGAGCGGCCCGCGCACAACGGTGCTGGTGAACGGCGTACCGGTCGTCGAAAACGCGGTCCATACCGGAGCCTTGCCCGGCAAGGTGTTGCGCCGCGATGCCGCGGGCGCGGTGCGCTGAAGCGAGATTACCGGCTGCGCCCTTGAGCGAGATTACCGGCTGCGCCCTTGATGGCCGTCGAGGCCGACGCCTTTGAGGTGGCCGAACAGCGCCGTCAGCCTGTCGCGGTCGGCTTGCGGCAACGGCGGCTTGAGCAGCGAGGCCACGTTGGTGCGCAGATGCTCGGCATTGCCGGTGCCGAACAACACCACGTCGACGCCGGGCTCATGCCGCACGAAGCGATAAGCCGCTTCGATCACATTGGCGGCGCCGCCGTCGTGAACCAGGAAGCCGAGCGGGTCGTCGCCCTCGCCGAGCGATTTCTCGACCAGGCCTTTGGCGGCAAGCGCCTTGATCTCACGGGCGATCCGCGGCGGATCGGTAAAGATGCTGCGCACTGCGAACATCAACAGCGTGCCGATGCCTTTTTCCCGCGTTGCCGGGAACACGTTCGCCCGCGCGCCTTGGTGCATCATGTGGAAGCCCACCATGAACACGTCCCAGAAGTCGTCCTTGAGCGCGCGCTCGATCGTCTCATTGGTGAAATCGACGATCGGATTTTCGGTGAGCCCGATATGCCGGATTTTGCCCTTCTGCTTTTGTGCAATGAGCGCCGGACCGAGCGTCTCGAGCGCATAATCGTACATTTGCGGCTCGACACCATGCAGGTTGAACACGTCGACATAGTCGGTACCCATGAGTTGCAGCGAATTGTCGAGGCTCTCCACCATGCGCTCCGGCGTCCACCATTCGCCGCCGCGCTGCACGCTCGATTTTGTCGCGACGACGACGGAATCGCGCGGCACCGCTTTGAGCGCCTTGCCGACCACGCCCTCGGTGCCATAGGCCGGCGCGGTGTCGATGAAATTGATGCCGAGGCCGATGGCGTCGCGGATGAGCCGTGCGGACTCGTCCTCGGTCCTGCCGGACTTGAGCCCCATCCGCGAGAAGCCGCCGGTGCCAAGCCCGGCGACGCTGACGCGAAGCCCGGTGCGGCCGAGTGTGGTGTATTGCATTCCTAACTTCCTACGGGGACCGTCAAGCTGCGCTCAACCCGTTGACCGATCGTGCCTTTCATGTCACGTCCGGCGGCTTCAATTCGCTCGCTCGCGATGGCGGGAATGTTTCTAATTCGAAGGCGAGAGTACATACTGAGGGAAAAGGGGTTATGTGCGCCAAGCGGTGGGTAACACGGTCATTAATAAAAAGGGCCCCTATTAAGGGGCCCTCGAATTGGGAAGCCGAGGATTCGTCCGCCCGCGAGGGCACTGCCAATCTGATCTCAGCTTTTCGTCTGAAATAGTAGGATCTCTGGGCTAAAAAGTCAATGCCGATCCAGGAAGAAGATGTTGCAGATCTGACTCTGCCTATTTCGCCAGAGCGCCTTGGTGCGCTTACTCAGCTTGCCATTCATGGTCCTAGTCAGCGCCGCAGCGAAGGCCCCAAAGTTGAACGCAGAATCAAAACATCCCGACCGCTATAACGCCGGCGACGCCGAGGCGCGCTGGCAGAAAATCTGGGACGAGCGCGGCATCTTTGCGACGAAGAACGCCGACCCGCGGCCGAAATACTATGTGCTGGAAATGTTCCCCTATCCGTCCGGGCGCATCCATATGGGCCACGTGCGCAACTACACAATGGGCGACGTGGTGGCGCGCTACAAACGCGCGATGGGTTTGAACGTCCTGCATCCGATGGGCTGGGACGCCTTCGGCATGCCGGCCGAGAACGCCGCCATGGAGCGCAAGGTCCATCCCAAGGCGTGGACCTACGACAACATCGCGGCGATGAAGAAGCAGCTCAAATCGATGGGGCTGTCGCTTGACTGGAGCCGCGAAATCGCGACCTGCGATCCGGCTTATTACAAGCACCAGCAGAAGATGTTTCTGGATTTTCTGGGCGCGAAACTCGTCGAGCGCGAAAAACGCAAGGTGAACTGGGACCCGGTCGACCAGACCGTGCTGGCCAACGAGCAGGTGATCGACGGCCGCGGCTGGCGCTCCGGCGCCTTGGTCGAGCAGCGCGAGATGAGCCAGTGGGTGTTCAAGATCACCAAATATTCGCAAGACCTGCTCGACGCGCTCGATCGCCTCGACCGCTGGCCGGAAAAAGTCCGGCTGATGCAGAAGAACTGGATTGGCCGCTCGGAGGGTTTGCTGGTCCGCTTCGCGCTCGATCCGAAGACGACGCCGCAGGGTGAGAGCGAGCTTGAAATCTTCACCACGCGGCCGGACACGCTGTTCGGCGCCAAGTTCATGGCACTGGCGCCGGATCATCCGTTGTCGCTCGCGGCGGCGGCCAAGAATCCGGCGCTGGCGAGATTTATCGAGGAGTGCCGGCATCGCGGCGCCGCGCAGGCCGAGATCGACACCGCCGAGAAACTCGGCTTCGACACCGGCATCAAGGCGATCCATCCGTTCGATCCGAACTGGACGCTGCCGGTCTATGTGGCGAATTTCATTCTGATGGAATACGGCACCGGCGCGATTTTCGGCTGTCCGGCGCACGACCAGCGCGACCTCGACTTCGTCAACAAATACGATCTCGGCAATGTGCCGGTGGTGTGCCCGCCGGGCCAAGACCCGAGCACATTCGTCATCACTGACACCGCCTATGACGGCGACGGCCGCATGATCAATTCGCGTTTCCTCGACGGCATGACGATCGCCGAGGCGAAAGAGGAAGTTGCGCGGCGTCTGGAAAAAGACAGCCGCGGCAATCGCCCGGTGGCGCAGCGCCAGGTGAATTTCCGGCTGCGCGACTGGGGCATTTCGCGGCAGCGTTATTGGGGCTGTCCGATCCCAATCATTCATTGCGAGAAATGCGGCGTCGTACCCGTGCCGGAGAAGGATTTGCCGGTGACGCTGCCGGAGGATGTCAGCTTCGACCGGCCCGGCAATCCGCTCGACCATCATCCGACCTGGAAGCACGTCGCCTGTCCGCAATGCGGCGGCAAGGCGCGGCGCGAGACCGACACCATGGACACGTTCGTCGACTCGTCCTGGTATTTCGAACGCTTCACCGATCCGTGGATCGCAACCGCGCCGACCGATGTGCCGATGGTCGATGCCTGGATGCCGGTCGATCAATATATCGGCGGCATCGAGCACGCGATTCTCCACCTGCTCTATTCGCGCTTCTTCACCCGCGCCATGAAGGCGACCGGCCATGTCGGCGTCGACGAGCCGTTCGCCGGGCTGTTCACCCAGGGCATGGTCGTGCACGAGACCTATCGCACCGAGAGCGGCGAATGGGCGGCGCCGGCGGAAGTGAAGATCGAGGCCGACGGCGACGCGCGGCGCGCTACTTTGATCGCGACCGGCGAGCCGGTCGCGATCGGCGCGATCGAGAAAATGTCGAAGTCGAAGCGCAACACCGTCGACCCGGACGAAATCATCGCCGCCTACGGCGCCGACGTGGCGCGCTGGTTCATGCTGTCGGATTCGCCGCCGGACCGTGACGTGGAATGGACCGAGCGCGGCGTCCAGGGCGCGTGGCGGTTTTCGCAGCGGCTGTGGCGGCTGGTCGGCGAAGCCGCCGAAATCGCGGCTTTCGCGCCCGCGGCCCGTCCCGCCGCCTTTTCCGAGCCGGCGACCCGGCTGCGCAAGGCGACGCATCGGGCCTTGGCCCGGGTCTCCGATGACATCGAAAAGCTGCACTTTAATGTTTGTGTCGCCTCGATTTACGAATTCGCTAATGCGCTCAATGATGTAATCGGGGGCATCGAAGAGCATGGCGACGCCAAGCTTACGCCGGACCTGGGCTGGGCCATGCGC
>DATAWA010000109.1:0-1563 GCA_036267435.1 Xanthobacteraceae bacterium | reverse complement strand
GCGGCGCGCATCGCGGTGATGAAGGACGGCCGGGTCGAACAGGTGGGCGCGCCGGAATTTGTCTACGAAAATCCGGTCAACCGATTCGTCGCCGGCTTCCTCGGCGCGATCAACCTGTTCGAGGGCAAGGTCGCCGCGAGCAATGGCGGCTCGTTGCTGGTCGATACCGATGTCGGACGATTGGCCGTGACGCATGCGCCGCTTGCCGCCGCCACCGCCGTCGCCGTCGCGGTGCGGCCGGAGAAAATTCAGTTGGCGGTGACGGCGCGGTCATCATCGCCCAATTCGCTGCCGGGTATCTTGCGCGGCGTCGCCTATCGCGGCGAGGCGTCAACTTGCGAAATCGAATTGCCGGGCAGCCGGCTCGTCCGCGTCACCGTGCCCAACCGCGAGGGCCGCGCGACATCGCTTACGCCCGGTGCAAACGTGTTTCTGTCCTTCTCGCCCGACACGGCACGGGTGCTGGAAGCATAGCACTTGCCGGTGCTCCGATACGCGCCTACGTTACATGTAACGAGGACCGATCGTGCGTTCAGGAACCAAGGCGAAGTCACGTTCCGCCGCCCAGGCGAAGTTGCCGAGCGAACGGGCACGCGCCTATCGCGAGCGCATGAAGAAGAAGGGCATGCGGCTCGTACACACCTGGGTCATCGATACACGGTCGCCCGAGTTCAAGGCCGAAGCTCGACGCCAGGCACGTCTCATCAACAAAAGCCCCGATACTGAAGAAGCCATGCAATTTATCGAGTCCCACTCGGCCGATTGGGACGAATGACGCTTGGCACGGGGGGACATTGTCTCTATCGCAACCGGAAGCGGCTTCGGTAGCAAGCCGCGACCCGCCATCGTCATTCAGTCCGATGCGTTCGCCGACCTCGGCTCGGTAACGGTCTGCCTCCTGACATCGCAGGAAATATCCGCCGACCTGCTGAGGCCGCAAATCCGCCCCAGCCCGGAGAATGGACTAAACGCCATTTCCCACCTCATGATCGATAAGCTGATGAGCGTACGGCTCGACAAAGTCGGTCGGCACATCGGTCAATTGAGTCGAGCCGATATGGCGCGCGTCGACCAAGCACTTAAAGCATTTCTGGATTTAGCCGGATGACCGCCCGCCGCTTCGGCGTCGTGGCACTGCCATATGCCTGGCTATTGCTGTTCTTCCTGGTGCCGTTTCTGATCGTGCTGAAGATCAGCCTGGCGCATGACGCGGTCGGCATTCCACCCTACACGCCGCTGTTCGATGAGGGACGGATCCAGATTGCCGGCGCCAATTATCTCTTTCTATTGAGCGATCCGCTCTACTGGAAGGCGTATCTGGGCGCCATCCGCTACGCGGCGCTCGCGACCGTCGTCACGCTGCTCTTCGGTTATCCCTTGGCTTATGGCATCGCGCGGGCACCGGCGCGCTGGCGCGGTCTGTTATTGATGCTCGTGATCCTGCCGTTTTGGACCAGTTTCCTGATCCGCGTCTACGCCTGGATCGGCCTGCTCAAGGACGGCGGCATCATCAACCACGCGCTGCTGTCGCTGGGATTGATCGATGCGCCGTTGCGTCTGATC
>DATAWA010000108.1:0-2511 GCA_036267435.1 Xanthobacteraceae bacterium | reverse complement strand
CGTGCCGAGGTGAATGCCAAGCTGTGGCAGCAGCCAATCGCCGATGAACGCGCCGATTAAGCCGACCACAAGATCGCCGATCAGGCCGAAGCCGCCACCTTCCATGACGCGCCCGGCGAGCCATCCGGCGACAATGCCGACAACAATGATGACAAGAAGACTCTGATTGGAAAGGTACATGGCCACCTCTTCAAAACGAGGACCGCTCACCAATGCGTCGCTGGTTGGATAGTTCCCGTCAAGGGCCGCGGACCCAACGATGCGCAGCTACGGCGCCTCGCGCTGCCAAACCACGATCACCCGCACCGTCTTGTCACTGATATTCGGATGCGGCATCGGCGGGCTTTCGATGTAAAGCCGATCGCCGTCGAAACGGATGGCGCGGATTTGCTCGCCGCCGACCCAGCCTTCGTTCCACGCCGCTTCGACCTTGGTGATGACCTTGCCGCTCTCGACATGGTAGCGGCCGGTATAAGCGACCATGGTTTTGAGCGCCTGGGCCCGGTCGGCATCGGTTTGCGGAACAGGACGATTTTCGCCGGTCATCAGCGCGAGCCAGCGCCCCTGCGGGGTGGCGATCTGAATGCCTTTGGGATGCTCGCCATAGACCGGCGTGCGTTCCTTGGTGTTCTGGTCTTCATAATGCACCGAAACGAGCGACCAGGTGCCGACGATGCACCGCCGCAGCTCTTCGTCATTCATAACAGTCACTCCGCGGTCCAGCCGCCGTCGAGCACGAGCGCCGATCCAGTCATCAGCGACGAGGCGTCGGAGGCGAGAAAAACGATGGCGCCGGTGACTTCTTCGAGCTGACCGAGCCGGCCGAGCTTGATCTTCGCCAACACCTCGTCGCGGAATGCCTTGTTTTCGAAGAACGGCTTCGTCATCGGCGTCTCAAGAAACGTCGGGCCGAGCGAATTGACCCGGATGTTATGCGGCGCGAGCTCGATCGCCATGGCCTTGGTGAAGCCCTCCATGGCGTGCTTCGACGCGCAATAGACGGTGCGTCGCGCGGCGCCGACATGGCCCATTTGCGAGGAGATGTTGATGATCGAGCCGGGCAGTTTTGCTTCGATCAACTTCAACGCTACCGCCTGTGCCGCAAAGAACGCCGCGCGGACGTTAAGCGAAAAGATGGCATCGAAATCCTCGACCTTGACGTCCGGCAGCAACGCGGGGCGATTCATGCCAGCATTGTTGACGAGGATTTGAAACGGAGCGGCGGCCGCGATGGCACGCCGCGCCGCTTCGACGTCGGTCACGTCGAGCACGAGCGCCTCGGCTTGTTCGCCGCGCCCGCGAATGGCGCTTGCTGCCTGTTCGATCTCGGCCTCGGTGCGCGCCGCGAGCGTCACATGGGCGCCGGCCGCCGCCAAAGCCGACGCCGCCGCGAGCCCGATGCCGCGCCCACCGCCGGTGACCAGTGTACGCCGGCCGTCGAGGCGGAACGATGGAGTTTTGGCGAGGTCGAGAGGCATGAGATCATCCCGTCGTCATTCCGGGGCCCGAGCGAGCCCGGAATGACGTCATCACTCCGCCGCCTCGCCATATGGAACATTGCGGCCGCCGTAGCGGCGCACCCGCACATTGGCCTGCTCGGCATGGGCGACGAAGCCTTCCAGCATGCACAGCCGCGAGCAGTATTCGCCGATTTCGGCGCTGGCCTGGTCGGTGAGCACTTTCTGATAGGTGCAGGTCTTGAGGAATTTGCCGACCCACAGCCCGCCGGTGTAACGCGCCGCCTTCTTGGTCGGCAGTGTGTGATTGGTACCGATCACCTTATCCCCGTAAGCCACATTGGTGCGCGGGCCGAGAAACAGCGAGCCGTAGTTGTTCATGTTGGCGAGGAAATAATCCGGATCACGCGTCATCACCTGCACGTGTTCCGAAGCAATACGGTCGGCTTCGCGCACCATTTCGGCCTCGTCGTCGCAGACGATGACCTCGCCGAGATCGGCCCAGGCCTGGCCGGCAACCTCCGCGGTCGGCAGGATTTTCAGGAGTCGCTCGACCTCCTTCATGGTGTCGCGCGCGAGCTTTTCCGACGTCGTGAGCAGGATCGCCGGCGAGGTCGGGCCATGCTCGGCCTGGCCGAGAAGATCGGTGGCGCAGATTTCGCTGTCGACGCTGTCGTCGGCGATGATCAGTGTCTCGGTCGGCCCGGCCAGAAGGTCGATGCCGACGCGGCCGAACAATTGCCGCTTGGCCTCGGCGACATAGGCATTGCCAGGGCCGACGATCATATCGACGGCCGCGATGGTCTCGGTGCCGAGCGCCATGGCGGCGACCGCCTGCACGCCGCCGAGCACGAAAATCTCGTCGGCACCGCCGAAATGCATCGCCGCCACGATCGCCGGATGCGGCCCGCCGTGAAACGGCGGCGCGCAGGCGAGGATGTGTTTTACGCCGGCAACCCGCGCGGTGACGATCGACATATGCGCGGAAGCCACCATCGGATAGCGCCCGCCCGGCACGTAGCAACCGATCGAATTCACCGGAATGTGCCGGTGG
>DATAWA010000107.1:0-47740 GCA_036267435.1 Xanthobacteraceae bacterium | reverse complement strand
CGAGGATTTGTAGGAGCAATGCTCGTTCCACATCGCCGAGAAAATGCCGAGCTCGGTGAAGCTCGGCGCGCGGCCGATCAGCGCGACGATGCGGTCATATTCCTCCGGCGTGAGGCCGTGCTCGGCGATCAGGTCGGGGGTAATGGCAGGTTCGTTGGAAAGCACGGGCGAGGTTCGGTTCACTTGCCTCTCCCATATGGCGAGACCGAAGTCACGCCGCCAGCTTGAAGTGATCCACAAGCCCGGCGAACAGGCCGCGGCCGTCGGTCCGGCCCATCGCCGCTTCGACGTGGTTTTCCGGATGCGGCATCATACCGAGCACGTTGCCGCGCTCGTTTATAATGCCGGCGATGGCGTTCATGGCGCCGTTGTGATTCCAGTTCGGATCGACCATGCCGTCGGGCGATGAGTAGCGAAAGGCCACCCTGCCCTCGCCTTCCAGCCGCGCGATAGTCTCGCCGTCGGCGATATAGTTGCCCTCGCCGTGTGCCACCGGCACGCGGATCACCTGGCCGGCATTGTAGCCGCGGGTGAACGGCGTGTCGGAGCGCTCGACCCGCAGATACACATCGCGGCAGATAAAGCGCAGCTGCGCGTTGCGCATCAGCACGCCGGGCAGCAGCCCGGCCTCGCAAGCGATCTGAAAGCCGTTGCAGACCGCAAGCACCAGTCCGCCTTTGGCGGCGAAGCCGCGCACCGCATCCATGACCGGAGCGCGCGCGGCAATGGCGCCGCAACGCAGATAGTCGCCATAGGAGAAGCCGCCGGGAATGACGATGAGATCGGTACCCGCGGGAATCGCCGTCTCGGCATGCCAGAGCATCGCCGGCTCGCGTCCGGAGACGAGCCGCAACGCGCGAGCCATGTCGCGCTCGCGATTGATACCGGGGAAGACGATAACGGCCGATTTCATGACCCGCTTATCCCGTCACCTCGATACGGTAATTCTCGATCACGGTATTGGCGAGAAGCTTTTCCGCCGCGGTCTTGAGCGCGGCTTCCGCGCCGGCGCGATCGGCGCCTTCGATTTCGATGTCGAAGACTTTGCCTTGGCGGACGCTGGCGACACCGCCGACGCCGAGCGACTTCAAGGCACCCTCAATTGCTTTGCCCTGCGGATCGAGGATGCCGGATTTCAGCGTGACGGTGACGCGCGCTTTCATGTCACCTCAATATGTAGGAATCGCCGCGCCCGCAACCAAGCGAGCCGTCAGGGCGTCGGTGCGCGCGCCTGCTCGAACAGCTGCCCATAACCGTCGATCCGCCCGCTTTCGCCGACGAGCCGCATCGCCGCCCAGAAAGCCGCCGTGGCCGAGGAAACCACCGGAATGCCGTGGTTCGCTTCCAACGGCTCCGCCACGCCCAGCGTGCGCAGGCCGCCGCAGGAGATCAGGATCGCTTCCGCGCCGGCCGCCTTGGCGACCGCAGTATCGCTGAGCGAAATGATCTCGGCCTCGGTCACTTTATGCGGCGCGTTAAATTCGAGCAGATTGAAGCATTCGAGTGACAACACCTCGACGCCGGCCGCCTCCAGAAGCTCCTTGAGCTTGCTGTTGACGACGTCGGTATAGGCGGTCGCGACGGCGACCCGTTTGGCGCCGACCTCGCGCAGCCCGTCGATCAAAGCCTGGCTCATGGTGCTCACCGGCAGCCCGGTGCGCTCGCGCAGATCCTTTAGCAATTGCGCATGTGCCTCGGCGCCGCGGTAGAAGGTCAGCGAGGTGCCGATGACCATGATGGCATCGACGCCTTGCTTGGCGAGATATTCGGCGGCCGGAAGAATGCCGTTCCACGCCGACTCGTAGCCTTCGGGGGTCAGCGCGCGCACGCCGACGCCGCGTGGGATAAAGCGCACGCCCGGATACATGAGCGGGCCTTCGAACGGCACCTCATCGGTCGCGAACGGAACGACGAGGCCGATGGTGAGAGCGCGTGCGGTCATGTTAGCCCTTGACCAGAATTGGACCGGTGCCCTGCGGGCGCTCGCCTTCGCTCATGATGCCAAGCCGCTTGGCCACTTCGGTGTAGGCCTCCAGCAGCCCGCCGAGATCGCGGCGGAAGCGGTCCTTGTCGAGCTTTTCGTTCGACTTGATATCCCACAGCCGGCAGGAATCCGGAGAAATCTCGTCAGCCACGACGATCCGCATCAGATCGTTCTCCCACAGCCGGCCGGTCTCCATTTTGAAATCGACCAGACGGATGCCGACGCCGAGAAACAGTCCGGAGAGAAAATCGTTGACGCGGATGGCGAGCGACATGATGTCGTCGATTTCCTGCGGTGTGGCCCAGCCGAACGCGGTGATGTGCTCTTCCGACACCATCGGATCGTTGAGCTGATCGTTCTTGTAATAAAACTCGATGATCGAGCGCGGCAATTGCGTGCCTTCCTCGATGCCAAGCCGCTGCGACAACTCGCCGGCGGCGACGTTGCGCACCACGACTTCGAGCGGAATGATCTCGACTTCGCGAATCAACTGCTCGCGCATGTTGAGCCGGCGGATGAAATGTGTCGGAACGCCGATGTCGTTCAAATGCTGAAACAGGTATTCGGAAATCCGGTTGTTGAGCACCCCCTTGCCTTCGATCACCTGATGCTTTTTGGCATTGAAGGCGGTGGCGTCGTCTTTGAAATGCTGAATTAGCGTTCCGGGCTCGGGTCCTTCGTAAAGGACCTTCGCCTTGCCTTCATAAATACGGCGACGGCGGCTCATCGGAGTGTACCGGGTTTTGGTGAAGTCCATGGAATGCCGTGGCTCCATTTTTGATGTCGAGGTCCGCGGCGGCGGCGGCGGCAAAGGGCGCTCGGAACCAGGCACACACGCGACTCAACTTGAGCGGCCCATCCGCGTCACGAAGGCTAGCCGAAGGTGAGGCCTAGTACAATCGACATAGCCCCGTGCGAGACTTCCCGCAATGTCGAATTATACCGGCGAAGCCGTTGCCTTGACGCGCCACCCTTGTTATGTAAGGCGGCAAGCGATCCGCTCTTTTTCACGCCACAGGCGAAGCTCACGACTGCCGCGGCTAGTCCAAGCGAGTCCAAGGCCCAGCCCGAAGGCACCTCCGAGGCAGCTCCATGACCACATTCGACAAGCGCGAAGAAGCCTTCGAGAAGCAGTTTGCGCACGATGAGGAATTGAAGTTCAAGGCCATCGCACGGCGCAACAAGATGCTCGGGCTGTGGGCCGCGGAAAAACTCGGCCTGAACGGTCCGCAAGCCGACAGCTATGCGCTGTCGGTGGTCATGACCGAATTCGAACAGAACGGCGACCGCGACGTCGGCCACAAGATCCGCAGGGATTTCGATGCCAAGGGCGTGGCGCAGTCGGATCACCAGATCGCCCGCACCATGAACGAACTCATGGCCAAGGCGGTGGCCGACATCCAGGCCGGCCGCTGAGGCCGAAAGCTTCACCGCCGCATTTTAACGAACGGAAAAACGACCATGGCCATCCCTGCCTTCACGCTCGCCCGGCGCTTGCACGCCGGAGAAACGGTATTCACTGGCTGGTGCGGCCTGCCCTATCCACTTCTCGCCGAAACGTTGGCGCGCGAGGGATTTCCCGCGGTTGCAGTCGAAAGCCAGCACGGCCTGTGGGACGTTGCCGGTATCCTCCACGCCGTGGCGGCAATACGTCAGGGCGGCGCGGCACCCATGGTGCGAGTACCGCTTAACGATTTCGCGCTGGTAAGTCGCGCCCTCGATTTTGGCGCCGAAGGCGTCATCGCGCCGATGATTAATACCGCTGCCGACGCCCGCGCCTTTGCCGCCGCGGCCAAATTCCCGCCGCTCGGCGAGCGCAGCTGGGGGCCGCACCGCGCCATGGCGCTCGGCGGCGTCTCCGACATGCCGACCTATTTGCGCGAAGCCAACGACCACGTTGTCACCTTCGCGATGATCGAGACCCGCACCGCCCTGCAAAATTTCGAGGCGATCATCAATACGCCGGGGATCGACGGCTTCTTCCTCGGGCCGTCGGACCTGTCGATCGCGCTGTCGGACGGCAAGACCGTCGACCCCTTGTCGAAGGAAGTCGACGGCCATCTCGATACGATGATCGCCGGCGCGCAAAAGGCGAAAAAAATCCCTGGCGCCTATTCCACATCCGCCGAGCGCGCGGTGGACTTCGCCAGGCGCGGCGTCAGGTTCATCACGGTGTCGAGCGATCTCGCGATGTTCCGCGCCGGTGCCGCGGCGGCGATGAAGGTGCTCAAGAGCTGACTTACCTTGCGGCGCGCCGGCTTCGCTGCGGCGCCGCGGGTTCGCCCGGCAGCATCCGCGACAGCGTGCGGTCGCGCCAAAACCAGTGATGCACTAGAGCGGCGCTGGCATGGATACCGGCGAGGATCAAAAGCGCGTCCGCCAGGTTGCGATGCAGCCACAATATGCTGCGGGCGAGATTGCGGTCGGCCGGCCACGGCGAGCTTAAATCGAAAATCCCGAACACCGGCAGCGCGTGGCCGCGCTTGAGCTGCACGATCATGCCGAGCACGGGAACCACAAACAGCAGGGCATAAAGAGCGCCATGACTTAATTTCGCCCCCAGCGCGGCGAGCACGCCAAGCGGCGTTGTCTCAAGCGGCGGCGGCGGGTTGACCTGTCGCCAAACCAGCCGCAGGACCAAGAGTGCGATCACAATCTGCCCAAGCGTCATATGGACCAGAAGGCCATATTGCCGTGGCGCGCCGCGCGGCAAAGCATCGCCAAATTGGCCGAGGAGAAAGCCGACGATGACGAAAATCGCCGTGAGCCAATGCATGGCTTGCACGATCGCGCCATAGCGCGCTTTGGAATTCATCCATTGCATGTGCGATTTGACCCGTGAACCGCCGGCTATGCCAACTTGGCCCTATTGCACGATCTCGATCAATTCATGGCCTGTTCGATGCGAAGCAGCACTGCCGCCATGTCAGACTCAATATCGCGATCCGATATTCCCACAACCTTGTAATGATGGGCGTCGAGCCATTCACGCTTGCGTGTGCGGGCGGCGGCCGCCGCCGCGCTTTCATCAGCCGGCACCAGATCGATTACAAGCCGCAGCGCAAACGAGACGAAGTCGCAGATGGTCTGCCCGACCGGGGTCTGGCGCTTGAAGCCGCGGCCGGCAAAGCGCCGGTCGTTGGTCAGTGCCTGCCACAGCGCGCGTTCGGCATCGGTCGGATTACGGCGCAGCAGCCGCGCCAGCCCGCGCACCGGACCGCGTTCCTTGGGCACCCGGCCGCCGCCATGCTCGGCGAGCAAGGTTCGCAGCATTTCGGCCTCCTCACCGTCGAGCACGCCGCCCCGCGCCGGCCCCTTGCGGCCTTCCGCAATCGCCATGATGACGCCATGCAAGGTCTGGATGTCCTGCTGGGTCGGCTGCATGCGGGTAAAGATATTGCGCAGGTTGATCTGCATGGTTTCGCGCTTGTCGGGCGGCCGGAAGAACTCGACCTTTTCCAATTCACGCTCGAGCCCGGCGAAGAAGGCAAGCAGCTGCTGCTTCGGCGCGCTTTCGGACTTTTGCGGCATGGCGAACGGCAAGCCCGTGCCGGCGAGCTTGAACCATTCATAGGCCACGATGACCACGGCCTGAGCCAGATTGAGCGAGGCAAACGCTGGATTGACCGGCAGCGTGACGATGCGATCCGCCAACGCGACTTCGTCGTTCTCCAGCCCGTTGCGCTCGCGGCCGAACAGCAGCGCGACGGTCTCGCCGCCGGCAATGCGCGGGGCGATTTCGGCCGCAGCCTGCTCCGGGGCGATGACCGGCTTGGCCTGGTCATGGACGCGTGCAGTCGTGGCGAGCACAAAGCTGCAATCGGCGATGGCGGCAGCCAGCGTGTCGTAGAGCTTGGCGTCGCCGAGGACGCGGTCCGCGCCGGCCGCCATCATCCGGGCCTTGTCGTTGGGCCAGACTTGGCGGGGCTTGACCAGCCGCAGCTCCGACAGCCCGAAATTGGCCATGGCGCGGGCGGCAGCGCCGATATTCTCGCCAAGCTGCGGCTCGACCAGGACCACCACCGGCCCGGGCGTCTCGACCCAGCGCTTGGTCTTGTCGGTGCCGGCGCCTGGCATGCGGTGCTCCTGGGCGGGCAAATGCCCGAGACGCGCAGCCCCTGCCCAAGCCGGCCGCTTGCGTCAAGCGGCGATACCCTACCCCGCGAATTGCACCGGCTGACAAGGCGCTTTTGCCGACCGAGTGCGGATGCTATAGGGCGCGCGCCGAACTTCCGTCAGTCGAATTCCCGGTTGGCGATGTCCGCGCCGAGAGCAATTCATTCGAGGGCCCGCGGGAGAACCCAGTCCCCCGCGCCCGCCAATGTTCAGTTACCGGTCGGCCCAAACAACACGGCGACCAGAGGTGCAAGCATGTCAGATCTCGAAATCATGTGGACGAAGGTCGATGAAGCCCCGGCGCTCGCGACCTATTCGCTGCTGCCGATTGTCGAAGCCTTCGTCGGCGCGGCGGGTGTGTCCGTGAAGCTGAAGGACATCTCGCTGGCCGGCCGCATCCTCGCCAGCGTCTCCGACAAGCTCCCCCCTGCGCAACGGGTCAACGACGAACTCGCCGAACTCGGCGAGCTCGCGACGAGGCCCGAAGCCAACATCATGAAGCTGCCCAACATCTCCGCCTCCATCCCGCAGCTCAAGGCCGCGATCAAGGAGCTGCAAGGGAAGGGCTACGGCGTTCCGGACTATCCGGACAACCCTGCAACGGAGGCCGAGAAGGACATCAAGTCTCGCTATGCCAAGGTGTTCGGCAGTGTCGTCAACCCGGTCTTGCGCGAAGGCAATTCCGACCGCCGCGCCGCCGGCGCGGTCAAGCAATACGCCCGCAACAATCCGCACAAGATGGGCGCCTGGAACAAGGACTCCAAATCCCACGTGGCGTACATGTCGGGTGGCGATTACTACGGCTCGGAAATCTCGACCACCGTCGCGGCGGCGACCAACGCCCGCATTGAACTGGTCGGCGCCGACGGCGCCGTCGCGGTGCTGAAGGCGAAGACGCCGCTTGAGGCCGGCGAGATCATCGACGCGGCGGTGATGAGCAGCAAGGCGCTGCGCGCCTTCTTTGCCGAAGAGATCGAAGCCGCAAAAAAGCCAGGCGTGCTGTTCTCACTGCACGTGAAGGCGACCATGATGAAGATCGCCGATCCCATCGTGTTCGGCCATGCCGTATCCGTGTTCTTCGCCGACGTGATCGAGAAGCACGCCGTCACGCTCAAGCGTCTTGGCGTCAATCTCAACAACGGCTTCGGCGATCTCTTGACGAAGATCGAAACGCTGCCGGAAGCGGAGAAAAAAGCGATCAAGGACGACATCGCGGCCGAGTACGCGAGACGGCCGGGCCTCGCCATGGTCAACTCCGACAAGGGCATCACGGGCCTGCACGTGCCCAGCGACGTCATCGTCGACGCGTCGATGCCGGCGATGATCCGCGAATCCGGCCGCATGTGGGGCGCCGACGGCAAGCTGCACGACGCCATCGCCGCGATCCCGGACCGCAGCTATGCGACGCTGTATCAGGCGGTCATCGAGGACTGTAAGGCCCACGGCGCGTTCGATCCCAAGACCATGGGCTCGGTTCCCAACGTCGGCTTGATGGCGCAGAAGGCCGAGGAATACGGCTCCCACGACAAGACGTTCGAAGTTCCGGCGGGCGGGACGGTTTGCGTCGTCGCCGACGACGGCAAGGTGCTGTTGGAGCGCCCGGTCGAGACCGGCGACATCTTCCGCATGTGCGAGCTCAGGGATGCGCCGATCCGGGATTGGGTCAAGCTCGGCGTGCGCCGCGCGCGCCTGACCGGCGCTCCAGCGGTGTTCTGGCTCGACAAGAAGCGCGCCCATGACGCGCAGGTCATCGCCAAAGTCGAGAAGTACCTGAAGGATCAGGATACGTCGGGGCTCGACATCCGCATCCTGCCGCCGGTCGAAGCGATGAAGTTTTCACTCGAGCGCATCCGCAAGGGGCAGGACACGATCTCCGTCACCGGCAACGTGCTGCGCGACTACCTGACCGACCTGTTTCCGATCATGGAGCTCGGCACCTCGTCCAAGATGCTGTCGATCGTTCCGCTTTTGGCGGGCGGCGGTCTTTTCGAGACCGGCGCCGGCGGCTCTGCCCCCAAGCACGTGCAGCAGTTCGAGGAAGAGGGCTATTTGCGCTGGGATTCGCTCGGCGAGTTTCTCGCGCTGGGTGCGTCGCTCGAACATTTGGCGCAGACCTATAAGAACGCCAAGGCGCAGGTTCTCGCCGAGACGCTCGATGAGGCCATCGGCAAATTCCTCGCGTTCAACCGCAATCCGGCGCGCAAGGTCGGCGAAATCGACAATCGCGGCAGCCATTTCTACCTCGCTTTGTACTGGGCGCAGGCGCTGGCCGCCCAGACCAAGGACGCGGAGCTGCAGGCCCGGTTCAAACCGCTGGCCGAAACGCTCGCCAAGAACGAAGCCAAGATCAATGCTGAACTGATCGGGGCGCAAGGCAAGCCGGTCGACACCGGCGGTTACTACTTGCCCGATACCGCGAAGGCATCGGCCGCGATGCGGCCGAGCGCCACGCTGAACGCCGCGCTCGCCGCGCTCTGACGCGGCGGTCGTTCGGAGGAGCCAACGCGGCTTTTACGAGCGAGACGGCCAATGCTATAGAGTTCGCCGCACCTGCCGGGGTTGCGTTATCCGAGCGCGCGTCTGTTCACTAAACCACCCGAACCTGCAACCGACCGCGCTCCAACCGGATCGAAGCTCCATGGCTAAAATCAAAGTTACCAATCCCATCGTCGAGATGGACGGCGACGAGATGACCCGGATCATCTGGCAGTACATCAAGGACAAGCTGATCTACCCCTATCTCGACATCAACCTGATGTATTTCGATCTCGGCATCCAAAAGCGCGACGAGACCCGCGACCAGATCACCATCGACGCCGCCGAAGCGACCAAGAAGGTCGGCGTCGCGGTCAAATGCGCCACCATCACGCCGGACGAGGCGCGCGTGAAAGAATTCAACCTGCACGAAATGTACCGCTCGCCGAACGGCACCATCCGCAACATCCTGGGCGGCGTCATCTTCCGCGAGCCGATCATCTGCAAAAACGTGCCGCGGCTGGTGCCGGGCTGGACCCAGCCGATCATCATCGGCCGCCATGCCTACGGCGACCAGTACCGCGCCACCGACTTCAAGGTGCCGGGCAAGGGCAAGCTGTATCTGACCTTCACCGGCGACGACGGCCAGGAGATCAAGCGCGAGGTGTTTGCCTTCCCCGGCGCCGGCGTCGCCATGGCGATGTACAATCTCGACCAGTCGATCGCCGATTTCGCCCGCGCGTCGATGAACTACGCGCTAAACCGCGGCTATCCGCTGTATCTGTCGACCAAAAACACCATCGTCAAAGTCTACGACGGGCGTTTCAAGGATATTTTCCAAGACATTTTCGACCGCGAGTTCAAGAACAAGTTCGCGGAGAAGAAGATCACCTACGAGCACAGGCTGATCGACGACATGGTGGCGGCGGCGCTGAAATGGTCGGGCGGCTATGTCTGGGCCTGCAAAAACTACGACGGCGACGTGCAGTCGGACACCATAGCGCAAGGCTACGGCTCGCTCGGCCTGATGACTTCGGTGCTGACCACCCCTGACGGCAAGGTGGTCGAGGCCGAGGCGGCCCACGGCACCGTCACCCGGCATTACCGCGAGCATCAGAAGGGCCGCGAGACCTCGACCAACTCGATCGCCTCGATCTTTGCCTGGACGCGCGGCCTCACCCACCGCGCCAAGCTCGACAACAATCCGGAACTGGCGAAATTCGCCGCGACGCTGGAAAAGGTCACCGTCGGCACTGTGGAAGCGGGCTTCATGACCAAGGACCTTGCTCTGCTCGTCGGCCCCGACCAGAAGTGGCTCACAACAACGGGCTTCCTCGACAAGATCGATGCCAATCTGAAAGCGGCAATGGCCTAACCACCGTCTCAATCGGTCCCGCCGGCCATCCTGACAGCTGCCGCGCCCCGGTCTATGTATGACCGATGGGAAAGCTCGGACCAATTGCGCTCGTCGTCGTTTTGCTGGGCTTATTGGTGGCGGCGCTGTGGCTTGCTGTCAGAACCTGGATTTCAGCCGCCGCATCGCCGATGCCGGCATCCGGCTATATTTTCATGGTGCTGGGCGTGGTGTTCTCGCTTGCGCTCGGCTGCGGCCTGATGGCGCTGGTGTTCTATTCGAACCGCCACGGCTATGACGACGAGGCAAGCGATTTCTCGCGCCTGCCCGATGACGATCGCGAGTGAGGCCGCGCGGCGCTCGTCACCCACCCGGCAAAGAAAAACCCCCGGCGGGGAAATCGCCGGGGGCTCGTTTGTCCGCAGGGGGAAGCTGAAGATGGTGGAAGCCTTCCCGCCGCGGATGCCTAAGAACTAACCACACAATTGCGGCAACAGGGTGTGTTGGCCGTAACCATAATCATGAATTCGATGCAATGTTCTTTTCGGTCCGGCACCACCTCAATAAATTCTTGGGAGCATCGATCCGCGCCTGCACGACCCTCGCCCCGGCCTCTTCGCGTCCTTGCCACCGCGTCGACAAGACCGAATTGCGCCAAATCACAGCTTCGCACCGCAATTTTCGAGCGCCGGTAACCACCTTAGATTTTTAGGGATTTTCCCGGATTGCTAACGATCGTGGCGCCAATTCGGCAATTTAGTGACGGCTATCAACGTGATTTGAACTTTTCCCGTTTAGAACGCTTTTCCAATCCGACGCGACTAACTGGGAGGAAGCCGGACGCTATGTCTGCTCTTTCTTCCGAATTAACCGAATGTGCGGAAATTCATCCGCCGACTTCAGGGACGGCAGTCATGACCGAACTCAAAAGGAGCCGGAAAGTGCTGTGCGCGCTCGTTGCCGCAGCCGCCACGATGTTGTCGACGACCAGCTTCGCCACGCCCTCTTATGACGGCGTGTGGAGCGTCCTGGTGATGACCAAGAAAGGCGATTGCGACCCCGGCTATCGCTATCCGATCCGCATTGCCAACGGCAAGCTCGTCAACGCCGGCGATAACGCGTTCACCATCACCGGCGCAGTCGCCCAGACCGGCGCCATCACCGTGACTGTGAGCGCCGCCGGCAAGAGCGCCACTGGCATCGGCCGCCTCGCCGGCGATGAGGGCGGCGGCATGTGGAGCGGCGGCTCGTGCTCCGGCTCATGGACGGCGGAACGCCGCGCGTCCTAAAACTTTCAAGCAGAGGCTTTCAAGAAAAAGCGCCGCGCGCTCTCATCGAGCGAGCGGCGTTTCGATTCCGGCCGGGAAAACGAGCTGGTTTCCCCGGCGCCTCCCACCCCCCCTGTGTCGAGACCGGTTGTCACCGGCTTCGATCACTTGAATTCTCAAGTCCAGGCAAGCCCGGCTTGGAACAGGGGAGGATGACGCGGGTACGCTACAGACTTCGTATGCGAGCCGCTCACGCCTCTGCGGCGTCGTCGTCGTCGGCTTCACGTTCCTCGCCGGCGAGAATGCGCTCGGCGATCAGACCGGCATTCTGCCGGACGGCGGTTTCGATCTTGGCGGCGATATCGGGGTTGGCTTTCAAGAACGCCTTGGCGTTCTCGCGGCCCTGGCCAATGCGCTGGCTGTCATAGGAGAACCAGGCGCCCGACTTTTCGACCACGCCGGCCTTGACGCCGAGATCGATCAATTCGCCGGTCTTGGAGACGCCCTCGCCGTACATGATGTCGAACTCGACCTGCTTGAACGGCGGCGCCAGCTTATTCTTTACGACCTTCACCCGCGTTTGATTGCCAACCACTTCGTCGCGTTCTTTGATCGCACCGATGCGGCGGATATCGAGCCGGACGGAAGCGTAGAATTTGAGCGCGTGACCGCCGGTGGTGGTTTCCGGCGAACCGTACATGACGCCGATCTTCATACGGATCTGGTTGATGAAAATCACCATCGTGTGCGAGCGATTGATGGAAGCGGTGAGCTTGCGCAACGCTTGGCTCATCAGGCGCGCTTGCAAGCCCGGCTGGCTATCGCCCATCTCGCCTTCGAGCTCGGCACGCGGCACCAGAGCCGCGACCGAATCAATGACCAGCACGTCGACCGCGCCGGAACGCACGAGCGTGTCGGCGATTTCCAGCGCCTGCTCGCCGGCATCGGGCTGCGAGATCAGAAGGTCGTCGACATTGACACCGAGCTTGCGTGCATAAATCGGATCGAGCGCATGCTCGGCATCGATGAAGGCACAGATGCCGCCATTCTTCTGTGCCTCGGCCAGAACATGCAGTGCGAGTGTCGTCTTGCCCGAGGACTCCGGGCCGTAAATTTCGACGACGCGGCCGCGCGGCAGCCCGCCGATGCCGAGCGCGATATCGAGGCCGAGCGAGCCGGTGGATACGGTGTCGATGTCCATCGACTTGTCGTTCTTGCCAAGCCGCATGATCGAGCCCTTGCCGAAATTGCGCTCAATCTGCGAGAGCGCGGCATCAAGGGCCTTCGATTTATCCATGGACGGTCCTTCAACGAGACGAAGCGCTGCACTCATCTGTCCGTGCTCCTTATGGCTGGGATTCGCAAGGACGGGAAAGCGCCCTGAAAAACCCCGCTGCAATGTCGAGAAAGTCAATGTACACGATCTGTTCTCTGTTCGCAATATGTTCTGGACCTAATTCCCCATAATTTTGAATTTATGTTTCAACCCAATGGGTTATCACATGGATGCCGGCGGGGACTAAGTTCCAAGTTCCGGTCGGAAACCGGAACCTGGGTTCCGCGTTATCTCCGGCGAGAGCTCGAAAACGGGCAAATGACGGGCAAAGAGGAACGATCATGCATAGTCTCACCAAAACCCTGATCAGCGTCGGAGTTGTGGCCGGCTTTGCAGGCGCGGCGGCGATCGGCGCCAGCGCCCCAGCGACCGCGCAAGGCTTCTATTTCAACGCCCCCGGCATCCACATCGGCGTCGACCGGCCGTACCATCACTATTACAGCGGCCCGCGCTACTATGACTATGATCCCGGTTACTACGGGGGCGGCACCTACAACGGATGCCCGCCGCACTACACGATCCAGAGCGGTGTCTGTAAGCCGTATCGCGGCTACTGAGGCCGATATTCGCGGGCCGATTTCACACCCCGAATTTCAAAGGCCGCTGCGCGCAGCGGCCTTTTTCCGGGCAAGCCCGAGCGCAATTTGTCTTACATCAAAACTGCCGCAACGTCCGCGGCCGCAAACCGATTGCCGCAATTCGGGGCGCGCGATCCATGCCCAAATATTATTTCATTCTGCAATGGGCCGATCGGCGGCATGACGATCCGCACGGCACCGCGTTACCCGACGATCGCGCCGCACGCAGCTATGCCGAACGCATTATCCACGAATTGAAAGACGCTGGCGGCTATGAAGATTCCGGCCTCACCATGGTGGTCGCCGACGCCGCCCGCCAAACCGTTTTTTCAATTCCGTTCGCGTAGGGCCCGGCCGAACCCGGACCCCCAATAGGTGTTACCAACATAGCTGTTACCAACCCGCAGGCGCTTCAATGCCGTGCAACATCGCAAGGGGTGCAACAGGATGCCGACCCGTAGTCCCCTCAACATGGCGCGGATTTTGGCGCTCGGATGTCTCGGAGCCACGCTTGCCGCCGGCGAAAGCTTCGGCGCGGAGCAATCGCTCCTCTATCCGCCGGAAGTCCGCGCCCGGCCGGTGATCGTGGTGAGCGGCGGCGGTTTTGCCCGCCACTACTGGGATCCGCGCTATGCGTCGCTTTGTCCGAGGCCGCCGGCGCGTCACCGCTTGTGGGAACGCACCGATCCATGACGGCATAGCATGATCTTTTCTCTCGGCCCGACACGATAGCGTGCCGACGCCTAGCCCGCTATGAAGCCTCATGCCCTCCCCTGTGCCTTCCCCCTCGGCCCCGCCTTCGTTTTTGAGCCATGACGATCTGCGCACCGTCGTGCGGCTGGCGCCGCTCGTGGCGATCGACCTCATCATCCGCAATGCGCGAGGCGAGGTCCTGCTCGGCTTGCGCAATAACGAGCCGGCCAAGGACTGGAATTTCGTACCGGGCGGCGTGATCCTCAAAAACGAGCCGCTGCGGGAGGCCTTCGCCCGGATTCTGAAACGCGAGACCAATCTGACTGGAGCGATCGACGTCGCGCGGCTGCTCGGCGTTTACGAGCATTTTTATCCCAACAACCGCTTCGACGAGGAGGGTTACGGCACGCATTATGTCGTGCTGGGTTACACGCTGACCGTCACCGATATCGCTGCGATGAAGCAGGACGACCAGCACAGCAAGTTATGCTGGTGGACCGAAGCGACCTTGCTGGCGTCACCGAATGTTCACCACAATGTAAAAGCCTATCTCCGCAACCTCCAACCCGCCGGGGATTTCATAATTCAACAAAATCCATCTGTTTAATTTGGCGTCGGGGGCCACCCGGAATGGGGTGCGAGGCAGACACACGCGTACTTTATCGTTTCCTCGGTGACGATCGCGGAGCCACCGCCATCGAATATGGGCTGATCGCGGCCGGAATTTCGGTGGCGATCATTGCCGTGGTCCAGGGTCTCGGCAGTCAGCTCAATACGACCTTTTCGAGCGTTTCGAGTTCGCTTAAATAGCGATGGCTTTGAGAACGCCGCTCAAGCTGACGCAGATCAATGAGCGCACGCCGGTGTCGGATCAATATAGCGCAATGGATTCCGACAACGTCGTTCCGATGAGCCGTCATTTCTGCCCCGCATGCGGGCGACCGATGCGGCTCGTGCTGGTCATTCCGCGCTTCGGGTCGTTTCCCGAACTGCAGACTTACGAATGCAAGAGCTGCGGGGTGAGCTTGACCGAAGCCGCCAAGGATACGGACCGACCCGCGGGCGGAGCCGAAACCGCGAGCACGGATTAGCTCATGCCTCGATGACGATCTTCGGCGCCGGGCGGCTGGCGACCTTGAGGCCGTCGCGCACCCGCGCGGCGATGTCGCGGTAGATTTTGGCGTGCTCGGACTCCGGTTCGCTTGCCACCACCGGCTGGCCGGCGTCGGACTTCTCCCGAATCGAAATATCGAGCGGCACTTCACCGAGGAATGGCACGTTAAGCCGTTCGGCTTCGCGGCGCGCGCCGCCATGGCCGAAAATATCAGAGCGCCCGCCGCAATGCGGGCAGATGAAGGTCGACATGTTCTCGACGATGCCCAGCACCGGCACGTTGACGCGCTGGAACATGGCGATACCGCGCCGCGCATCAATGAGCGCCAAGTCCTGGGGCGTCGATACGATCACTGCGCCTTTGAGCGGCACCTGCTGCGCCATGGTGAGCTGGGCGTCGCCGGTGCCCGGCGGCATGTCGACCACCATGACGTCCAGCGTGCCCCACTCCACTTCGCGCAGCATCTGGGTCAAGGCCGACATCACCATCGGTCCGCGCCAGATCATCGGCGTCTCTTCCTCGATCAAAAAACCGATCGACATCACCGGCATGCCGTGCCGCTCGATCGGTTTCAGCCGATTGCCGCCGACGGTCTGCGGCTTCTCGCGAATAGCAAGGAGCTTCGGCAGCGACGGCCCGTAAATGTCGGCATCGAGAATGCCGACTTTCAGGCCGAGATCGCGCAAGCCCAAAGCGAGATTGACCGCGGTGGTCGATTTACCAACGCCGCCCTTGCCGGATGCCACCGCGATGATCGCCCCGACACCGGGAATGCCGGCGGGTGACGGTGCGGCATGGCCGCCTGGCGCCGGTCCGTGGCGATGCCCGTGGTGCTGTCCTTGGTCCGCCGTCGTAGCCGGCGGTGGACGGCGCGGCGGGGCGGCGCGACCCGCCCCAGCGGCACGCTCGGCGGTGAGGGCGACCATCACCGATGTCACCCCGGGAATGGCGCGGATTGCGGCCTCGGCGCGCTGACGCACCGCTTCCCAGTGCTCGACCGCGGCGGCATCGACCGTAATCGATAGAAATACTTTGCCATCGCTCGCTACGATGTCGGAAAGCTTTCCGGTCGCCGGCAGCGGGGCGCCGTCGGGGCTCGAAATCGCGCCGAGGGCGGAGAGTACGTCGTCCTTGAGTGCCATGCCGCCTACATAGGCCCGTCGCCGTTGCGGTCAATCTCCCGGTTGACGGGCTGCCGCCGGGCAGGCCATGACCAAGGCCAAATTTGCGGAGGAAGCAATGGCAAAGGTCGCATTCGTAGGCCTCGGCGTGATGGGTTACCCGATGGCCGGGCATCTCAAGACCAAGGGCGGGCATGACGTCACCGTCTACAACCGCACCGCGGCCAAGGCGGATAAATGGGTCGGCCAGTTCGGCGGCAAGAGCGCACCGACGCCGCGGCAGGCGGCCGAGGGCCAGGACTTCGTCATGGCCTGCGTCGGCAACGACAACGATTTGCGGGATGTGATGCTCGGCAAGGATGGCGTCTTCGCCGGCACGCGCAAGGGCGCGATCGTGGTCGACCACACCACCGCGTCGGCCGAGATTGCCCGCGAGCTTTATGCCGAGGCGAAAAACCGCGGCTTCGACTTTGTCGACGCGCCGGTGTCCGGCGGCCAGGCCGGCGCCGAGAACGGCGTGCTGACGGTGATGTGCGGCGGCGACGAGGGACCGTTCGCCAAGGCCGAAAAGGTCATCGCGGCCTATGCGCGGGCGTGCAACCTCCTTGGCACGGCGGGTTCCGGTCAACTCGCCAAGATGGTCAATCAGATCTGCATCGCCGGTGCGGTCCAAGGCCTGGCCGAAGGCCTGCACTTCGCCATGCGCGCCGGACTCGACGTCGAGAAGCTGATCGCGACCATTTCCAAGGGCGCGGCACAGTCGTGGCAGATGGAGAACCGCTACAAGACCATGGTGGCCGGCAAGTTCGATTTCGGCTTCGCAGTCGACTGGATGCGCAAGGACCTCGGCATCTGCCTGTCCGAAGCACGGCGCAACGGCGCGCATTTGCCGGTGTCGGCGCTGGTCGATCAGTTCTATTCGGAAATCCAGAAGATGGGCGGCAAACGCTGGGATACGTCGAGCCTGATCGCGCTGCTCAACCGGTAATGCGACTTCGGCCGGGACGATTTACGCTCGTGCACTCGGCAGCGGCGAACGGTCGGCCAGCTCCATTTCGCGATAGGCGAGCTTTTCCATCAATTCGCCGCGCAAACCGCGATGCGCCAGATCGTCGAATAGATTGTCCATCTCGTGCGGATCGTTCCGCCGATCGTAGAGTTCGCCGTAGGGATCGTCGGCGGCGATGGTCATTCGGTAGCGATCGGTGATGATCGAGCGCAAGCGCGGCGGCGTGCGAAAGCCCAGGCTTGCGCGCTGGTGATCGTCTTCGATCACCAGGCAATCGCGCGGGGTCGCCAGGGCCTCGCCGTTGACGGCCGGCAGCAGGCTTCCTCCCTGGATGCCGTTGTACGGCTGGATGCAAGCGCGATCGAGAATGGTCGCCGCGATATCGAGCGTGCTGCCCAGCACATCGCTGCGCCGCGCCGGCCGCGCGCCGGCCTCCGCCCAGATGAACGGCACGTGCGTAATGCTCTCGTAGTGCGCCGGACCCTTCAAGAGCAGCCGATGATCGCCGAGATAGTCGCCGTGATCGGTGGTGAAAATAACCACCGTGTCGTCCGCCTTGCCCGATGCGGTGAGCGCGGACAGCACCCGGCCGATGGCATCGTCGATCATGGCGATCATGCCGCAGGACAGCGCCATCGCCTCGCGGGCCTCGCGCGCGTCGACGGCGAAAGCCGCCTGTTCGCCGGTATTGGCCTTGCCGCCTTCCCGTTGCGCCAGCGCCCAGGCGACCGACCGCGCCGGCGGCCGGTTGCCGTGGTCGAAACTCGGCGGCAGTGCCATGTCGTCCGGCCGGTACATCGACCAATAACGGCCCGGCGGCGTGAACGGATGGTGCGGATCGGGAAACGATACCATCAGAAAGAACGGATCATTCCGTTTCGCGTGCGCGTAACCGTCAAGCCATTCGCAGGCTTTGTCGGCGATGTAGCTGGTCGGATAAAGCTCCTCGGGAATCGCGGTACGGATCGCCTGCGGGCAGACGTAGTCGTGCGCCAGCTGATTTTTGGGATCGCGCAACGCGTCGGCATCCGGCCGCTTCGACTTCAGCCAAACGTAATAGTGCCCGCCGACCCGATCGCCGTGACCGGTGCACAGATCGACATGCTGAAAGCCGTAGAACGGCAGCCGCATTGCAAAATCATGTCCCGAAGACCAGCGGCTAGGCGATTCCTGATCGTAAGGCCCGTCTTCTGCGGCCGGCTTCCTCGCTTCGGCGAATTCCGCATTCAGCGCGAGATCGCCGTCGCGCGCGGGCGGCGGCTTATTGATCGGCGCCAAGCCGGTGAAATTCTGCAAATGACTCTTGCCCACCAACGCGGTTGCATAGCCGCCGGCGGCGAGCGCACCGACAAATGTATTGGAGCGCAACGGCAGCGGCAGGCCGTTGCCGCGCGCTCCATGCACCGACGGCATCCGCCCGGTCATCAGCGTCGAGCGGTTCGGCATACAGACCGGCGTTGCCACGTAGAAATTTTGAAACTGCACGCCGCGCGCCGCGATCGAATCGATGTGCGGCGTTTTCAGCAGCCGATGGCCGTAACAGGACAGATAGTCGACCCGGTGCTGATCGGTAATGAACAGAACGAAATTCGGTCGCGTCATGCGTTACTCGACATCACTCGGCATGGATGTTGGCGGCGGCGATGAAGTGGCGGATATTCACGGTGTCCTTTGCGATCCTGTTGGCAAGCTCCGGTCCCGCGATCCATTCCGGTTGAAGACCCATCGCCGTCAGCTTGGCCTTGATGTCGGGCTCGGCGGAAATTTTTTTGAACTCGGCTTCAATCGCATTTGTGACGGTCGGCGGCGTGCCGGCCGGCGCCATCACCCCGAACCATTGCGAGAGCACAAGCCCTGGGTAGGTTTTGGTCAGCGGCGCCAAGCCGGGCAGCAAGGGCGAGTCGGTTTCTGAAGCCACGCCGAGCGGCACCAAAGTGCCGGCCTTGATCTGCGGCAGCGCCTGCTGGATCGGGCTGCAGAACATGGTGACGTTTCCGGCCAGCAACGCGTTCATTGCCGGCGCCGCGCCGGAATATGGGACGTGGATCATGTCGACGCCGGCCTGCTTCGCCAGCATGGCCCCGCATAGATGACCCGGTGAACCATTGCCCGCCGAGGCGTAGGTCAGCGTGCCGGGCTTGGCCTTGGCGGCCGCGACCAGTTCGGCGAGCGAGTGGATCTTAGACGCCGCGTTGACCACCAAAACATTGGTGCTTTCGACGACCGCGGCAACCGGAATGAGATCGCGCTGCGGATCGTAAGGCACCTTCATCAGATTGGGCGCCATGGTGATCGGCAGGTCGACGGTAAAGAGCAGCGTGTAGCCGTCGGGCGCAGCCTTCGCCACCACCTCGGTGCCGATGGTTCCGGTCGCGCCGGGCCGGTTTTCGACGACAGCGGGCTGTTTCCAGTCCTGCGCAAGCTGCTGTGCGTAGAGCCGGATCGTGATGTCCGTCGGCCCTGACGGAAACGGCAAAATGAAATGGACGGGGCGCGACGGATAGGCTTGCGCCAGCGCCGATGAAGGGACGGCCAGATCGAAGAAAGTCGTGATTGCAGCCAGCGCGATCGTCGAGCGGAAGGTACGTTTGTCGATCCATTTGCCGATCATGGCTTACCTCCACTTCCGGTGCGATTATTCATTGCCCGGTTGTCGGCGCTTATCGCGTACCGAGGCTGAAATTTTCGATTTGCAAGGATGCGCCGGCCGGCGATGTTGAACAGTCCTCAGTCCACCGGCTGGATGTCCGCGGCTTTGGCAAGCTGCACGGTTGCGGCGATATCGTCACGCACGAATTTGCCGAACTGATCGACACTCAGCTGTTCCGGCTGGACGCCGAGCTTGGCCAATTTCCCGGCGGTGTCGGAATCCGCCAGCGCCTTCTCCGTGGCATCGTGCAGCGTATCGACGATCGCGCGCGGCGTCTTGGCGGGCGCCGACAATCCCACCCAGAAATTGAATTCGGCGTCCGGGTAGCCGGCTTCGGCGATCGACGGAACGTCAGGCAATAAGGGCACGCGTTTGGCCGAGCTGACCGCCAGCACCCGAAGCTTGCCGCTGCCGAGCGCCGAAGCCGCGGCCGCCACCGGGATGAAGTAGAAATCGATGCGTCCCGCCATGACTTCGGTCAGGCCGTTCTCCCTGAACGGCACATGGCGGACGTCGATCTTGGCGGCAAGCCGGAGTTTCTCGCCGGCCATATGCGAGGACGAGCCAATCCCCGCCGAAGCAAAGGTCAGCGCGCCGGGTTTCGCCTTCGCCGCCGCGACGAGGTCGGCAACTGTTTTAAAGCTGCTCTGGCTGGATACGACAAGCACGTTTGGTTGCACGCCAAACATGGCGACCGAGACGAAATCCTTGTCGGGGTCGTAAGGCAGATGGCTGTGCAGCACGAGCCCAGTGCCCATCGAGGTCGAGCTGGTGACCAGCGTGTAGCCATCCGGATCGGCCTTGGCGACATCGGAAAAGCCGACAATGCCGCCTGCTCCAGCCTTCGCCTCGATGACCATGGCCTGTCCGAGGATTTGCGAGATTTTGTCGAGCACGACGCGTCCGACCGTGTCGGAGGCGCTGCCGGCCGGAAATGGGCTGATGACGCGGATCGGCCGCGACGGGTAGACCTCCGCAGCCGCAACCGGCCCTGTTTCGATCAATGCGGTGCCAAAGAGAGCGCCGGCGAATGCGCGCCGTGACAGCACAGAATTCCTCCCACGTTATTGTTTTTCCGTCAGCCGCGGCGAACCGCCCATTACCCACAAAGCATCCGGGCCGGGACGAATTTCGACACCGCCATGCCCGATTTCATAGCATCCTTCGACGGTTATTTGACAGGCCAAATCGGCGCAGGCCATCTGGGCCCGTGGGCCCGGCGGTGGAACTCTTTGCTCGGGCACAGACTTTTAAGCCATTGGGGCCGGGGGACGTCATTACCAGCGTACCCGGCGCGATAATCCGGATAGGCACGATGCAGGAAGTCAAAATCAGGCTGGTCAATCCACAGCTCAAGCCAAGGCGCACCAAGCTCGAAATGCCCGGCTGGGGGGGAAAGCCCGAACCGCGCGCCGACGGGTCGCACGAACAGGCTTGGCACTGCGCGCCGTTCACCGAAAGTGCCCAGTACGGCATCGAGATTTTCTATCCCTATGCCAACGAGCTTCGCGTCAGTAGGCGCGACGGCAAAACCGTCTTCGAAGGCGATTTTGGCCCCCGGCCGGCCGATAGCGACCTGATGTGGCCGCCGTTTCGGACCTTCGGCGAGGATTACTACAGCCACCAGCTCTTGCTCGATCTGAAAGTCGGCAAGGATTGGGCCGTCCGGACTGAACCGCATCCGCGCTTTTACACCGACACGACCGGTACGGTGCCGATCGCGGTGCCGGCGCTCCTGCGCACCGAATGGTGGCCGATGATCTCATTTACCATCTTCAAGGCGCCGGTGGAGGGATGCACGCATATCTTCCGGCCCGGCGAGCCGATGCTGCAAATTCTGATTCTGCCGATCACGGCCGATTTCACGCTGGTGTCGATGAGCGAGGAGGAAGCCGCCGAGCGCGAATTACGCGGGCGTCGGATTCATAATAGCCGCCCGACGCTCGCGGCCGACAGCACCTGGACTTCAAGCACTGACACCGTGTTCGACGGCACCTATCGCCATCTGCTGCGCGCGGCGAAAGCGCGCGATCGGGACAGCGGCGCGCCCTGACCGACGGTACAGCCGACAGAATAATGCAGAGGAAACAGCAAGCGGGCGTTCAAAACGAAAGCCCGCTTGCTTGCCATCTCAGAGGTGATGGTGATGGTGGTGGTGATGATGGTGGTGATGACGCGGATGATGCGGTCCCAAACGCACGACCACTCCGTGATGATGATGGTGATGGTGGTGATGATGGGGACCTAGCTGCACGGAAATCTGCGCAACCTCTTCAGCCGATGACTGAGTAAGCTGGGCATCTTCCGCCTTCAACAGCGGAAGTGCGTTCGGAATAGGATCAAGAAGATCCCGATAGCTCGTCGCCGGCGCAAGTTCGGAAGTTTGAGCCGGAACCGCATGGGCGGCGGAGACCGCAGTGAAGGCCGCCGCAGCGCCCAATAGTCCGGCTATCCTCTTGTCCATAATTCCTCCAATGGAAGTGAACGCCCCTGCCCCCCGAACCGACTAATCCATGGACGACCGATTGGTTCCGCTCGGGTGCCGACGTGATCGCTGGAACCGGGCCGCCGGAGCCACGTTACGAAGTCCAGTGTCGGCGGAAGGGCAATCGCCGTGCCTTTGACGGCGATCAGGAGACTGCGGTGACCGGCTTTGCCTCTTTCGGCTTTTGGACCTGCGCGGCCATTTATGCCGCGATCGGCATCATTGGCATCGTCCTTTTGGGCGCACAGCCGAGCATCGCCTATTCCAACGATGGCTACGGGGCCATCGGAGGGATGACGAAACAGCCGCTCGTTACGCCGCAGCGCTGGGACGCGCCGAAACCGCCTGATGCCAGCGCCGGACATTGACGAGATCGTCCGGCACGGCAAGCTTCGACACCCGCATGAAATCCACCGCGATCAATGCGGTAATGTCGGCGATGGTATAGTTCGCGCCAGCAACGAACGCCCGGTTCTTGAGTTCGCCGTCGAGGAATTGCAGAAACGCCATAACCCGAGGCTTGTTGGCCTCGCCCCAGTCCGGAACCTGCGGCAGCACCATCTGCTTCATGGCCGGATGCAGATGCTGGAAGACGGCGGCAACCGGAAATAACAGGTGCAGCTCGGCGCGCCTGTTCCACATTTCGACCAAGGCGCTTTCGAGCGCGCCGCGCCCGAACAGCGGCGGCCCGGGATGCAGCGCCTCGAAATAACGGCAGATAGCCACCGATTCCGCTATCACCGTGCCGTCGTCGAGCAGGAGCGCGGGAACGCGCTGCATCGGATTAATCCCGGTATAGGCCTCCGATCGCTGCTGCAGACCGCCGAGATCGACCTGCTCGGTGGGAACCGTGATGCCCTTTTCGGCCAGAAAAATGCGAACGCGGCGCGGATTAGGAGCACGGCCCCCATCGTAGAGTTTCATTTCGCTTTGCCTCCCTATCCCGTTGCCGGACCTTAACTTATCGTGCCGCCAGTGGCCTCGCCAGCGGCCCGACTGCGGCGTCGCCGTGCAGCCAGAGCGCCCCTTTCACCTCAAATGTAAACGAATACTTGGCGCAGCGGCACGGCGGCGGGCCTTTAAGCCTGGTCTTAAGGAATTTGGACGACTTTCGAGGCCATAGTGCCGACCTCGGACGACGATGCCCAATACAATCAGCGAAACCCACGAGCTAGCCTCGCCTGCGGCCGCCCCATCGACCAAGCGGCGGCTGGCGTCGCAGCATGTGCGCGAGGCGCGCGACCGGCTGACCTCGACCAGCGGCACGCGACCGGTTTTCGATTACGAACTACTGCGCCAATTTGCGCAGAACCGCATCTCCGCCTCGCCGGTCATCCTGTTGCTGATCCTCACCATCGGCGGGCTGTCCGGACTGTGGACCGGCGCACTGGTCTGCGGCGTTTGGACCGCAGGCGCACTTCTTATCCACCTCGTGGTCATACACACCTGCCGGCGATTTCTTGGCGAACCGCCCTCGACCACGCAGTTGCGCTCCTGGCGCATGCGCTTCGTTCTGCTCGATCTGTTTTTCGGCATGGCGTGGACCTTCATCCTCATCAATCCCGTCGGCATGGACGATCAGGCCGGCACCTTCATGCTCTTCGTCATGCTGCTCGTCGTGGCGATATCGAGCATGCTGGCGTCGAGCCTGCCAATCGCGGTGTTGGCGCTGACGCTGCCGGTCACCGTCGCCATCGCGCTCGATTTCGCCGTCAAGCACACGCTGCATGATTATATTCTCGCCATCATGGCGTTGACGGCCGAGGGCTATTTCTCGCTGCTCGCCTACCGGCTCTATTCGACGACGCTGGCGACCCTCGAGGCGCGGGCGGAAAAGGATGCGCTGATCGGCGAACTCGAGCAGTCGAAGTCGGTCTCCGACGAGGCGCGCCGCCGCGCCGAAACCGCCAATATCGCCAAATCGAGATTCCTCGCGCAGATGAGCCACGAGCTGCGAACGCCGCTCAACGCCATTCTCGGCTTCTCCGAGGTGATGAAGGGCGAGATTTTCGGGCCGCATGGCGTGCCGATGTACAAGGATTACGCGGCCGACATCCATAGTTCGGGCGTGCATCTGCTTAATCTCATCAACGAGATTCTCGATCTGTCGCGCATCGAAGCCGGCCGCTACGAGCTCAACGAGGAGGCGGTCTCGCTCAACCGGGTGGTCGAGGACTGCCATCACCTCATGAAATTGCGCGGCACCAACCGCGGCATCACCATCCACGAAATGTTCGAGCCCGATCTGCCGCGGTTGTGGGCCGACGAGCGCGCGGTACGGCAGATTTGCCTCAACCTCCTCTCCAACGCGATCAAGTTCACACCGCAAGGCGGCGAGATCTGGCTCAAGGTCGGCTGGACCGCCTCGGGCGGCCAATATATGAGCGTCAAGGACACCGGACCCGGCATTCCGGAGGAAGAAATCCCGATCGTGCTGGCCTCGTTCGGTCAGGGTTCGAACTCGATCAAATCGGCCGAACAGGGCGCCGGCCTTGGCCTGCCGATCGCCAAGAATCTGATCGACCTGCATGGCGGCACCTTTACGCTGAAATCGAAGCTGCGCATCGGCACTGAAGTGGTCGTCACCTTCCCGCCCGAGCGCGTGATGTCGGCGCTAGGGCCGCTTACCGAGCATTCGCCGCCGACGCAGCCGCAGGCGGACATGTCGTCGTCGTCCTCTTCGTCGCCCCACGATTCGACGAACCGCGCCAAGCGGGCGCTGTTCGGCGCCGGCGGCTGAAGCCGACCTCTTGATCCTTGCCTTCGTCCGCTCCACGACTATGGTGCGCCCCGCGTTTTAAGAGGACGACCGTGCGCCGGCGGCTACTGTGGTTTCTCCTGATCGGGATTGTGATCGCAATCCTCGTCATCATCGCGGAAAACGGCCAAGGCACCGTCGGGCCCCTGTCGACCGGCGAGTTCGGCTCGCTGGCTTACAAGATCGCGCTCCTGGTGTTCCTCACCGCCGCCGTGGCGACGATGTTCCGCGAGCGGTTCACCCAAGCCCTCACCGCGGCGCTCTTGTGGGTGGTGGTAGGGCTACTTTTGGTGATCGGCTATTCCTACCGGTATGAAATCAACGCTGTTGCCGACCGGGTCATGGCCGAGCTCGTCCCCGGCCACGTCATCTCGCACGGACGCACGGTCGAAGTGGCGCGCTCGAATGGCGGCGATTTTGCCATCGCCGCACAGATCAACGGCGCCCGCGTCCCCATGGTGCTCGATACCGGGGCAAGCTCGGTGGTGCTGACGCAAAACGACGCGAAGGCCGCCGGACTGCCGATCGATCTGCTCGACTATTCGGTCAGCATCGACACGGCGAATGGGCGCACTCGCGCCGCATCGGTCACGCTCGACCGCCTCGCCATCGGCGGTCTTGAGGAAAAATCGGTCGAGGCGCTGGTGGTGCAGCCGGGGCAGCTCCAGATGAGTCTTCTCGGCATGAGTTTCCTCAACCGGCTGCAGAGTTGGCAGGTCGTCGGCGATCGGTTGGTGCTGAAGGGCTATCCGTAATTAGACGCTCCAGATCAGGCTGACCAAAAACCGCGCCGACACCAGCAGAAGAAAGCACGAGAACGCGATTTCCAAGGTCCGCCGCGGCAGCCGGTGCGCGAACCGCGCGCCATAAGGCGCGGCAAGGCTCGATACCGGCGCCATCACCGCTACTCCGATCAGCGACACAAAGCCGAGCGATAGCGGCGGCAGCAGCGCCTGATGCGGCAGGCCAGCCAGGATATAGCCGAGCGTGCCGACAATGGTGATCGGCACCCCTAATCCGGCCGATGTCGCCACCGCCTGATGGATCGACTTGCCATGCAGCGTGAGCACGATGTTGGACAGCGAGCCGCCGCTCACGCCCATCAGCGATCCGGCAAGCCCGATGCCGAAGCCATAGGCCGTCATCGGCACCGGTCCGGGCAGTTCCGTGCCGATATTCCAGCGGTCGCCGGCGAACAGGAATTTGGTCGCGATAAAGCTCGCGATCACCACGAAAGCGATCTTGAACACCGCCGGAGGTGCGAAGGCCGCGATCGTCGCGCCTGTCGCAACGCCAATAACGGCCGGCAGCGCCCATAGCCGGATCACCCGCGGCACCACCAGCCCTTTCTGGCGGTGCGTCAGATAAGAGCGCACGGTGGTCGGCAGGATGATGGCGATCGAAGTGCCGAGGCAAAGTTGCATGCGCACCGCATCCGGCACCGCGAGGAGCTGAAATACCTCATAGAGCACCGGGACGATGACGGCGCCGCCGCCGATGCCGAACATTCCAGCCAGAAGGCCGGTGATGACGCCGGCGACGACGACTGCCAGCGCAAGCCACGCGATCTCGCTCAACGGGACGCCGAAAAACATTTTTATTCTTTCGCTCGCACGGCCTCCGGCCGACTGACGCCTTTATCCTCCCGCTTTGCGGATCGCGAAAGCGAACGCGGCGCATAACACCCTTCCCTCAAGCGGGGGGCGCATGGCCGCGTCATGCCGCGTCGCGCGCGCCACCGGCAACGGCTATCGCAGCATCGTCGACCAGCGCAAGCGCGCCGATCAGGAATTCGGCGCCAGCTAGCGGCGTCGCAGCGGCCCCAGCCAGCGCGCGGCGAAAGGCGCGCGCGCCGCGGACGGCCTGAAACAGGCCGTGAAGGTGCCGAGTCACGGAATGAAGCCGCGTGCCGCGTGCCAACTCGCGCTCGATATAAGGAGCCAGAGCCGCCGCGGCCGCCTTCGCCGACGAAAAGGTGGAAGCCTCACCAAAGAAGGCCGGGTCGACGGCCATAAGCCGCCACGGCTCCTGGTAGGCGGCACGGCCCATCATCACGCCGTCGACATGGCGGCAATGGGCGAGCGCAGCTTCGACGCTGCCGACGCCGCCGTTAAGAACGATCGGAAGCCGCGGGTGCGCCGCCTTCAACCGATACACGCGTTCATAATCGAGCGGCGGGATTTCGCGGTTCTCCTTCGGCGACAGGCCTTTGAGCCACGCCTTGCGCGCATGCACGATGAGCGCATCGGCCCGGGCCCGCTCCACGGCTTGGGTGAAAACCTCGAGCGCGAACTCGGGATCCTGCTCGTCGATACCGATGCGGCATTTGACGGTAACGGGAATGCCGACCGCGGCTTTCATGGCCGCGACGCAATCGCCGACCCGTTCCGGCTCGGCCATCAGGCAAGCGCCGAAGCGGCCGTCCTGAACACGGTCGGATGGACAGCCGGCATTGAGATTGATCTCGTCGAAACCGAGATCGGCGCCGATCTTGGCGCAGGCGGCGAGCGCTCGCGGCTCGCAGCCGCCGAGTTGCAGCGCTAGCGGATGCTCGGCAGCGTCGAAATACAGAAGCCGTGCCCGATCGCCGTGCAACACCGCGCCGGTGGTCAGCATTTCGGTGTAAAGCAGCGCCCGGCGCGTCAACAGCCGATGGAAGAACCGGCAGTGCCGGTCAGTCCACTCCATCATGGGGGCGACGCAAAAGCCCCGGTCGATTGGCAATGTCATCATCCAGCCTTTCGCCGCCGTATCTAGCGACTTGGCAGGAAAAAATCGACGGCCAGACGGCCTGCAAGGCGTATTTGTCGGCCAAGTCACCCTCAGTTCCTGCCAAAGTGTCCGGAGTCGGTTAGGATTTCCTATAAAGCCGAATACCGGGCCCCGGGAGAGCACTCAGAATGGCCAACCAGTTGCAGGACAAAGTCTGTTTAATTACCGGCGGGGCTGGCAGCATCGGCCTGGCGACGGCGAAGCTGTTTCATGCCGAAGGCGCCAAAGTGATGCTGCTCGACCTCAATGCCGATGGCTTGACTCAGGCGGCGGCTGCGGTCGGCGACGCTGGGGTATCCTGGGTCAAGGCCGACATTACAAACTTCGATCAGGTCAAGGCCGGTGTCGCCGATACCGTGCGCCAATTCGGCAAGATCGACGTGCTGTTCAGCAATGCCGGTAATTTCGGCACGATCGCTCCGATTGCCGATTATCCCGAAGATGTCTTCGAAGCGGTGCTGGCCGTGCATGTCAAAGGCGCATTTCTGGCTGCGAAGCACGCGGTGCCACAAATGAACGACGGCGGTTCGATCGTCATCACGTCGAGCATTGTCGGCGTCAAAGGCGACCCCTGTGTGTACGGCTACATCACCGCCAAGCACGCACAGGTCGGTCTGATGCGGGTGCTCGCAAAAGAGCTCGCCCCGCGCAATATCCGCGTCAACACCATACACCCCGGACCGGTGGACAACGCCTTCCAATCGCGAGTCGAAGACAGCCTCGGCGGCGTGCTCGGGCGTGACGCAACGGCATTCTTCAACGAAATCATTCCGCTCAAGCGCCATGTCCGCGCCGAGGAAGTGGCGCGTTCAGTGCTTTATCTCGCTTCCGATGCCAGCAGCTTCACGACCGGCAGCCTGTTGATGGTGGACGGCGGCCTGAGCGCCTGACCAAGCGAATCCGCATTGGCCGTCGCGGGCGCATTGACGGGCCGGATGGACGTCAGTAACCCGTCCGTTGCCCAGGGGGCCGCGCATGAACGCCAAGGAGAAGGCCGCACTCGGATCGATTGCCGCATCGGCGGGTCTGACGGTTGCCAAAGCGGCCGTCGGGCTTCTGACCGGCTCGCTCGCCATCCTGTCGGAAGCCGGCCATTCCCTCATCGACTTGTCGGCAACGCTCTTGACCTTCCTTGCGGTGCGCGTTTCCGACAAACCGGCCGATGCCGAGCATCAATTCGGCCACGGCAAGATCGAGAGCGTCAGCGCGCTCGCCGAAACCGCGCTCCTGTTCCTCCTGTCCGCGGCCGTGATCTTCGAAGCCGTGCAGCGGCTCGCCGCCGCGAAGCCTTACGCCGTCGAAGCCACCGCCGCGGCTTTCGTCATCATCGCGATTTCAATCGTCGTCGACTTCTTCCGCGCCCGCACGCTCGAACGCGTCGCCCGGGCGACATCGAGCGAAGCCCTGCGCGCCGATGCGTTGCATTTCTCGTCCGACATGTGGTCGTCGGTTGCCGTACTGGTCGGGCTTGGCGGCGTTGCTCTCGGTTATCCATGGGCCGATGCCGCAGCCGCACTTGTCGTCGCCGTGTTCATCTGCATTGCCGGCTGGCGGCTCGGCCGGCGCACCATCGATACGCTGACCGACACAGCGCCGGCCGGCGTGAGCGAGCGGATTGCGGCCATCGCGCGCGAGGTCCCTGGCGTTGTCGCGGTCGAGCGGGTGCGGGCGCGGCCGGCGGGCGCGGTGTTGTTCGTCGAGCTCGGCGTCGGCGTCAGCCGCACGCTGCCGCTCGACCGCGTCAGTGCCATCAAGCAGCAATTGACGGCCGCCATCCGCACCGAGCTGCCGTCGGCCGAAGTCACCATCACCACCGAGGCGCGCGCCCTCGACGACGAATCGGTGCGCGAGCGCGTCATGGTGATCGCCCGCGACCTCGGCCTCGCCATTCATCACGTGGCAGTTCAAACCATAGCGGGGAAGTTATCAGTGTCGACCGATCTCGAAGTCGAGGGCGGCCAGCCGCTCGGCGAGGCCCACGACGTCGCCAGCCGGTTCGAACAGGCGGTGCGCGACGAGCTCGGCTCCGACGCGGAAGTCGAGACGCATATCGAGCCATTGCCGGCGGACGTACTCTCCGGGCGCGATGCGGCGGCTGCCCGGATCGTGGAAGTGCGCGAGGCGCTGGCAACCCTCGCGGCAGAAATACCGGACCTTGCCGAGGTCCACGATGTCCGTGTGCGCGAGGTGGCCGACGGCGAGATCGTGAATTTCCACTGCAGCGTCAATCCAGCCCTCTCGGTCGCCACAGTGCACGACGTGGTGGATGCGCTGGAGCGTCGCCTGCGCCGGCGCTTCCCGACGATCCGGCGCGTTATCGGCCACGCCGAGCCACGGCGTTGATCGATTCGATATTCGGCACCCTAGAGACATCCACGGAATCGGCGTTCTCCTCGACGTGAACCTCGTCTTGACCGCGATTCCTATACTCGTTTGGTTCGCTTCCTCTGCTGGCAAGCCTTTGTTTGATAGCCGACTTAATGGTGCTCTTTGGAAGTGGACGGCGGGGAACCTTCATAAACTTCATGCGTTTCGGTACTTTCCCGCAGGACCCACCATCCATTGAGGGATTGGCCTGCGGAAGGGGCGTACGATGAGCGAGGCGTTGGCGGGAGATTCCGCCGATCATTCCCGAATTGCGGCGGCCGAGGCCGGGCGGCCGCCGCGAGGAAAAAGCGAACTCGCAAAACTCATTCGCGCGTTCGATTGGGCGAACACTTCGCTCGGCGCACAAGACGGCTGGCCCAAAAGTCTGCAGACCGCAGTCGCCATCATGCTTGCGTCCCGGCAGCCGATCTGGATTGGATGGGGAGCGGAGCTGATTTATCTCTACAACGATCCGTACAAATCCATCATTGGCGGCAAACATCCATGGGCCCTCGGCAAGCCGACGGCGGTTGTCTGGAGCGAAATCTGGCAGGACATTTCGCCGCTATTGTCACAGGCCATGGGCGGCGATGAAGGCATCTATGTCGAAGCCCAGCTCCTGATCATGGAGCGCAACGGCTATCCCGAAGAAACCCACTACACTTTCTCATACAGTCCTATCCCAGACGATGATGGCCGCGTCGGTGGCATCTTCTGCGCCAATACCGACGACACTCAACGCGTCATCGGCGAACGGCAGCTTGCCTTGTTGCGTGAGCTCGCCGCGACGGCGGCCGAAGCACGCACTTGGCAGCAAGCGTGTGAGCGCTGTGCCGGCGCGCTAGCCACCGATCCTCACGATCTGCCGTTCGCCATGATCTACATTCTTGACGCGGGCGGACGCACAGCGACTCTGGCGAGTGTCGCGGGCATCGGCTGGGACCATCCCGCGCTGATGCCGACGCTGCCACTCCATGGCGAGCATGAGTGGCCGCTGGCGGACGTCCTCAAGGATCGTCAGCCGCGGGTCGTCGCGAATCTTGAATCGTCGTTCCAAGCGATCTTCCCGCGCGGCCCCTGGCAGCAAGCCCCGAACACGGCCGTCATATTGCCGATCATGCCGAGCGGCGAAACCGGGCACGAGGGTTTTCTGATCGCGGGACTCAATCCGTTCGCCTGTTCGACGACAATTATGCCGGCTTCATGAAGCTCGTGGCCGGTCAGATCGCCGCAGCGATCGCCAATGCCGAGGCCTACGAGCAGGAACGCCGCCGTGCCGAAGCGCTGGCTGAACTCGATCATGCCAAAACCGCGTTCTTCTCGAATGTCAGCCACGAATTCCGCACGCCGCTGACCCTGATGCTTGGACCGCTTGAAGATGCCTTGCGCCACGGTGACGACTTGCCGCCGCAACGGCGCGAGGAAATAGCGGTGGCGCATCGCAACGCGTTGCGGCTTTTGCGCCTCGTCAACACGCTCCTCGATTACTCCCGCGTCGAAGCCGGCCGCATGCAGACCCATTTCGAGAATACCGATTTGGGCATCGCGACCCGCGAAACGGCCGCCAATTTCGCCTCGCTGTGCGTGCGCGCCAATCTGACCCTGCAGATCGATTGCGAAGCACGCCTGCCTCCCGTCGATGTCGACCGGCAGATGTGGGAGAAGATCGTTCTCAATCTTATCTCCAATGCTTTCAAGTTTACGTTTAATGGCGGCATCGCCGTTCGGCTCGGCGATCGCGACGGCCGCGTTGCGCTGACGGTGAGCGATACCGGCGTCGGCATTCCTGCAAGCGAGCTGCCGCACATCTTCGAGCGATTTCACCGCGTCGAAGGACAGCGCGGTCGCACTTACGAGGGATCGGGCATCGGTCTTGCATTAGTCCGCGAACTGGTCGCCCTGCATAACGGCGAGATCAGCGTCACCAGCGAAGTCGGCCGCGGCACTGCCTTCACCGTCATTATTCCCTACGAGCAACAGCGCTCGATCGCGAACGATCCGACCGCACACCGAGAGCCGGAGGCAGCAAGAGCAACCGCCTATGTCGAAGAGGCCCAGCGCTGGCTGCCGGCGGACGCAGACAACGCTGCCCCAGTAGCCGACATTTTCTTCCCGGACGTTACGACCATGCGGTCGGTGCAGGCTGCCGCGGACAAGCGCCCACGCGTCCTGATTGCCGACGATAATGCCGATATGCGCGATTATGTGCGCCGGTTATTGGCTCCGCATTACTCCGTCGAGACCGTCGGCAACGGACTCGATGCGCTGGAAGCGATCCGGCGCGAAAAGCCAGAGCTTCTTCTCTCGGACGTCATGATGCCCCTGTGCGACGGCTTTCAGTTGCTGCAGGAAATTCGTGCAGATGGCACAGTGAGCGATTTGCCGGTTATTTTGCTTTCCGCGCGCGCAGGTGACGAAGCGAAGGTGGAGGGCCTCGGGGCGGGCGCCGACGACTATCTGACCAAGCCGTTTAGCGGCCGGGAGCTGTTAGCACGGGTCAATACCAATATCGCCATGGCGAAGATGCGGCGCGAGGTCGCCGCCGAGGTCGAAGCGCAGAAGAACCAGTTGCAGACTGTGCTGGCGACCGTCCCTGCCGCGGTCTGGTTCACGTATAACGCCGATGTCCGGACCGTGATCCGTAATCGCCGCGCGGCGGAGCTGTTGCGCATGCCGCTTGCGGCCAATGTGGCGCTCTCGACCGGCGAGAACCAGCGTCCGGGACATTTCCGTTTCTACCAAAATGGCAGCGAACTGCCGATCGATCTGTTGCCGCTACGGCGCGCGGCGCGTAACGAACCCTTCGCTAACGAGGAATTCGAGATACGCTTCTCCGACGGTTCGAGCATTGCGCTATTGATCCAGGCAGCGCCGTTGCGTGACGCTGCAGGCAAAATCGTTGGAGGAGTCTGCGCTGCCGTCGACATCAGCGAGCGCAAGCGCATCGAAGATCATCGCCTTCTCTTGCTCAACGAGTTGAATCATCGGGTCAAGAATACGCTCGCCACCGTACAGTCGATCGCCGCTCAATCGTTTCGCGGTCCGCAGTCCGGCGAAAACGCGCGGGCCTTGTTCGAGGCACGGCTGATGTCGCTCTCGCGCGCGCATGACGTCCTGACGGAAGAAAACTGGCAAGGCGCCAACCTCATTGAGATCGTTGGCCAAGCCATCATGCCTTACAGAAGCGGCGACCCGGGCCGATTCCAGGTGACTGGACCATCGGTGCGGCTGTCGGCCAAGATGGCATTGTCCATCAGCATAGCGCTCCATGAACTCGCCACCAATGCGGCAAAATACGGCGCGCTGTCGAACGGCAAGGGCAGCGTGAAAATCGCTTGGCAAATCGAGCGGCAAGAGCAGCAGTCCCTGCTACGGCTGGAGTGGCGGGAGTCGGGCGGCCCCACCGTCAATCCTCCGGTCCATAAGGGATTCGGCTCGCGGCTTATCGAGCGCGGGCTGGCCCAAGATCTGGGCGGGGGCACCAAGCTCGACTTCCGGCCGGAGGGCCTGCGTTGCGCGATCGCAGCGCGAATAGATTAGCCGGATCGTCGGCTGCAAAACTCGTCGTCGCCTTGCGCTTTCATTTGCGCGGCAAAGCCTCTACATCACCCCTATTATGCGCACCGAAGAACCCCGTCCTATCCGCCTTGCCGATTACCGGCCGCCCGACTGGCTGATCGAAACCGTCGATCTCGACGTCTCGCTGCATCCGACCGCGAGCACCGTCCGCGCCACGCTCAAGATCAAACCCAATGCCACGGGAACGCCAGCGCCGCTGGTGCTCGATGGCGACGACATAAGACTTCGTGCGCTCGCGCTCGACGGCAAGCCACTGGCGACGGATAGCTTCGTTGCCACGCCGGACCGGCTGACCATCGCGCAAGTGCCGAACCGGCCGTTCACGCTCGAAATCGAAACTGCGGTCGATCCGACCGGCAACACGCAATTGATGGGCCTCTACCGCGCCGGCACGACCTATTGTACGCAATGCGAGGCCGAAGGTTTCCGCCGCATTACCTATTTTTTGGATCGCCCGGACGTGATGGCGGTCTACACCACCCGCATCGAGGCCGAAAAGTCGGAAGCTGCGGTGCTGTTGTCCAATGGCAACCTCGTTGACGCCGGCGATATCCCAGGCACCTCGCGGCACTTTGCAACCTGGCACGATCCGTTCCCGAAACCGTCCTACCTGTTTGCGCTGGTCGGCGGCAATCTTGCCTGTGTCGAAGATAGCTTCACCACCATGTCGGGCCGCGCGGTGAAGCTTGCCATCTATGTCGAGCCGGGCAAGGAGAACCGCGTCCCCTACGCCATGGACAGTCTCAAGCGCGCCATGCGTTGGGACGAAACCGCTTTCGGCCGCGAATACGACCTCGATATTTTCATGATCGTCGCGGTGTCCGCGTTCAACATGGGGGCGATGGAGAACAAAGGGCTGAACGTCTTCAACGACAAATACGTGCTCGCTTCGCCCACCAGCGCCACTGACTCCGATTACGCCGGCATCGAGGCGGTGATCGCGCACGAGTATTTCCACAATTGGACCGGGGATCGCATCACCTGCCGCGACTGGTTCCAACTCTGTCTCAAGGAAGGGCTTACCGTCTTCCGCGACCAGGAATTCACCGCCGATCAGCGCTCGCGCGCCGTCGAGCGCATCAGCGACGTGCGCGGCTTGCGTTCGCACCAATTCGTCGAGGATGCCGGCCCGCTTGCTCACCCGGTTCGGCCGGAGATCTATCGCGAAATCAATAACTTCTACACCTCGACCGTCTACGAAAAAGGCGCCGAAGTTGTGCGCATGATCCGCACGCTCATTGGCTCCGCCCTATTCCGCCAAGGCATGGACCTCTATTTCACGCGCCACGACGGGCAGGCTGCGACGGTCGAGCAATTCGTGCAGTGTTTCGCCGACGTCAGCGGCCGCGATTATTTCCCGCAATTCATGCGCTGGTATTCGCAAGCCGGCACTCCGGATATCAAAATCGCGCCGCATTACGACGCGCGCGCGAAAACCCTGACCCTCGACATCACCCAGACCGTTCCGCCTACCCCCGGCCAGCCCGATAAGGAGCCGATGATTATTCCGCTCGCGCTCGGGCTCATTGGGGCGGACGGCGAGGAATTGCCGCTGATGCTGGACGGCCGGCCGCTCGAACGCGGCGTGCTCGAATTGACGCAGCCGAACCAGCGCTTTGTCTTCAGCGGCGTAACGGAGCGGCCGGTGCCGTCGGTCAACCGTAGCTTCTCCGCGCCGGTCAAGCTGTCGCTGCCACTCGATTCCGCCGATTTGCGTTTCCTCGCCGCCCACGATTCCGATCCGTTCAACCGGTGGCAGGCGGTGCAGACCTTGGCGATGACGCTGCTCAAGTACAATGTCGCGGCGCTTCGCGCCGGTGCGCCGCCACGACAGGACGACGGCTTGATGGCGGTGCTCCGCGGCGTCCTTGAGAATGCCAAGCTCGAACCCGCCTTCATGGCGCTGACACTGGCGCCGCCGAGCGAGGCCGATATTGCGCGCGAACTCGGCGGCGACGTCGATCCGGATGCGGTCTTTGCCGCGCGCCGCCAGTTACGTTCGGCGATCGGCACGCACCACCGTGAGGCGCTGGCCGACACCTACCGGCGCATGATCTCGCCCGGTCCGTACCGGCCCGACGCGCAAGGCGCCGGACGCCGCGCGCTGAAGAATATCTGCCTCGATCTCTTGGCCGTAACCGAAACCGGCGAAGACATCGCCCGGGCGTTTGCGCAGTATCAAAGTGCCGACAATATGACTGACCGCATGGCGGCGCTGGAAACGCTGGCGCTGCACGATCGGCCCGAACGCGCCGCCGCGCTCGACGATTTCTACGACCGCTATGCCGACGACCCGCTGATCATCGATAAATGGCTGGCGCTGCAGGCCGCGATCCCGGAGCCGGCGACGCTCGACCGCGTGCGCGCCCTGACCAAGCATCCGGCCCTTTCGATGACCAATCCCAACCGTGTCCGCGCGCTGATCGGCTCGTTCGCTCAGGTCAATCATACCCAGTTCAACCGCCGCGACGGCGCCGGCTATGGTTTCGTGGCCGATATCGTGCTGGCGCTCGATCCGAAGAACCCGCAGGTCGCGGCCCGGCTGATGGGTGCGTTCCGCTCCTGGCGGGCGCTCGAAGCCACCCGCCGCCGCGAGGCCGAAGCGGTGCTCCGCCGCGTCGCCGCCGTACCGGCATTGTCGCGAGACGTCCACGACATCGTGGCCCGCAGTCTGGCTGAAAGCTGAAGCGCATTTCGCCGCGGCGATGACCGCCGAAGACGCGCTTGACGACTATGCTTATAAGCCGAAAGGCAATAGCGCGAGACGAACGCCGCATCGTCCGCGCAAGTGACTCAGTGAAAAGGGATTCTTGCTCTGCCGGCCGAATCATCCCTGCGTCATTGCGGCGCAATAAATTAACTTGGGATAATTCTTAAAAAAATATTGACCGCGGACTCTCGACAAATCAGCGCGTATCGATTCTATTGATTCCCGATTCGGAGAGATGCGGCACACCTCTTCGATCGCGGCTGGACGGAATAATCCGAACGGAGGCAGGCATGGCGCGCGCCGCTGCGGCGAGTGCGTCTCTACGTTCCGATTCGATCAAGGGGCTGGCGCAATCGATCGCCAATCCCGCTTATCGGCGCCTGTTGACCGCCGAGCCGCTGCTGCGGCGCGCGGTTCCCGTTCTCATCATTGCCTTCATGGTGACCATCTGCATCGGCGCCGCGGTGCAGGTGCTCGAACATCGTCGCCAGGTCGTGTTCGATGCCGCCCAGACCATCGCGGCGCTCGCTGATCATTTCGCCGCCGCGCTCGATCGCCCGCCGCATGACGCCGCGCGTCTGCCGCGCACCTCGGACGCGCTTGAGCAGGCGTTACCGGCTTGGGCGGCGGGCGCCGGCCGGCGCGTTCTGGTCGCCGATGGTGACGGCACCATCGTTGCCAGCCTGCCGGCGGACTCGCGACTGTTGGGTCGGCAAATTCTCGACGTGCTCGGACCGTCACAGCCGCTGACCACCTTCGGCGCCGCCGCCGGCACCATGGAGATCACACTCGGTGACGGCGAAGCCGCCTTTACTTCGGTGCGCGCCCTGAAAACTCCGGTCGGCCTTCTTGCCGTCATTCAAAGCCGCAAGGATGCCCTCGCCGACTGGCGCTCCACCACCGCGCTCACTGTGACCCTGTCGGCGACGACGGGCTTTGTAGTGCTGATCCTCGGCTTCGCCTTCCATTGGCAGGCGACACGCGCGCGGGAGGCCGACCTTATTCACGACACCGTACGCAGCCGGGTCGACACCGCACTCAATCGCGGCCGGTGCGGATTATGGGATTGGGATTTAGCGCGCGGCCGGGTCTTCTGGTCGCACTCGATGTACGACATACTCGGACTGCAACAGAGGGACGAGCTGTTGACGTTCGGCGAGATCAGCGACCTCGTTCATCCGGACGACATCGATCTGTACCGGCTGGCGACGCAGCTAGCCGACGCCAAATTGCAGGCCATCGATCGCGACTTCCGCATGCGCCACGCCGACGGCCGCTGGATCTGGCTGCGCGTGCGCTGCGAACTGGCGCGCCAGGACGGCGAAGCCGGCCTGCACGTCATCGGCATCGCCGTCGATGTAACCGAGCAAAAGAACCTGGTCGCTCGCACCACTGCCGCCGATTTGCGGCTGCGCGACGCCATCGAGACCATCCCGGAAGCTTTCGTGCTGTGGGACGCCGAGAACCGGCTGGTACTGTGCAACTCGAACTTTCAAACGCTACACCACCTGCCCGACGAGGCCGTCACCGCCGGCACCGGTTATGGGACGATTGTCGCGGCCGGGAAAACGCCGATCGTCCGCACCACCGCCATCAATGAGGACGGTCAGCCGCGTGGTGCGCGCACCTTCGAGGCGCAACTCGACGACGGGCGCTGGATGCATATCAGCGAGCGCCGCACCAAAGACGGCGGCTACGTGTCGGTCGGCACCGACATCACCAAGCTCAAGCAACACGAGCAGAGACTTATGGAAGGCGAGAAGCGACAGATCGCCACCATTGCCGATTTACGCAAATCACGCCAGGCACTCGAAGTGCAGACCGGCGAACTCGCCGACCTCGCCGGGAAATACGCCGAGGAAAAAACCCGCGCCGAGGAAGCCAACCAGGCAAAATCCAAATTCCTCGCCAATATGAGCCACGAACTGCGCACGCCGCTCAATGCCATCATTGGTTTCTCCGAGATCATGGAATCGGGCATGTTCGGCCCGCTCGGCGCCGAGAAATACACCGAATATTCCCGCGACATCCGCGAGAGCGGCGAGTACTTGCTCGACGTCATCAACGATATCCTCGACATGTCGAAAATCGAGGCCGGCGGCATCCGGCTCGCTCCGGAAACCGTTGCGCTCGATCCGGTACTCGCCGACTGCTTGCGCGTCGTGTCGACCCGCGCCGCCGAGAAGAATCTCAAGCTTGACAGCGACGTCGATCAGCAGATCGAGCTGGAGGCCGATCGCCGCGCGCTCAAGCAGATCGCGCTCAATCTTCTGTCCAATGCCGTGAAGTTCACCCCTGACGGCGGGGCCGTGACGATGCGCGGCCGCCAACGCGGCGGCATGGTGACCATCGCCATCGCCGACAATGGCATCGGTATTTCGAAGGATTCCCTGCGCAAGCTCGGCCGGCCATTCGAACAGGTCGAAAGTCAATTGACCAAGCGCCACCAGGGATCTGGCCTTGGGCTCGCTATCGCCAAATCGCTTGTCGAACTGCACGGCGGTGCGATGCGCATTCGCTCAAAACTCAGCCGCGGCACCATGGTTGTGGTGCGAATGCCGCTTGTGGCGCAACCGCTGCTCAAAGACGAATCGCAAGCGAGCATTGTGCCGCAGCATGAACCGTCGCAGCTCACGAGCGCCGATGCCTAAATCGAGCAGGCGAGTTGCTTGTTACGTCCCTTTTTGCAAAATCCGCACGAAACATTCCCGCACCTGGCGTTGCGTCTCTTCCAGGTGAGCTTGTAGCGCCGGAAAATCCGGCAAGTCGGCGGCACGCGCGAGCAGACCAAGCACGCCGGCGCCGGCCGTCTTAGGATCGAAAGCTGCCGACAGGCAAAGCCGTAAGATTTGCGTGAGGTCCTGGAACAAGCGTACCGCCGGCCGTAAGATTTCGGCATCTTCCGGATTTAGCGCACCGAGCCGCGCCGCCTTTTCCAGACTTCGCGTCGTCGACACGTCAAGGATCTCCGGCATTGCCGCGGCGTGGACGAGTTGCAGGTATTGCGCGATGAATTCGATATCCATCAGTCCGCCGGCGGCATATTTGAGGTCCCACGGATTGGCGTCGCCCTTTTCCTTGGCGATGGCCGCACGCATATCGACGACGTCGGCCGCGACGCGACGAGGGTCGCGCTGGCGGCAGAGCGCGTCGCGGATGATCGCGTCGATTTTTGCCGCGAATACGGAAGAGCCGGAAACGACACGGGCGCGCGTCAGCGCCAGATGCTCCCAGGTCCAGGCATCGTGCTCCTGATAGTTCCGAAAGCCGTCGATCTGCGTCGCTACCGGGCCTGACCGGCCGGAGGGCCGCAACCGCATGTCGACCTGATAGAGCTGGCCGTAATTGGTCTGCACCGTAAGCGCGCTAATGAGTCGCTGTGTGAAGCGGGCAAAATACTGGCCGCCGTAAAGCGGACGTTTCCCATTTGAGTTCGGCCGGTCGGCGTCAAAATCGTAAATGACGATGAGATCGAGGTCGGACGTAGCCGTCATCTCCGAGGAGCCGAGCCGCCCGAGCGCGACCACTGCGCTCTCGCCGTCGCCGATGCGGCCATGGGCCGCGATGAAATCGTCTTCCACCTGGCGGTGGACCGCGCGCAGCAGTACATCGGCCAGGCGGGCGAAAGCCTCGCCGGCCTGTTCCGCGGCAATCGACCCGGACAGAACGCGCGCGCCGATCAGGAACATATGCTCCTGGCCGAACAGCCGGATGGCGTCGAGCACGGCTTCGTAGCTGCGTGTCTCATCCAGCGTAAGCAGCAGCGCCGCCGCAAGCTCCTTTGCGCCCGGCAGCGACGCGAAAAAGCGCGGCTCGACCAAGGGATCGATGAAATGTGGATGACGCGCGAGGATTTCGGCAAGCCGCGGCGCGACGCCGAGGATGAGCGCGACAAAGCGGATCAGTTCCGGATTCTGCCGCAGTAGCGAGAAGAAACGGCCGCCGGCGCGCAAGCCCGCAAGAAAGCGATCGAACGTGGCGAACGCCGCATCCGGATTTTCGGCACGTGCGAATTGATCGACCACAACCGGAATAAGGTCGAGGAGATTGGTCCGCGCTTGTTCGCCGCGCAGCGCGCGATAACGACCGGTGCGCCAATTTTGTACCGCCGCCAGGACTTCATGCGGCCGTCGGAATCCCAATTGCGCCAGCCGGTCGAGCGTCTCGCCCTCACTGTCGCCTTCGGCAAAGGACAGATGCTGGCGACGAGCCAGATATTCCGGGGCGCGCTCGAACAACCTGACATAGTGCCGCTCGACATCACGGAGATGGACGAGAAGTGCACGGGCAAAATCATCACGGCTGGCGAACCCCAGAAAGCGGGCGAATATATCGAGCGCTGCCGCGTCCGCGGGCAGCGTATGAGTCTGCTCGTCGTTCATCATCTGCAGCCGATGCTCGACGCGGCGGAGGAAATCGTAAGCCGCGGTCAGTTCGTCCCGCGCCGCAGTGTCGATCCAGCCGTCGGCGGCAAGCACCCCGAGGGTGGCAAGCGTGCCGCGGCCACGCAACTCGCCGTGCCGCCCGCCGGCGATGAGTTGCTGTGTCTGGGCGAAGAACTCGATCTCGCGAATGCCGCCGCGGCCGAGCTTGATATTATGTCCCTCGATCGCGATCTCGCCGTGGCCGCGATAGGCGTGGATTTGCCGCTTCATTTCATGAACGTCGGCGATCGTCGCGTAGTCGAGATATTTACGCCAGACGAAGGGCGCGAGATCGCGCAACAGCCGTTCGCCCGCCACGAAGTCGCCAGCGCAAGCACGCGCCTTGATCAGCGCCGCCCGCTCCCAGTTCTGGCCGCGGCTCTCGTAGTAGTCGAGTGCGGCTTGCGTCGACATCGCGATTTGCGTCGAGGATGGATCGGGGCGCAAACGCAAATCCACTCGAAACACGTACCCATCGGCGGTCCGTTCCTGCAGAAGCTTAACCAGTTCGCGCGTGAGCCCGACGTAGAACGGCCCTGGCTCGACGCCGGGAACGAGCTTTGCCGCCGCGGCGTCGAAAAAAACCATCAGATCGATATCGCTCGAGAAGTTGAGTTCGCGGCCGCCCATTTTGCCCATCGCCAGGACGATGTATCCGGACGCCGCTTCGGGATGGTTTCGATCCGGCGTCACGAGCTTCTTGCGCTTGGCGGCGTCGCGGATGAGATAGTGCACGGCGGCACCGAGCGCGGCGTCGGCGATATCGGTGAGCGCCCCGGTGACCCGCGCAACCGGCCAAACCCCGCCGATGTCGGCAAGCGCGACGAGGAGCGCCGCTTCCCGTTTCATGCGGCGAAGACCACGCATGACGTCGCCTTGCGAGGACGTCGCGGCCGCCGCTCTGACGGTGGCAAGCAAATCATCGAGCGCCGCGTCCGGATCACTCCGGAGCAAGCGCACGAGCCGCGGCGGGTCCGACACAATAAGGTCCCACAGATAGGGCGCTGCCTCGGCGATGGCACCGAGTACCCTTGCCAACGGAGCGTGGATAGCCGCGAGCGATTGCAGCGCGCGGATGGCGGCGTTGCGCTTATGGCTGGCGAGGAATTCGCTGACCCGCGCCGACCCTTGTGTGGATGGCAGCGGCAACGCGCCGGCGAGCCGCCGCAGCAAGGTCGCATCGTGGGCAGTACGGCGCGCCCGTTTCAGCTTTTTTGCCCGCGCCGGTGGCTTCATTCCGCCTCCGCCGGCCCGGCACGCGGCAGCGCAATCGTGCCGCGCAGGCCGGGATGATTGTCCTCAAGCTTCAGCTCGCCGCCGTGCAGGCGCGCAACCGCCGAAGCGAGACTTAAGCCCAGTCCGGAACCCGGCTCCGAACGGCTTTGCTCGAGACGGACAAACCGTTCGACCACCCGGCCGCGATCGGCGTCGGGGATGCCGGGACCATGATCGGCGACGCTCAGCGTGATGCGATCGCCTTCGCCGCCGGCCTCGACAATGACTTCGGCGGGCGTACCGTTTACCGTGGCGTCCGGACGCGCATATTTGATGGCGTTGTCGACCAGGTTTGCCAGCGCCTGACTGACCAGTTCGCGGTTTCCCCGCACCGGCGCCGCGCCGTTGGTGGCGATCTTCAAAGCGATGCCTTTTTCATCGGCCAGCGGCTCGTAAAGCTCGCCGACGTCGCGGGCAATCTCGGCAGCGTCGAATTCGATCATGTTGTCGCGCGCCTGGCCGGATTCGGCGCGCGCGATCATCAACAGGGCGTCGAAGGTCCGGATCAGATCGTCGGACTCGGCGATGGTCGACTCCAGCGCCGCTCGATAGGAGGCATCGCCGGTCGGGTGGCGCAGCGTTTGTTCGCAGCGGTTGCGCAACCGTGTCAGCGGTGTCTTCAAATCATGCGCAATATTGTCGGAAACCTCCTTCAAGCCCCGCATCAGCGCTTCGATGCGCTCCAGCATGGCATTGAGGTTGTCGGCGAGACGATCGAGCTCATCGCCGGTGCCGGCGACCGGCAAGCGTCCGGCAAGATCGCCATGCATGATGGTTTGGGCCGTATCGGTCATGGCGTCTATGCGCTTGAGCACGCGCCGGCTGACGAAGAATCCGCCGGCGAGGCCGAGCACGATGACCAGCGCCAGCGACCATTGCCCGGCGTGAGCGATAATGCCGAACAGGCGCTCGCGCTCCTCCAGGTCGCGGCCGACGAGCAGATGGAAACCGCCCGGCAGCTGGACGACCCGCACCAGGGCATGGTGGTCGCTGCCTTCCGGGGACTCCAGCCGCCGATAATTGGTTTCCAGCCAGCCGGGGTGATCGAGAACGCCCGGCTCAAGCGAGCCGACATTGCCGGCAAGCCCTTCCCCGTTCGGCGTCGTCACCAGATAAAGGCTCGAACCGGGACGGCGGGAGCGCAGATCGACCACGATCACCAGCCGCCTGATGCCGCCTTGCTCGTATTGCTCGGACAACCCGCTGATTTCGCCATCCACCGTCGAGGTGATCTGCTCGTCGATGAGCCGCCGGGTATTGAGCGCGAAATAGCCGAGCAGCGACGCCGCAAACAGCACGAAAATCGCCAAATAGACCAACGTCAGCTTGAAAGCCGTCGTACGCAGAAGTTTGCCGAGCGCCGTCACGTCTTGTACTCAGCCTTCGAACCCAATTCGCTATCGGAAAAATCGTCTTCCCAGAATTCCAGCGGCGCGCGTTTGCCGGCTTCAAGACTCGCCGCCTCGGCACGCCGCAGCTCGACACGCCGGATTTTTCCGGAAATGGTCTTCGGCAACTCGGCAAACTCCAGCCGCCGCACTCGCTTATATGGCGCGAGCGCGCTGCGACAATGACGGAAGATCGATAGCGCAGTGTCGCGATCCGGCTGTTGCCCAGACGCCAGCGCCAAAAAAGCCTTCGGCACCGCAAGCCGCAGCGGATCGGGCGACGGCACCACGGCGGCTTCCGCCACCGCCGGATGCTCAATCAAAATGCTCTCGAGCTCGAACGGGCTGATCCGGTAATCGGAGGATTTGAACACGTCGTCGGCACGGCCGACATAGGTGAGATAACCTTCATCGTCGATGGTGGCGACGTCGCCGGTCCGATAGACCTTATCCTTTTGCACGCGGACCGACCCATCGTCGGCCTGATAGCCCTGCATCAATCCGATCGGGCGCGGCTCGAGCGTCAGGCTGATCTCGCCCTCGTGTTGCGGCACTCCGTTCGCATCCAATAGCGCCACACGGTAACCCGGCAGCGGCCGGCCCATCGAACCGGCCTTGAGCTTTTGCCCCGGCGTATTGCCAATGAGCGCCGTGGTTTCGGTCTGGCCGTAACCATCGCGGATGGTGATGCCCCAGGCCGCCCTCACCTGCTCGATGACCTCCGGATTGAGCGGCTCTCCAGCGCTGATTAATTCCCTGATGCGCACCCGCCAAGCCGATAAATCCTCCTGGATCAGCATCCGCCATACCGTCGGCGGCGCGCAGAAGGTCGTCACCCCGCAGCGCACGATGGTATCGAGCAGGCCGCGGGCGTTGAACCGGCGCTGATTGACGATAAAGACCGCTGCCTGCGCATTCCACGGCGAAAAAAAACAGCTCCAGGCGTGCTTGGCCCAGCCCGGCGAGGAAATATTCAGGTGGACGTCGCTCGGCCGCAGGCCGAGCCAATACATCGTGGAAAGATGTCCCACCGGATAGCTTTGATGACTGTGCAAGACGAGTTTCGGCGTCGCGGTGGTGCCCGAGGTGAAATAAAGCAGCAGCGGATCATCCGATCGGGTGTCACCGTCCGGCGTGAATTCGTTCGGCGCCTGATAGACCCGTTCATAGGGCTGCCACCCCGCCACCTCGTCGCCGACGGCAATCCGCGTGTAGTCGCCGGGCAATTCGGCGAATTTGGCCGCGGCGTCCGCGCCAGCGATCACATGCCGCACCCGTCCGCGCGCGAAGCGATCGGCGAGATCGTTGCGCGTCAACAGCGTGGTTGCCGGCACGATGACGGCGCCGAGCTTCATCGCCGCCAGCATGCATTCCCACAACGGAACCACATTGCCGAGCATGACCAAAATGCGATCGCCGCGGCGCACGCCCAGCTCCCGCAGCGCATTGGCGACCTGGCTCGACCGTGCGCTCAATGCCGCGAAGGACAGTTTGGTGTCGCCGGTTTCGTCGTCGACCAGCCACAGCGCGGGATTGTGATTGTCGCGCGCCATCGCATCGAAATAGTCGAGCGCCCAGTTGAACAGCGTCAGCTTCGGCCATCGAAAATCACGGTATGCGGCACCGTAGTCCTCGCGATGACGAAACAGACAATCACGAGCCGCGAGAAACGGCGCGGCTTGGTTGGGCGTCATCTCCAATGTCCTCCCCGAGTCTTCGCGCGCCGCGAACTCAGCGGGCACCGTCACGGATCATGTAGCCGGCGCCGCGCACGGTATGCAGCAGCGGCTGCGCAAAGCCTTTATCGATTTTAGATCGCAGCCGCGAAATATGCACGTCGATCACATTGGTCTGCGGATCGAAATGATAGTCCCACACGTTTTCCAGCAACATGGTCCTGGTCACCACTTGGCCGGCGTGGCGCATCAGGTATTCAAGCAGACGGAATTCCCGCGGCTGCAGTTGGACTTCCTGCCCCGCGCGGCTGACCTCATGCGATAGCCGGTTGAGTTCGAGATCGCCGACGCGATAAACGGTTTCCTCGCCGCGGCTGCCGCGCCGCCGCGACAGCGCCTCCACCCGTGCCAGCAGCTCCGAGAAGGCATAGGGCTTGGCGAGATAGTCGTCGCCGCCGGTGCGCAGTCCCTTGACCCGGTCGTCGACTTGACCGAGCGCCGAAAGAATCAAGACCGGCGTCTCCACGCTCTCGGCCCGCAGGGTGCCGATGACCGACAGGCCATCGCGCTTGGGCAGCATGCGATCGACGATGAGCACGTCGTATTCGCCGTCGAGGGCAAGTTGGAGCCCCTCCTCGCCGTCACCGGCCTGATCGGCAATATGGCCGACCTCGCGGAACGCCTTGACCAGGTAGTCGGCCGCGTCGCGGTCGTCCTCGATGATGAGAAGACGCATGATCTATCGCCGCACCAAAAACCCGTGCCCTCCACCGCATATATAATAAATGCCAAGGCCTCGGGGCGGCTGAAGCCATATCACCCGGCCCTTTAAATCGCCATGCTGGGGCAACCCGGCGAAGTCTCGAAAATAGTGAGGGGGTGGTGAGCGTGCCCACCACCCCCCCTTACCTACTCTGCCCCGGCGGGGGCGACGGTTGCCGGGAGGCAGAGTTGGTATCAGTGGGACGGGTCTTGCGACCCGTCCCAGGGTACGCCCGCCAGCGGGGGCGACGGATGCCAGCGGATCGAACCCTTTCTCTTAAGCCCGTCAGGCGTCGCCGAGCGGCAGCGCCACGAACTTCGTGCCGTCGCTCGACTTCACTCGAAACAGTACCGTGTGCTTGCCCGACGACCTCGCGTCGGTAAGACCTTTGCGGACGTCGGCCGGCGTCATTACCGCCTTGCCGCCGACGTCGAGAATGACATCGCCGACCTGGAATCCGTGATCGGCGGCAACTCCGCCCTGTTCGACCGCGGTGACGACGACGCCATCGCCGCCCGAGCCGGAGACCTTGCTGCTTGGCGCCAGCGTCAGGCCGAGCTTGGGCACTTCGCTGCCGGAATTATCTTCGTGGCCCGAGGTGTTCGCCGCCTCCTTCTCCGCCGGCAAGGTGCCGAGCGTGAGCATCACCGTCTTGTCGGAGCCGTCGTGAATCGTGCCGAGTTTCACGGCCGCGCCCGGCAACATGGTGCCGATCTTGCGCGCCAGATCACGGGCATCCTTGACGGTTTCACCGTTGACGGAGGTAATGACATCGCCGCTGGCAATGCCAGCCTTGGCCGCAGGACTATCTTTCTGCGGTTCGGAGACGAGCGCCCCGGTCGTTTGCTTCAAACCCATGCTGTCGGCGATATCGGGCGTTACCGATTGGATCTGCACGCCGATCCAGCCGCGCGTTACGGTGCCTTTGTCGCGCAACTGCGCAATCACGCTTTTGACGGTGTTGGCCGGGATGGCGAAGGCGATGCCCACCGAACCCCCCGACGGCGAGAAAATCGCGGTATTGACGCCGATGACATTGCCATCAACGTCAAAGGTCGGACCGCCGGAATTGCCTTTGTTCACCGGCGCGTCGATCTGAATGAAATCGTCATACGGCCCGGCGCCGATATCGCGGCCCCGCGCCGACACGATCCCTGCAGTAACTGTGCCGCCAAGTCCGAACGGGTTACCGACCGCAAGCACCCAATCGCCGACGCGCGGCGTCGTGTCCGACAGCTTCACATATGGAAAGTCATTGCCGTCGATCTTGATCAAGGCGAGATCGGTGCGCGGATCAGTGCCGATCACCTTGGCCTTATAGGTTTTGCCATCGTCGGTGGTGACTTGAACGTTCTCGGCGTTCTGCACCACATGATTGTTGGTGACGGCATAGCCGTCGGCCGAGATGAAGAAACCCGAGCCTTGGCCGGTGATGATCTCATGGCCATTCGGCATGCTTGGCATGCCGAATTGCTTGAAGAATTTCTCGAACGGCGAGCCGGGCGGGAAAGGCGAGCCGCTGTCGTCGCCGTCACTCGAAGCGGCGGGCTGATCGATCTTGACGCGAACCGAGATCACCGCCGGCTTCACTTTTTCGACAATGTCGGCAAAGCCCACCGGCTTCTGCGGAAGCTCCTGAACCTTTTCGGTCAGATTCTGCGCCAATACCGGCGACGCGAACGGGCTTCCAGCGAAGTTAGGGGCGACAAACAAGACGCTGGCCCCCAGGGCGGCAACCGCCGTCGTCAAAAGCGCGCCGCGCCGCGCTGATAGAATGCGTCGCGAATGCAGGGTACTGCCGCCCATCCAACGCTCTCCGAAATCCGTCTTCGCCCGTCCAGCGCG